>NZ_FVZF01000005.1 GCF_900168265.1 Salegentibacter salarius | reverse complement strand
CGGTTCAAAACTGCTTTGACGATCTTCAGGGGTCTCAATATCAAAGGAACCAAAGCCACTTTTAAGCTTTTTCTTTCCTTTGCCATTACGCTTATTCCCCTTGGCACGCTCATCACTATCCAGATGGGAGTCCATTTCTGCCTGAAGGGCTTTCTCAATTACGTTCTTTAGCATCGGTGCAAAGGCTCCGTCTGCACCAAAAAGGCTTTTGCCTGACATAAACTGGTCAAGCACCTTTTTCTCGAATTCCTGTTGTTCTTTTGTTGTCATAATTCTGTCTGATTGAAATTAATAAATAATTCTATTCAGACAGAGTTTATTTTACACCCTCAGCTGAACACGCTTTTTCTCTTCGTCTACCGAGAGGACAGTAACTTCCAGTTCCTGGTTTAATTTTACCACGGTATTTACATCGCTCACAAATTCATTGGCGAGTTTAGAGATATGTATAAGTCCGCTTTCTTTAATTCCTATATCCACAAAACAGCCAAAATTGGTTATGTTGTTTACTATACCCGGTAGTTTCATCCCCGGTTTAAGATCGGCTATGCTTTTTACGGAAGGATCAAAATTAAAAGGCTTTTTCTTCGCCCTGGGATCGGCACCCGGCTTTTTTAATTCTTCCAGAATATCTTTTAAACTGGGTAAACCTAAATCTCCAGATATATAATCTTCAGGATTAATTTTCTCCAGAATTTGTTTGTTCCCAATAAGCGCTTCGGGTTTTAGGCCATTATTTTTAGCCATTTTTTCGACTATAAAATAACTTTCAGGATGAACAGCAGAATTATCTAAAGGGTTTTCAGCATTTCTAATTCTTAAAAACCCGGCAGATTGCTCAAAAGCCTTGGCCCCAAGTCTTGACACTTTCAGCAATTCTTTTCGGCTTATAAATCGTTCATTTTCTTTTCTATAATCTAAAATATTTTGTGCTAATCCCGGACCTATTCCGGAAACATAAGAAAGTAATTCCTTACTCGCGGTATTTAGGTTAACCCCAATTTTATTCACACATCTCATGACCACCACATCTAACTTTTCCTTTAATTTAACCTGGTCTACTTCGTGTTGGTACTGCCCTACTCCTATAGATTTAGGATCTATTTTTACCAATTCTGCAAGAGGATCACTTAATCTTCGTCCTATGGAAACAGCTCCACGCACAGTGACATCATAATTAGGAAACTCTTCCCTGGCAATCTTAGAGGCCGAATATACCGATGCACCAGCTTCATTAACCGTAAAAACCGAAACTTCTTTTGGCAAATACACTTTCTTAATGAATTCTTCCGTTTCCCTGGCAGCAGTTCCGTTTCCTATTGCAATGGCTTCAATTTTATAAGCGTTTACCAGACTTTTAATTTTTGCTGAAGCCGCCTCTGTCTTCCGCTGTGGTGGGTGAGGAAATATGGCTTCGTTATACAAAAGGTTTCCCTGTTCATCTAAGCAAACCATTTTACAGCCAGATTTAAAACCCGGGTCTATGGCAAGAATACGTTTACTGCCTAATGGCGCTTCCATTAACAATTGCTCCAGGTTAGAAGCAAAAACCGCGATTGCATCTTCATCAGCTTTTTCTTTAGCTTCCCCTAGGAATTCGGTGGCAAATGATTTCTTTAACAACCTGGTAAAGGCATCTTCAATAGAGATTTTTATATATTTTATTCCGGAAAAACCCGGATTCTTAATTACTGATTTTTCAATAAGCTGTAATGCTTCATTTTTATCAACTTCCAGCTTCACTTTTATAATCCCTAGTTTTTCGGCACGGTGAATTGCCAGAAATCTATGCGAAGGAATTCTATTTAGCGACTCTTCCCATTTTTCGAACTGAGTGAATTTTGAAGCTTCAGGATGTTCCTCTTCAGTTTTTACCCACTTTGTACTTAATTGCGCTTTACGAGTATATAATCTTCTTAGCGAATTTCTAACGTAAGTGTTCTCATTTATCCATTCAGCAATAATATGGCCTGCGCCGGTAAAAGCTTCAGCCCTGGTTTTTACTTTTTCAGAAAGAAATTGCTTGGCAGATTGCTCGATATTTTGAGCGTTTTGTGCCATCAAAATTTTAGCAAGTGGCTCTAACCCGGCTTCACGTGCTGTATCTGCTTTTGTTTTTCGCTTCTTTTTATAGGGTAAATAAAGATCCTCAACTTCGGTTAAAGTTGTGGCTTTTTCAATTTTTTCAACTAAAACATCGGTCAATGCATCCTGCTCCTTTATTGATTTAAGAACTGCAGCTTTCCGCTTTTCCAGTTCATTAAAAGTTGTAAGCAATTGCGCAATCTTTTCCACAGCAACTTCATCTAAATTTCCTGTAGCTTCTTTTCGGTATCGGGAAATAAAAGGAATTGTAGCATCGGCCTCTAGAAGTGCGATAGTATTTTGTATGCTTTTGGCGGATAATTGCGCGCGGGATTGTATATAGTCCTGTACTTTCAAATAATGGGGTTTCAGGTTAAGTAATTCTTCGACTTAAATTTCAGTAAATATAGGGTTCAGAAATCTTAAATAATCCCTTCTTCACGTGAATGTTCTATGGCCTTATGGCTATGTTTGAAGTAACAAATGCTAACGCCAAGACTTTCAATGTTTTTTAGAATTGTAGTTATTTCAGATTTTTTCTTTTTACCCGTTTGCCTTATATAAACCGCTTTTAAACTCTTCGGAAAAATCTTGCAGATGCGTTCGTAAATATCGGCGTCTTTTTGGGAATCGTCTCCAATTAGTACATAAGGGATATTTGGGTAGAACGAAATTATATCTTTAATCTTTTCAAATTTATGATCGTGGCTTCCACGACCGGTAAAGAGAAAATCTGAAATTCTAGTTTTAATTTTTTTAAGTTTTATTACCGCTTTTGGTAACTCATGCATTTTAGCAAATTCGTTAATAAACTCGTATAAATTCCATTCGCTACTGGAAACATAGAAAAAGCTGTTTGAAGCATGTTCAGAATCCTGCCCGGCGCGGCTTAGATGTTTATAATGTTCTACTACATCGTCAAATGCCTTACGTTTGTTGATGTTTTTAGAGAGCATCACGTAAAGTTTTTTAAAAACGCTGTTGCTGTGGGAAATTAAAAATGTATCGTCAATATCTGAAATGATTCCGTATTTAGAAGGATGTGGCTTTAAGAATTCACCCTTTTCTATCATTCCAAAATCTTTAATTTTGCAACTCACTTCATATTCGTGCCAACCACTTTTTAATTCTTCAGAAAAAGGAATGGAAAACCTAAAATAACCATCATCTAAAGTTTTAGTCGTAACCTCAATGTTTTTAAACTTTAACGTGATTTCCCTGTTTTTTAATGGACTAATGCGAAACATGTGAATAATGGCCACAGCATGTTTAAGTCCGCTTCTATCCATTCTATATTTATCTGGCGCCCAGGATTTAAACAAATGCCCGTATACATTAAGTTCCTGGTCATTAACATAACCACGATAAAGTTTTAGATCTAATTTCAAAATTTTAGATTTTTATTGAATTTTTCTTATCCCAAAATAATTAAATTTAAGAACATTTTGAAGCTATATGAAAGAAATACAGAAGGTTTTACTTATTGTAAATCCCATTTCGGGAGATATTAATAAAGAAAATATCATTCAAAACGTTGAAGCAGAGGTAAGAAAGATTAATGCCGAGTTAACTACCTACAGAACTACGGGTGAGAATGATCGGAAAAAAATTCAAAATCTGGTTGATGAGCGTGCTTTTGATCGCATTTTAATAGCCGGTGGGGATGGAACTATAAAACTGGTTGCCGAAGCATTAATAAATAATAAAATTCCAATTGCTATAATACCGGCTGGTTCAGCAAACGGGCTTGCGATTAATTTAGGAATCCCGAAAAATCTAAAGGAACAAATAAACATTGCCCTTGGTAATTCTATAACGCTAATGGATATGCTGGAAATAAATGGTGAGCTTTGTTTGCACATTGGGGACCTTGGGCTAAATGCCGAATTAATTAAAAACTACGAACATTCCAGGATTAGAGGAAAAATGGGATATCTTCT
Organism: Salegentibacter salarius; assembly: GCF_900168265.1. GTDB lineage: Bacteria > Bacteroidota > Bacteroidia > Flavobacteriales > Flavobacteriaceae > Salegentibacter > Salegentibacter salarius. Next base: position 129,458 of record NZ_FVZF01000005.1, on the reverse strand, counting down.
TCAGTCTATCCCTACACTTTGGTATAGCAAATATCCTTTTGAGTTTGAAGTTAGACTGGAAAATAGAAGTTTTAATAAACAGGGAATTCTTTTGGCCTTTGCCAACGCTAAAAAATATGGAACCGGCGCTAATGTAAATCCTAAAGGAAAAATTGATGACGGAATTTTTGAAATCCTTTTATTTAAAAATTTTGATACGCTGGAGATTCTAAAAACTCTTCGTAACGAAACCGACGTGAACTCTGAATTTGTGGAGATAATTCCTGTTAAAGAAGCTAAGGTTTTCTGTAAAAAGCCGGTTGCTTTCCAGATTGACGGAGAGTATCTTGGAGAAAAAGAAGAGATTTCTGTCAAAATTTCTCCCAAAAAACTACCAATAATGACATCAAAACAACCTTAAGTTAAATATTTATTAACAAAATCTGAAAAATACGTAATTCATAAGATACAAGGCATTTATTAATTAATTATGTCACTGAATTTCAGTACCTTAATTCCCTGTAAGAATTTATTAATATAAATATTATCTTATCGAAAAGTTGAATTTTAACAGTCGATGTTAAGGCTTTTATAAATGCGAAAACGTTTGCGCTTAATATGCTGTTTATAATTAGCATAATTTTTTACTAATTTAGGACTTCAACTTAATGGTTTAATTAATCAACTGTAAAATTAAATTTATGAAACATGGATTACTCAAAATCGGTTTGTTTCTAAGTGCTATTTTCTGCTTTGGATTTACCCAGGCGCAGGAAACAGTAACGGGAACAGTAACCGATGGGGAAATGCCTCTGCCAGGAGTGAACGTTGTTGTTAAAGGAACTTCTAATGGTACCGTTACAGATTTTGACGGTAACTATTCCTTAAACAATGTTCCAACAGATGGGGTATTGGTATTTAGCTTTGTAGGCTATGCCCAGCAAGAAATTCCGGTAAACGGAAGAACAACAATTGATGCAACAATGGCAGAAGATGCCGCTGCGTTGAGTGAGGTTGTAGTTATTGGTTATGGAAATGTACAAAAACGGGATGCCACGGGTGCAGTTGCGACTGTTTCCGCAGAGGATTTTAACCGTGGAGTTGTTGCTTCACCTGAAGAATTGATTCAGGGTAGAACCGCAGGTTTACAAGTAACTACAACTAGTGGAGAACCAGGAGCCGGAGTAAACATCCGGATTAGAGGTACAACTTCTGTACGAGGTGGAAATGATCCTTTATTTGTAGTAGATGGAGTGCCATTATCTGGTACTAACGTGGCCGCCGGTGGTTCTAATGCTGGTTTTGGAGATAGCTCCCCTAAAAACCCGCTTAACTTTCTTAACCCTCAGGATATTGAAAGCATGAGTGTGTTAAAAGATGCTTCTGCAACTGCAATCTACGGTTCACGTGGTGCGAACGGGGTGGTTATTATTACTACCAAATCTGGTAGAGGTTCGCAAAGCCGTATTGATTACAGCACAAACCTTGGAATTGCTACACCAGCAAACAGATATGATTTACTTGATCGCGAAGAATGGCTTGAAGCTTACGGCGCAATTGGTGGAGATGTTAATTCTGTTGATGAAGGAGCAGATACAGACTGGCAGGATGAAATCACCAGAACTGCATTTACCCAGGAACACAACCTTTCTTATTCAAATTCTTACCAGCAGGGAAATTATCGAGTTTCTTTAGGATATTCTGATCTTATGGGGATTGTAGAGAATTCAGAAATGGAAAGACTTTCAGGTAGATTAAATATTAATCATCGATTATTTGATGATAAATTAAATTTAACCTTACAAACTGGTATATCGCGAGTAAATGATAAGCGAGCTCCTATTTCAAACAATGCCGGATTCCAGGGAGATTTACTGGGAGCTGCATACAGAGCTAATCCTACATTACCTGCAAATCCAGACCCAGCACCCGAAGATTTCACGGGACAAATTATTCCTACGTCCCTATTAAAATATACTGAAGATGAAACTGAAACCGATAGGTTTATTTTAAATGCATCTGCAGAATATGATATCATGGAAAACTTATCGGCTAAGGCAAATGTAGGTTACGATAAGGCTGAATCTTATAGAGGTTTTGCAATTTCTGGAGATATCCAGGGCATTCAAAGCGCTGTACCCGGTAACGGTAGATCTCAAATTAATGAGATTGAAAGTACCAATACACTTTTTGAATTCACTGTAAACTATGATAAAGACTTTGAAAACTCTAAGTTCGATGCTTTAGTAGGATATTCTTATCAGGAGTTTGAACGCCGCGGAACCGATGTTGGTGGCTGGGGATTCCAGGATATGAACATGGGAGCAATGATCAACGACTTGCAAAGCAGCAGAGATGCTATTGAGAATTCTATTCAGGGATCTTACCAACAATATGGTTTTGATGAAAACGGTTTATTTGTTAACCGCCTTTTTCCTGAAATAGCAACCGATAGACCTGATGCTCCATCTGGAGTAAATGTTGCCGCTCTTGCAGGCGATACTTTCTACACAGTAGACGAACTTCAGTCTTTCTTTGGTAGATTAAATTATAGCGTAGCAGAAAAATATTTATTCACTGCTACTTTAAGAGCCGATGGTTCTACAAGATTTGGTGGAAATAATAAATATGGTTTCTTCCCATCTGGTGCTTTCGCATGGCAAATGGCTGAAGAAGATTTTATACCTGACACGTTTTCAACCTTAAAACTAAGATTAGGATATGGAGTTACAGGAAACCAGGAAATTCCTTACAACCTTTACACTTCTCGTGAAAGATTTGGAGGTGTTGGTGTAGGTGATAACGGAATTGTAAACATTCCAGGAACAGGACAAGTTACCTTTAGAAATGAAGACCTTCAATGGGAAACAACTTCTCAAACTAACATAGGTCTTGATTTTGGCTTTATGCAAGACCGCTTAAGTGGTTCGCTTGATGTATATTATAAAGAGACTACAGATCTTCTTTTCCAAACCTTTTCTGCACAACCTGCAGCACAAGATTTTGTTTGGGAGAATCTAGATGCTAACGTAGTAAATAAAGGTATTGAGTTTAGTCTTGATTACGACCTGTTTAACGACGAAGATTTTTATTGGAATTTAGGTTTCAACATTTCTTATAACGACAACATGGTCGAAGATTTTGATGGTAGCGTACAAACCGGTGGAATTAACGGCCAGGGTTTAACAAATGCTTATGCTCAACTATTAGCAGGAGGACAACCTCTTTTCTCTTATTACCTACGTGAGTTTGGTGGTTTTGATGAGAACGGACAAACAATTTATCCTAATGGAGATGTGCAAACCTTTACCGGAAAAAGTGCTTTACCAACAACCAACCTTGGTATTTCTACCAGAGTTGAGTACAAGAACTGGGATCTTTCTACTTTCTTAACAGGACAGTTTGGTTTTTATGTGTACAATAACACAGAGAACGCTTTCTTTACTGCAGGAGCTCTTAATTCAGGATCAAACGTTACCCGTAATGTAATTGGTAATGGTGAGGCTGCTAATAACGCACCAGATGTTTCAACACGTTTCCTTGAAAAAGGAGATTTCTTGAGATTACAAAATGCTACTTTAGGATATAATTTTGATATAAATGAAGATAGTTTCCTTAAATCTTTAAGAATAAGTGCAACGGGACAAAATTTATTTCTTATCACAGATTATAGTGGTTTAGATCCAGAAGTGAACACAGATAAATCCTTAAATGGTATTCCTACCGCAGGTATTGAATACACCACTTATCCAAGGGCTACAACTGTGACCTTAGGTTTAAATGTATCATTCTAAATAAAAAATTATTATGAAAATTAATTTAATGAAATCCACGATTGTTCTGGGAGTACTGCTGGGAGTATCAGCATGTACAGACCTGGAACTCGAGGAAACAGATTCTATCTTTCGTGAAGATACGGGAGAAGGATTTTCTGGAGTAGGAGATGTATCCTCTGCTCTGGTTAACAACTACAATAACTTGCGAGGCCAACTAGATACCCAGGAAAACCTTTTTGCATTACAGGAAGTTTCTTCTGATGAAATGTTGGTACCTACAAGAGGAACCGACTGGGGTGACAATGGACTTTGGAGAACTTTGCACCAGCATACCTGGGATGCAAACCACCAGTTTGTACTTAACACCTGGAACAATAATAACCGGAATGTATTTAACTTATCTGAGATTATTGCTCCAGAAAGTAATGCAAATCCTCAGCAATTAGCCGAAGCAAAATTTCTTCGCGCTTTTAGTATGTATTGGGTAATGGACTTATATGGCCAGGTTCCTTTTAGAGAAGTAGATGAAGGACCTTCTGTAAATCCTCGTGTTATGCAAAGATCAGAAGCTTTTGATTTTATTCTTCAGGATTTAACCGAAGCTATGCCAGACCTGCCAAGTACAGGACCAGGACCAGATGCTAAGTTTGCTTCTAAAGCGGCGGCTCATTACCTACTGGCAAAATTGTATCTCAATAAACATATATATACAGGTACCGGTTCAGCCGCTACTGAAGATATGAACCAGGTAATAAATCACGTTGATGCTATAGCCGCTGAAGGTTTTGGTTTACAAAGTGGTTTCTTCGAACTCTTTACACCAGCAGTAGATTCTGAAACTATATTTTTTACAGAAACCGGTGTAGGTTCTAGAATGTGGAACGGTCTTCATTACTTCCAAACTACTCCAGATAATTCAGGAGGTGGATGGAATGGATTCTCTACTCTAGCGGAATTTTATGATCTATTTGAAGGAGATGATGATAATAATCATCCTGGCGCTAATCAGGAAGAAAGAAGAGGTTATGTGCCATTCGAAGGAACATCTCCTACAACTTCTGAAGGTTATTTCGCTGGACGAAAGGATGAAGATGGCGATGGTTTTGTAGATGGATCAGATATCGGACTTGGTTTTCTGTATGGTCAACAATACAATCTGGATGGATCTGAAACGGAAGACCGTGGAGGAAACCCTCTATTTTTCACCAAAGAAATGCCAGGTTTGCTAGGTAATAGTGAAAGTACTGGGATAAGGGTTTTAAAATATCACCCATCAAATGGAGCTTTTGCCGGCCACATGATTTTGTTCAGGTATGCCGATGCTCATCTTATGAAAGCAGAAGCCGTAATGAGAGGTGGAAGTGCAGATGCATCAGCACTTGATATGGTTAATGAGTTAAGAGAACTAAGACAGGCTTCTCCTTTAGGATCATTAACCGACCAGGATATGTTGGATGAAAGAGGTAGAGAATTGTATATCGAATTGTGGAGAAGGCAGGATCTTATTAGATTTGGCCAGTTCAATACAGCCTGGGAGTTTAAAGAAGCCAAAGGCGAATTTGTTAACCTATTCCCTATTCCATCAGTTGCACTTACTTCTAATCCTAACTTAGTACAGAACGAAGGTTATTAATAACTTGAATTAGTTTTATAAAAGAGGCTATCAATGCATTGCATTTTTAGTCTCTTTTCTTTTTTATACACCTAAACTTTTCTTAAAATTTGCTTAAATTGCTAGGCGTAAAAGCCCATATCAAAACCTGCATTAGCTTAATGAAATTGAACCTCCACTTCCCTACCTCTACGACTTTCATTTTAATTCTTATTAACTTGATTTTTATTTCTTGTTCAGACGATAAGCAGGAAAAAGAACTACAAGAAAAAGAGGAAAATAAAGATGCTTTATTTACTAAAATGAAATCTGACGAAACAGGAATAGATTTTGAAAATACTATTACCAATACTAAAGAATTCAACATCTTTAGGTATCGAAATTTCTATAATGGAGCCGGTGTAGGTATTGGTGACATCAATAACGATGGTCTCCCGGATATTTATCTAACCTCAAATCTTGGTAAAAACAAACTTTACCTGAATAAAGGCGATTTTAAATTTGAAGATATTACTGAAAGCTCAGGCACAGCAGGAACAAAAAATTGGAGTACCGGTGTAAGCCTTGTAGACATTAATCACGACGGTCTTCTAGATATCTATGTTAGCAATGCCGGAAATATCGAAGGGGCCGATCGTAAAAATGAACTTTTTATAAATAACGGAGATCTAACCTTTACTGAAGACGCCTCTTCCTATAACTTAGATGAAAACGGATTTACCACCCACGCCGCTTTCTTTGATTATGACGGTGACGGGGATCTTGATGTATATATTCTCAACAATAGTTTTATCCCGGTTTCCAGCCTTAGTTTTAATAACAAGCGAGATCTTAGAAGTGAAGACTGGGATCTACCGGAGATCTTTAAAGGCGGTGGTGATAAATTACTACGCAACGATGATGGGAAATTTACCGATGTTAGTGAAGAAGCAGGAATTTACGGAAGCTTAATAGGTTTCGGACTTGGAGTTACCGTAGGTGATGTAAACAACGATCAATTACCCGACCTCTATATTTCTAACGATTTTTATGAGCGGGATTACCTTTATATAAATAACGGCGATGGCACTTTTAATGAAGACATTAAAAACCGGGTTTCACATCTTAGTCTTTCTTCTATGGGTGCAGATATGGCCGACATTAACAACGATGCTCGCCCAGAAATATTTGTGACCGATATGCTTCCGGAAAGCGATAAACGCCTTAAAGAAACTACAGATTTTGAGCGATTTGATATCTATAAACTTAAAGAAAGCAGGGATTTTTATCACCAGTTTATGCAGAACACCCTACAGCTCAATACCGGGGAAAATTCGTTCTCTGAAATCGCATTTCAAAGTGGTGTTGCACAAACAGACTGGAGTTGGGGTGCCCTAATTTTTGATATGGATAATGACGGCTTCAAAGATATTTATGTGAGCAATGGTATCTACCATGACCTTACTAACCAGGATTTTATGGATTTCTTTGCCAACGATATTCTTCAGGAAATGGTCCTTACCGGTAAGAAAAAAGAATTTGACTCCATTCTAAGTGAAATGCCTAGCAATCCTATTCCTAATTATGCCTTTCAGAATAATCAAGACCTAACATTTGATAATAAAACTAAAGATTGGGGCCTAAATGAACCCAGCTTCTCTAACGGCTCTGCTTATGCTGATCTGGATAACGATGGCGATCTGGACCTCGTGGTAAACAATGTAAACCAGGAAATCTTTATTTTTAAAAATAGATCTACAGAAAAATTGGGGAATAATTATTTAAAATTAAATCTCCGAGGTAATGACAAAAACACATTTGCTATTGGCAGCAAGGCACTCCTCTACCTCAATAATCAGGTGATTTCTCAGGAATTAATTCCTACTCGAGGTTTTCAATCTTCAATAGATTACAGCCTAACATTTGGCCTGGGGAAAGCAAAAAAAATAGATTCCCTCAGAATTATCTGGCCAGATAGATCAACACAACTCGTTGAAAATCCTAAGATCAATACCACTTTAGAATTTAATCAGGCTGAAGCTAATTCAACCTATAAGCCACAGCAAAATAATATAAAACCCATATTTTCTGAAGTAAAGGCAAACTTTAAAGCGCACACAGAGAATAACTATATAGATTACGATTACGAAGGGCTCATCTCAAAAATGCTGTCCCGGGAAGGTCCTGCATTAGCTGTGGCAGATGTTAATGGAGATGGTAACGAAGACTTATACTTAGGAGGCGCAAAAAGCCAGGCAGGAGTTCTTTATTTACAGAATAATTCAGGAAACTTCAGCGAAAAAAATCTTGAAGTTTTTAGCTCAAATTCAAGTTTTGAAGACACCTATGCTGTTTTTGCTGATGTAAATGGCGATAATAAACCAGACCTGATAGTAGGTTCTGGTGGGAATGAAGCAAACGTAGATAAAGAAGTATTTCGCAATATAATTTATATAAATCAGGGAAATGGAAATTTCAGGGCTTCAGAATACCAACTACCTAATTCTGCACAAAATACTTCTGTAATCGCGCCTCACGATTTTGATGATGATGGCGATACCGATCTATTTATAGGAACCAGAAGCGTTCCGGGAATTTTTGGAATTAACCCAAAACATCAATTATTAGAAAATGATGGAAAAGGAAGTTTTAAAGATGTAACCGATGGGAAAGCTTATATTCTTAATGATCTGGGAATGATAACCGATGCTTCCTGGAGCGATACTAATAGTGATGATAAAAAAGATCTCGTGCTAACCGGCGACTGGATGGCACCTAAAATTCTTCTAAACAATGGAAATTCTTTTAAACTTGACGAAAATAACCTGAACGAAATTTCCGGAGCCTGGACAGCTCTTTCGGTTTTCGATATAAATAAAGATGAAAACCCTGATTTTATTTTAGGAAATCGAGGGACCAACTCGTTTTATCAAACTTCAGCCGAAAACCCGGTTAAAGTTTATATTAACGATTTTGACAATAATGGCACTATAGAGCAAATTTTCACCAGAAATATAGATGGCAAAGATGTTCCAATTCATTTAAGACGGGAACTGGCCGGCCAAATTTCAGCAATAAAAAAGCAGAATTTAAAATTTTCAGAATATGCCACAAAATCTATTCAAGAGCTCTTTTCTACTGAAATTGTTGAAAATTCCATCGTAAAAGAAATAACAACATTTAATAGTCTTTTGGCCTTAAGCGATTCTAAAGGAAATTATGAATTTAAAGAACTCCCCGCAGAAGCACAATTTTCCAGCATTCATGCGATAGAGCATTTAACCACTAAGAATGGAAATAACTATTTCTTGCTTGCCGGAAACGATTTTGACTTAAAACCCCAATTTTCCCGGTTGGACGCAAATAAAGGTCTTCTGCTTAAAATTGGTAAAAACGGAGCTATGGAAATTATTCCAGCAGAAAAATCAGGATTCTCCATTGATGGCGAAGTAAAGTATATCAGGAAAATTTCAAATAAAAATGGAGAAATTTTAATTCTAGTAGCCATAAATAATCAGGAACCAAAAATCTTTAAGTTCGATGAAAAAGCCCTTTAGCCTGATAATTTTAATGATCTTTTTCGCTTCCTGTGAAAAAGAAAAAACACCTGAGGATTTTCTCTTTGAAAAACTTCCGGCAGAAACTACAGGCTTAAATTTTAGCAACGAGCTTACGGAAACCAACGCGCTTAATATTTTAGATTATTTATACTTCTACAATGGCGGCGGTGTAGCCGTTGGAGATATTGATAACAATGGGCTACCCGATATTTACCTTACCGGAAACCAGGTGAAAAACAAGCTTTTTCTCAATAAGGGAAATATGCAGTTTGAAGATATTACAGAAAAGGCTGGCGTGGCAGGAAATTCAGACTGGAATACCGGAGTAGTTATGGCTGATGTTAACGGCGATGGTTTTCTGGATATTTATGTATGCGCCGTCTCTGGAATCAACGGTTTAAATGGAAAAAACGAATTATTCATCAATAACGGTGATGGTACATTTACTGAAAAAGCCGAAGAATTCGGGTTAGATTTTAGGAATTATTCTTCTACCGCTGCTTTTTTCGATTTTGATAACGATGGCGATTTGGATATGTATCTCCTAAACCATGCCGTACACACTGTAAATACTTATGGCCCGGCTGATATTCGCAATAAGCGGATTGCAGAAAGTGGAGATAAACTTTTAAGAAATGACGACGGAAAATTTACAGATATAAGTGAAGAAGCCGGCATTTATGGAGGTGCAAATGGTTATGGGCTGGGCCTCGCTACCGCTGATTTTAATAATGATGGCTTTACGGATATTTATGTAAGTAATGATTTTCATGAAGACGACTATTATTATTTAAATAACGGCGACGGTACCTTTACCGAAACGCTAAAATCTAAATTTGGGCATGTGAGTCGGTTTTCAATGGGAAATGATGCGGCCGATGTGAATAATGATGGTTTTATAGATATGATGACGCTGGATATGCTTCCGGAAGATGAAAAAGTTTTAAAAGCATCTGTAGGTGACGATCCCAGAGACCTGGATAAACTAAAAACCGAAGAACTTGGATATCATAACCAGTATACCAGGAATATGCTCCATATTAACCAACGCGGTGAATATTTCCAGGAAACCGGACTTTTAAATGGCGTAGCAGCAACAGATTGGAGTTGGGCTCCCCTGTTCGCCGATTTTGATCAGGATGGATTTCAGGATCTTTTTATTGCAACCGGGATTCCAAAACGCCCTAACGATTTGGATTATATTAAATATGTTTCCAGTAACCAGATCCGTAATAAAATAAATAATACTCGCCTGGTAGATAACGAAGCCCTGGATAGGATGCCATCGGGAAAGGTGCACAATTATGTCTTTAAAGGTTCGGAAGACCTTGATTTTAAAGATCAATCGGGCAAATGGATTACGCGCGATTCTGTGATCTCTACGGGAATCGCTTATGCCGATCTAGACAATGACGGCGATTTGGATGTTGTGAGTAATAATATTGATGCTAATGCGAGTATTTACGAAAACCAATCTGATTCCACTTCGGCTTACTTACAATTATCATTTAAGCTGAAAAATAAAAATACATTCGGGATTGGCACAAAAGCAATCGCCTGGCAGGATGGCAAAATGCAAACCCGTCAGCTCTATAATTCTAAGGGATTTCAATCTTCTTCAGAACCTATTATTCATTTCGGATTTCAGAAGAATAAGAAATTAGATTCCCTCTTAATTATTTGGCCAGACAATACATTTCAGAAACAAACAGGAGTTGTTCTAAATCAGCATTTAGAAATAAGTCCAGGTCAGAATCTTGAAAAGATCAACTATAAAAAACTTTTTCCTGCTCCAAAGCCCTGGTTTGAGAAAATAGATTCTTTACCGGGTATTAATTTCAACCACCGGGAAAACAGGTACACAGATTTTGATCGCCAAAAATTGATTCCTTATCAAATTTCCGATCGCGGCCCAGCGGTTGCAGTTGGAGATTTAAACGCTGATGGTTTGGATGATATTTACTTCGGAAATTCAAAATTTGACTCGGCAGAAATCTATTTTCAACAGAAGAATTCCTTTATAAAGCAGGATCTAAAATTATTGAAGGCAGATGAAAAAACCGAAAACACCTCGGCAGTTATTGCGAATTTAAACAAGGATAGCAGCAATGAACTTTTTGTTACTTCAGGCGGTGGTGAATTCTATGGCGAGGCTGATGCTTTACTGGATAGACTTTATGCCTTTGAAAATGGAGAACTTACGGCTAAAGAATTGCCTGAATATTTCGAAAATACTTCAGTAGCGAAATTAAGTGATATTGATGGCGATGGGGACCTGGATGTTTTTGTAGGCGGAGCGGCAGTTTCTAACGATTTTGGAAAACTTCCATCCTCCTATTTGCTTATAAATGAAGACGGAAATTTTAAGATTCAGAAGAATCCAGAATTAGAAAACTTAGGAATGGTAACTGACGCCATTTGGACCGATTTTGATCAAGATGGCCAGGAAGATCTTATTGTAATTGGCGAATGGATGTCACCGCAATTTTTCAGAAATAGCAATGGGAAATTAGAGAATATTTCAGGAAAAATCCTGGATAAAAAACTAAACGGCCTTTGGCAAAGCATCGTTCCGTTTGATATAAATGACGACGGGCAAATGGATTATTTGCTAGGAAATTGGGGGCTGAACACCAAATTCCCTGCTTCAGCAGAGTTTCCGTTAAAAATGTATTATTCAGATTTTGACAATAACGGAAGTACAGAAACAATTGTGGCTTATGCAAAAAATGAAAAGTATTATCCTGCAAATGGGCTGGATGAATTGGTTGGGCAACTTTCCTATTTACGTAAGAAATTCCCAGCTTATAAGGATTTTGCCGGAAAAACCATTGAAAATATTTTTGAAAAAGAGGCTTTAGAAAAAGCTAACTTACTGGAAGTACACACAATGGCTTCCGGATATTTGCTAAATCAGGATGGAAAGTTTACTTTTAAAGCGTTTAAAAATGCGTTGCAAACTGCACCTATTTTGGCATTTTTAAAAGCAGATTTTAATAAGGATAATCAGGAAGAAGTATTAGTTGCCGGGAATTATTTTGGAGTAACACCTTATCACGGCAGGTTTGATGCCCTGGCAGGAAATATTATTACGAAAAATGGCGAAATTCTGGAGGGTGTTGAGATTGGTTTAAATTTGACGCAAAAAAGTGTAAGAAGCCTTGATATTGTGTCTTTCAGTGGTAATAATTATCTTATGGTAAGTCTGAATAACGGTAAACCAGAATTTTATAAATTAAAGGATTAAATGAGGAAATTTCTTTATATAATTATTTGTACTGTTGTTTTAAGTTCCTGTACTAAGGAAGAAAAACCTATTGTGATTTCTGCTGAAAATTATCATCAAACTGTTGATAAGATCACAGATATTATGGTGCATGATATTTTTTCACCTCCGGTAGCCAGCCGAATATACGCTTATTCCAACCTGGCCGCCTACCAAATTATACGACAGGAGAACAAAGATTTAATTGATCTAACTTCAAATTTTAAGGAACTACAACCAATTCCAAAAGCCGATTCTACAGCTAAAATAAATTTTAAAGTTGCAGCACTGGTTGCCCAAATGGAGATAGGAAAAAAATTAATATTTTCTGAAGAATTCCTAACTTCCTATCGTGACAGTCTTTACACTAATTGGAAAAAAACGAATGAGGAGGAATTCAATACCTCGAAATCTTATGGGCTGGAAGTTGCGCAACATCTTTCTAAATGGATAGATAAAGATAATTATAAAGAAACGCGTACTATGCCTAAATACTCCGTGTATAGTGACGACCCGGGTCGTTGGCAGCCTACGCCGCCTTCCTATATGGATGGGATTGAGCCACACTGGCCAAAAATAAGACCTTTTACCCTGGATTCTGCTTCCCAATTTAAACCAGCACCTCACCCCGATTTCTCTTTAGAAGAAGGCACGGCATTCTATGATGAACTTATTGAAGTTTATGAAATAAACAAAAAAATGGAGAAAGAGGGAGATGAAGCTGAAGAGGTTAAAATTGCTCAATTCTGGGATTGCAACCCTTATGTTTCTACTCAACGTGGTCATCTAATGTTTGCTACAAAAAAGATAACTCCCGGAGGCCACTGGATGGGTATTTGCAAAATAGCCTCAAAAAAAGTCGATCTTGATTTCGCTCAGAGTTCTTACGCATACACGGCCACAGCTATCGCACTTGCTGACGGATTTATAAGTTGCTGGGAGGAAAAATACAGTAGCAACCTGGTAAGACCAGAAACTTTAATTAATAAATACGTAGATGAAAATTGGAAACCTGTTTTACAAACTCCTCCATTCCCGGAGTATTCCAGTGGTCATTCTGTTGTATCAGGGGCAGCTTCCATAGTGCTTACTAAAATTTTTGGGGAAGAATTTAGTTTTGAAGACGATACTGAAGTAAAATATGGCTTACCGGTAAGATCTTTTAAATCTTTCTCTCACGCCGCCAGCGAGGCTGCCGTAAGTAGATTGTATGGCGGTATACACTATCGTGCTGCTATAGAAAACGGCCTTGTTCAAGGGAAAAATTTGGGCAACCACGTCGTAAAAGACCTCAACCTACAACCTCTCACCTACTAAGTAAATGTCAAAAAAAAATTGGCTGTTCATCCTTATAGGTATACCTGTACTTTTTTTGCTCTGGTATTTTGCAATTAAGGATAGAGATTATGCAATTCATTTTGAAACTAAAGCAATACCCGGCGAAATAGCCTATAGGCTGGATGTCCCTCGTTTTGATAATTTGGAGATTAAGAACACAACGATTGGAGCTGACTTTTCTAAAGTATTACAAAACGCAAAATTAGGTGAGGAGTCCTACGACCTTAACTGGATCATTAGCAAAAAGAATGATTCTATTCATAAGGTAAAAGTGAATGTTAAGAATCAAAACCATTCCTTTAAGGATCGCTTTTTATTGCTAACAGGGCAAAACGATTTCCAACAGGAAATGAAAGAAGAAATACAGTTTTTTAAAGAAGCCCTCAATGCTAATCTCAAACTATATTCTGTAAAAATTAAAGGAAAAACCTCTTCTCCTGAAAATATTTGTGCTTGCATAGATGCTGAAAGCAGCGTTGAGCAGAAAGCTTTTGAGATGATGAAAACCATAGATATATTATCTGGTTATATCCTGAACAATGAACTAGAAACACGCGGCAGGCCCAGAATACTAATTGATTCATGGGATCAAACCACTAAACAAATCAGTTTTAATTTCTGTTTTCCTATTGTAAAAATGGGATCATATCCGGCACATCCTATTATTAAGATTAAAAATATTCCTGCGGAAAAAACCTTAAAAGCCAGTTATTACGGAAATTATATGTTTTCCCATTACGCCTGGATGCATCTAATAGATTATGCAGAAAAAAATAATATTGCAGTGAAAACTGAGAATATCCTGGAGGTTTTTCAGAATAATCCTCAAATGGGAGGGGATGAATCGCAATGGCAGGCAGATATATACCTTCCTATTGCCGAATAAGAACACAAAGAAAAACACGCTAAACTCTGATTTTAAAAATCAAAAAACCCTCACAGAATGAAACTGTGAGGGCTTAATTATTCAGTAATGCGATTTAAGTTTTAAATAATGATTAAAGAGACATAGCTTTACCTCCACCTAATTCATCTACTGGTCCGCAAGGAATATACTCCCCGGGAACCGGATCATACCACATTACATTTTCACCGATCTCTTCACTGGTTTTATATGCCCATATTCCCATATTGCGTACCTCCTGTAAATAAGCCAGGGAACCGGCATCTGCATCTAAAGTAACTTTTAGATCTCTATCCTGTGGATCTTGAGTTTCGGTATTTCGTTTCGCAATCTCATCCATTTCAGCAGGAGTAGCCTTTAAGTATTTGGCCACCATTTGGTCATATTCTTCAGGACTTCCTTCTCCTTCTTCTTTATCAAATTCATTCTTAAATGCTCTTGAAAATGCATCTGCAGATTGTTTGAATTTATCCTGTCTTTCCTTAGAAGCTACTTCTTGCATATAGGAATCTATAAATTCAGCAATATTTAGGTCTTCGGCTCCGGGAGTTTCAGTTTTGGGAATAATTACCTCTAAAATCTGTTTTAACGCAAAACCATTAGATGCACTTAAAAATGTAGGTTCCCAGTTATAGGTAGGATCATTTTTACAGCTTTGTAAAAGGTTTAAGGTAGTTGGGCCTACGATAATGGCCCCAGCTCCAAGTCCTATGTTTCTTAATGCCTGTCTTCTGTTCATAATTCTAATTTTAGGCGTTAGATTTTTTGAAATTTTTAGAAGCGTGATCTGCTGCTCTTGCCGTCATAGCCATATAGGTTAAAGATGGATTTTGACAACCAGCAGAGGTCATAAACGAACCATCGGTAACATATACATTAGGAGCTGCGTGCACCTGGTTATTACCATTTAAAACCGATGTTTTTGGATCTCTACCCATTCGGGCTGTTCCCATTTCGTGAATTCCCAGACCCGGAGCACCCAAATAATCGTAAGGTTTAATATCTTTAAAACCACCTTTCTCCAGCATTTCTACAGCCTGGTCTACCATATCCTTTCTCATTTTAAGCTCGTTTTCTTTGAACTCAGCATCAAAAGTTACGGTTGGAAGGCCCCATTCGTCTGTTTTATTATAATCCAGAGTCATTTTATTTTCGTGATAAGGCAAGGTTTCACCAAAGCCCATTAGGCCCATAGTCCATCCTCCAGGCTTCACTATAGCTTCTTTTAGTTCTTTACCATAAGATGCTTCAGCAATAGTTTCGCTCCAGTCTCCACGACCGGCACCGCCCTGGTAACCATATCCACGTTTAAAGTCAAGATTATCGCCATCTTTTAAGTTTCTAAATCGAGGCAAATAAATTCCGTTTGGTTTTCGACCTTTATAATATTTATCCTCAAAGCCATCGTACTTAGCTGAAGCTCCTGCACGAAAATGATGGTCCATTACATTATGTCCTAATTCCCCACTATCGTTCCCCATTCCGTTCTCAAATCTATCAGATTTTGATTGCATAAGGATACTTGTAGAAGCAATGGCAGAAGCACAAAGGAAAATCACATTTGCTTTAAATTCTATTTCCTCTTTAGTTTCCGCATCAATGATTTTTACACCGGTAGCTAATTTGGTTTCAGGATCGTAAACTACTTCGTGAACTACAGAATTTGGTCTTAAAGTCATATTACCTGTACGCTCGGCTGCAGGTAAGGTAGAAGAATTACTGCTAAAATAGCCTCCGTAAGGACACCCGCGAATACATCTATTTCTAAACTGACAATTTGAACGGCCTTCAAATTCCTTATCTCCTGTAAGATGTGCAACTCTTCCGGCAGTTAGCACTCGCCCATCAGTAAAGTTTTCGGCCATGCTTTTTTTAAGATGATCTTCCACACAATTTAAAGGCATATGCGGTAGAAACTTTCCATCAGGCAATTGGCTTAAACCAAGATTCTCACCACTTACTCCAATAAAAGATTCTACATAATCATACCAGGGAGCGATATCTTTATAGCGAATTGGCCAATCTACACCGTGACCATCGTTCTTATTTGCAGCAAAATCCAGATCACTTAAGCGGTAGCTATGTCTTCCCCACATTATAGATCTTCCACCTACGTGGTAACCACGCATCCAGTCAAATCTTTTAGTTTCATTATAGGGATGTTTAATATCGTCTACAAACCAATGCGCACTTGCTTTATTCGTAGTATAACCTGTACGGGATTGTTTTTGCTGACGTTTCTCCTCTTCCCTTGTTAGTTGTCCCTTAAACTTATAATCCCAGGGATCATCGTTCATTGTAGGATAATCTTCAATATGTTTTACCATACGCCCACGTTCTAGAACCAGTGTTTTGAATCCTTTCTCACTAAGCTCTTTTGCGGCCCAACCGCCGCTAATTCCTGTACCTACGACTATAGCATCATAAGTGTCATTTTCATAATAATTGCTCACTGTCTTGTAGTTAATTAATAATTTAGTTAATCGAATCCTTCCAAATATATAAATTTAAGGTTATAATTTTGCTTCTTTAAAAAAAAGTATACTTTTAAGATTCTAAAATATCAGTAACAACACATTCCAGTAACTAAAATTCACTTTATGAAAATTACACCGACCAAAATTTTCTCCCTTTCACTCATACTTTTTTTATTCCTCGGAATCTATTCCTGTAAAGACCAAAAATCAGAAAAAGAAAATACTGATATATCTGAAACTAAAACCGAGGCAGATGCAGAGCCGTTCTTTAAACTTTCTCTTGCCCAATGGTCGCTTAACAGGCCTATTTTCGCCGGGGAGTTAGATCCTATGGATTTTGCTGAAAAAGCAAACGAAATGGGTTTTGAAGGTATTGAATATGTTAGCGCTTTTTATGCTGAAAAAATTAAAAAAGCAGAAAACCCGGAAGAAGCAATGCAGAAGGTTCTGGATACTTTAAAAGCTAAAAGTGAAGAATTTAATGTAGAGAATGTTTTAATTATGATAGATGGGGAAGGGGAATTAGCCAGCCCTGACAAAGCTGAACGTGAAGAAGCCGTTGAAAATCATAAAAAATGGGTAGATGCCGCCAGTTTTCTGGGAGCTCACTCTATACGTGTAAATCTTTTTGGAAGTGAAGAGCCGGAGGAGTGGAAAACTTCGGCTACCGAAGGTTTAAAAGCTCTTAGTGAATATGCAGCTGAAAAAAATGTAAATGTTCTTGTAGAAAATCACGGTTACCTTTCTTCCAACGCTGAATTACTGGTAGAAGTAATTAAAGATGTAAATATGGAAAACTGTGGTACCCTTCCCGACTTTGGAAATTTCTGTCTTAAAAGAGAAGGTGGAGAACGCTGGGAAGCAAAGTGTATTGAAGAGTATCCAAAATACCAGGGTATAAAAGAAATGATGCCTTATGCAAAAGCCGTAAGCGCAAAATCTTACGCTTTTAATGAAGAAGGCGAAGAAACTACACTAGATTATAAAAGAATCCTTAAAATTGTACAGGATGCGGGTTATACCGGTTTTGTGGGTGTAGAATATGAAGGTGAGAATTTATCGGCAGAAGAAGGTATTGAAGCAACCAAAGAACTTTTAATAGAAGTTGGCAGCGAGCTAAACACTAATAATAACTAAGAGAAGCTAGAGTAGATAATGAAAAGTTTAACCAGATTTCAACTATCAACCATGATGTTCCTCGAATTCTTTATTTGGGGCGGATGGTTTGTAACTTTAGGAACATTTTTAGGGCAAAATTTAAGTGCTACCGGTGCCCAAACCGGGATGGCTTTTTCAACACAATCCTGGGGAGCAATTATCGCTCCCTTTCTTATTGGTCTCATTGCCGACCGCTTTTTTAATGCCGAACGAATTTTAGGATTTCTTCATCTCGTAGGAGCGGTTTTACTTTATATGATGTTTCAATCAGAAGATTTTACTAATTTCTATCCTTTCGTTTTAGGCTATATGATTCTTTATATGCCTACCCTGGCATTGGTAAATTCAATTTCCTTTTACCAAATGACAGATCCTTCTAAACAGTTTTCCAGCATCAGGGTTTTTGGAACACTGGGATGGATTGTTTCAGGAGTGGTAATTAGCCTGGTATTTGGATGGGATTCTGCTATGGCGCGAGAAGAAGGAATGCTTAAATATACGTTTTTAATGGCTGCGGCTGCTTCTGCAGTCTTAGGATTATTTAGTTTTACCTTACCTAAAACCCCGCCAAGCAGTAAAGGAGAAAAAGTAACCTTATCTGATATTTTAGGTCTGGAAGCGCTTGCTTTACTTAAAGGAAGAAACTTTTTGATGTTCTTTATTTCATCGGTTTTAATTTGTATTCCATTAGCTTTTTACTATCAAAATGCCAACCCGTTTCTTTCTGAAGTTGGAATGGAAGATCCTACTTTTATGATGTCTATAGGGCAAATCTCTGAAGCATTATTCCTCTTATTACTTCCTTTCTTTTTTAAGAAATTCGGTTTTAAAATTACTTTATTAGCCGGTATGTTAGCCTGGGTACTTCGGTATTTACTATTTGCTTATGGCAACGCCGGCGAATTAGTTTATATGCTAATTCTGGGAATTGCACTTCACGGAATTTGTTACGACTTTTTCTTTGTTTCCGGGCAAATCTATACCGATTCTAAAGCGGGACCAAAAATTAAGAGTGCGGCACAGGGCTTAATTACTCTCGCCACTTATGGGGTGGGAATGTTAATTGGTTTCTGGGTAGCAGGACAAATTAGTGACCTCTATTTAAACGCAGATGGTACACACAACTGGCAACAAATATGGATAGTTCCGGCAGGTTTTGCCTTTGTGGTAATGATAATATTTGCTATTTTCTTCAAAAATGAAGATATCGCGAAAAAGGATATTGAAATATAACCAAGCAAAAGATTAAAAAATTATGGGTAAAAAGATAAAATTAGGAGTATTAGGCGGTGGCGGCGATTCCCTTATCGGGATCTTACACCGCGTGGCCTCTTCTATGTTCGATAAATTTGAATTTGTTGGTGGGGTTTTTAATCCCAACCATGAAGAGAGTAAAAAATTCGCTCAGGAATTAGGGATTGGTACCGATAGGGTTTATAAAGACCTGGACCATTTAATTGCTGAAGAAGCAAAATTGCCGGAAGATGAGCGCATAAAAGTTGTTTCTATACTTACGCCAAACTTCCTGCATTTCCCTATGGCAAAGCAGCTTTTGGAAAATGGCTTTAACGTGATTTGTGAAAAACCAATGACCACTTCTTACGAAGAAGCTAAAATTCTTGAAGATACCCTCAATAAATCTAAAACCATCTTTGCGGTAACTTATACTTATACCGGTTACCCAATGATTCGCCAAATGAAAGAAATGATCGCGGCGGGCGAGATTGGTGAAATTCAAAAAATAGACGTGCAATATTACCAGGGATGGATAAATCCTATTATTCACGATAAAGATGAAAGAAACAGTATTTGGCGTCTTGATCCTGAAAAAGGAGGAATCAGCTGTTGTATTGGTGATATTGGTACGCATGCTTTTGATATGATAGAATATGTTTCAGGTTTGGAAGTAAAGGAACTTTTAGCAGATCTAAATTATGTGTATTCAGATAATAAAATGGATGTGGACGGTACTGTGTTGCTTCGTTTTTCAGAATATGTAAAAGGAGTACTTAGATCCAGCCAGATCGCTACCGGAGAGGAAAATAATTTTGCCGTTAAGATCTACGGAAAAAAAGCCGGCCTAAAATGGGAGCAGGAAAATCCGAATTACCTTTATAAGCTAGAAGACGGGCAACCGCTTAAAGTTTTAAAACCCGGGCATGAATATAATTCGGCACTTTCTTTAGACGGAACAAAATTGCCTCCAGGACATCCGGAAGGGATTTTCGATTCTATGGGAAATATCTATAAAGGAGTTGCAAAAGCAATTAATGGTGAAAAATATCATCCCGCAGAATTCCCAACAATGAAAGACGGTATACGCGGAATGAACTTTATTGAGAAAGTTGTAGCCTCTCACGCCAAAGGAAATGTTTGGATAAAATTAGACGCATAAAATTTTAACAAGATGAAAACAGTAAAAGGACCTGCGGTTTATTTAGCACAATTTATGGATTCTAAAGCGCCATTCAACAGTTTGGATGGGTTGTGCAAATGGGCAGCAGATTTAGGATATAAAGGAATTCAAATCCCAACCTGGGAGTCGGCTTTAATAGATTTAAAAAAAGCCGGTGAAAGTAAAGATTACTGCCAGGAGATTAAAGGAAAAGTAGAATCTTACGGGTTAGAAGTTACTGAGCTTTGCACGCATCTGCAAGGTCAACTTGTTGCAGTGCATTCAGCTTACGATACCATGTTCGATAATTTCGCGCCAGATGAAGTTAAAGGCAATCCAAAAGCGAGAACCGAATGGGCCGTGGACCAAATGAAAAGTGCAGCCCGCGCCAGCCGGCATTTTGGCTTAGACGTACACGGTACTTTTAGCGGCTCACTGCTTTGGCATACCGCACATCCCTGGCCACAAAGGCCGGAAGGTCTTGTTGAAATGGGGTTCCAGGAACTCGCAAAACGCTGGACTCCTATTTTAAACGAATTTGACGAACAAGGTGTAGATGTTTGCTACGAAGTTCACCCAGGAGAAGATCTTCATGATGGCGTAACTTTTGAACGTTTTCTGGAAGCAACCAATAACCATAAACGAGTAAATTTATTGTATGACCCCAGCCACTTCGTGCTACAACAATTAGACTATATTTCCTATATAGATCACTACCACGAATTCATAAAAATGTTCCACGTAAAAGATGCCGAATTTAATCCTACCGGAAAAAAAGGTTCTTTTGGCGGTTATGGAGACTGGATAGATCGCGCCGGGCGTTATAGACATCCCGGAGACGGCCAGGTAGATTTTAAAACTATATTTTCTAAATTAACCGAATACGGTTGCGATGTTTGGGCAGTTCTGGAATGGGAATGCTGTATTAAATCTCCAGACCAGGGAGCCCGTGAAGGCGCACCTTTTATCCAAAGTCATATTATTGAAGCTACCGAAAAGAAATTTGATGATTTTGCCGGTAGTGAAATAGACGAACAAAAATTAAAACGAATCTTAGGAATTAATTAATATATTTAGATTAACCTAATTCGGAGCAAGCTCACGAAGCATTATTATTAAAAAATACAATTTGATTTCGAGGAAAGCCTCGAAGCATTCAATCTCGATTATCGAGTAAAACCAGCAAAATGCTGGACGTAAGATCACGATTAAATTAATAATTACACGTGATAAATTCCCGCTAAAGGGTAAAAATCAAAAGTAAATGAAGAAAAATATTTTAATTTTAGTAACGGCTGCAGTAATAGCTTCCGCCTGTAAATCTGATAAAAAAGAAAATAAGGCAGAGGAAGCCAGTACTGCTCAAGATACTACCGCAATGGCCAGTAACGAAGATAATTGGAACAAACTATTTAACGGCGAAAACCTTGAAGGTTGGAAAGCATTTAACGCCGATTCAATTTCAGACCAATGGCAGGTAAAAGATGGTGTTATTGCTTTTACTCCGGCGGAAGGTGAACGTGAAAGTACAGAAAACCTTATTTCAGAAAACACCTATACTAATTTTGAACTTTCCCTGGAGTGGAAAATTTCAGAAGGAGGAAACAGCGGAATTATGTGGGGAGTTCAGGAAAGTGAAGAGTTTTCTGAACCTTATTTAACCGGGCCTGAAATTCAAATTTTAGATAATAAATTACATCCAGATGCTAAAAACGGTGAAGTTAGACAGGCCGGCGCACTTTACGATATGATGCCGCCAAGCGAAGATAAAACCCGTAATGCCGGCGAATGGAACAAAACGGTAATACGAATTAATCATAAAACCAATAAAGGTTCAGTTCGTTTAAATGGAACTCTAATCAACGAATTCCCGGTTCACGGAGAAGAATGGAGTAAATTGGTAGAAAACTCGAAGTTTAAAGATTGGGAAGATTTCGGAAAAAGTAGAGAAGGCCATATTGCATTGCAAGACCACAGTGACAAAGTATGGTTTAGAAATATTAAAATAAAGGAGTTGCAATAAACCTGATCCAAATTTTATAAAAAAGCTGATTAAAAATTAGGGGATATCGTCAAAATATTTTCTGATCTTTTAATCGGCTTTTTTGTTTTGGCACTTGCGCTAAACAATTTGTACATTTAATAAAATACCTCGCGGCAAGTCCATGAAGCATTAAATGGAAAGATTTTTAGATTTCGAGGCAAGTCTCGGAAAATTAAACCTCGATTATCGAGTAAAAGTTAAGCTATGAGAACCGAAAAAGTAAATTTCAAAAATAAGAATGGGGATGATTTATCGGGTTACCTGGAACTTCCATTAAACCAGGATCCGCATAATTTTGTTCTTTTTGCACACTGTTTTACCTGCAATAAAAATTTCTTTGCCGCTAAAAATATAAGTCGAACCTTAGCGCAAAACGGCTACGGAGTTTTACGTTTCGATTTTACTGGATTGGGAGAAAGTGAAGGTGATTTTGCTGACAGTAATTTTTCTGGAAATATCCAGGATCTTCTAGCTGCAGCAACTTATCTGGAAGATAAATTTAAAGCTCCAAGCCTTTTAATTGGACATTCCCTTGGTGGTGCCGCGGTTTTATTTGCTGCAAAGGAAATAGAATCGGTTAAAGCGGTTACAACTATTGCCGCCCCTTCCACTACCGCCCACGTTCAGCATTTAATAGAAAATAACGTAGACGAGATCGAAAAAAATGGGGAAGCAAAAGTAAATATTGGGGGAAGAAGTTTTAAAATCAAAAAACAGTTTCTAGAAGATATTGACCAGCATGAATTGAAACCTTACCTAAGTGAACTTAGAAAATCACTTTTAATAATGCATTCGCCGCAAGATAATATTGTAAGTATTAAAAATGCCGAAGAATTATACATTGCCGCAAGACATCCTAAAAGTTTTGTTTCGCTAGATGGAGCAGAACACCTTTTAGCTGCTGAAGGAGATGCTGCTTATGCCGGTAACGTGATTGCAACCTGGGCTTCCCGTTATTTAACAATTCCGAATAAAGAAATTCCGGAGTCTAATGCCGATGTAGTAGCAGGCTTAGAAAAAGAAGATGCTTTTACTACAAGAATGAAAGCTGGAAATCATACTTTCCTGGCCGATGAACCGATAAGCGCCGGCGGAAAAGACTACGGCCCTACTCCCTATCAGTTTTTATCGTCCGGGTTGGCTTCCTGTACTTCTATGACGCTTCAGATGTATGCTAAACGAAAGAAATGGCCATTGGAAGATGTGGAAACGCACGTTTATTACTCCAGAGAACATGAAAAAGACTGCGAGGATTGCGAAAACAGTAATTCTAAAATTGATACATTTAAAAGAGAGATCAAACTCTATGGCGATTTAGACGAAAAACAGAAAAAACGATTGCTAGAAATTGCAGATCGTTGCCCTGTTCATAAAAGTTTAACTTCAGCCACAAACATTAAAACCAAATTAATCTAAAACTGAAACCCGGTGTTTGTTAACCTATCCTTAAATCTTTGGCTATACAACGGGATACGATTAATTTAGTAATGTTAAATCTAAAAACCAATCCAGATTATGAAACGAATAAGTTTATCACTAGTATTTTGCGCCTCATTATTTATAATAGGTTGTAAAAACGACAAAAAAGAAAACGATACTGAAAATGCTGCCGAAACAGAAATGAATTCTGAGATGGACAACAGTATGGAAAAAGAAGAAGAAACTAAAGAGATCACTGTTTCTTTAGAACCAAAAAGCGGAAGCGACCTGGGTGGAGAAGTAACTTTTACTCAAGAAGATGGCAAAGTTACTATGGAAGCTACAATTACAGGTTTAGCTGAAGGTCAGCACGCGATCCATATTCACCAGAAAGCAGATTGCTCGGCTGAAGATGGAACTTCTGCAGGTGGCCACTGGAATCCAACCAACGAAAAGCATGGGAAATGGGGTGATGCTGAAGGTTACCATAAAGGTGATATTGGAAACTTTGAAGTGGATGCCAATGGAGAAGGAACTGTTAGTATGACTACCGATGATTGGTGTATAGGTTGTGACGACGAAAACAAAAATATTGTTGGAAAAGCTATAATTGTACATGACGGTGTGGACGACTATACTTCTCAACCTTCTGGTGCTGCAGGTACTAGAGTTGGATGTGGAGTTATAAAAATGTAATCATTTTCACATAAATTTTAATAAAAAGCGGCTAAATGCCGCTTTTTATTTTTTTCAGGCTCTATATTTACATACTTTTACTCCGCAAGCCACATTTTTTTATGCAACAAGATGCTTTAATTTTAGAACTTCAAAATGGTAACGAGCGTGCCTTTGAACGTATATACCATTTGTATTCAGAAAGCACCTACGGAATTATTTATAGTATAATTAGGGACGAAAAGATTGCAGAAGAAGTGCTCCAGGATGTGTTTTTAAAAATTTGGGATAAAGCGCCAAGCTATAATTCTGATAAAGGCCGATTTTTTACCTGGATTTTGAATATTGCCCGAAATGCTTCTATTGACAAAATAAGATCAAAAGATTTTAAAAACGACCAACAAAACCTTAAGACCGATAACTTCGTAGATATATTAGAGTCTAAAACTAATTTCTCTGAAGCTGTAGATTCAATAGGACTCAAAAAATATATTGATGCCTTAAAGCCGGTTTGTAAAAAATTAATAGACTACCTCTTTTTTAAAGGCTATACGCAAAAAGAAACTTCAGAAGAATTAGACATGCCGCTGGGAACTGTAAAAACCCGCAATAGAATTTGTATCGATAAATTAAGAGCAATGGTAATTAAATAATGGATATTCAAAAGTACATATCGTCTGGAATTCTTGAACTTTATGTTTATGGAGCGCTTTCTGAAAAGGAAAGTCGTGAGGTAAGCCGTGTGCTTAAAAAATATCCTGAAGTTAAAACCGAAGTAGAAGAAATAGAAAAAGCATTGCTTACACTTTCAGCTGCTACGGCACCAAATAATGCCGAACACTTAATTGCTTCAATAAAAGAGAAATTAAGCAAACCAACTACAACTACCGCTCCGGTTGCGACTCCGGTTAGAACCATAAACTGGATCACTTATTCCGGTTGGGCAGCAAGTTTATTATTGCTTATTGGTCTTTTCGTTTTCTTTAACCGAACCAACGAACTAAGAGAAGACTTGCAAGCTGCCAATGCCAGAAATATTCAAATGGAAGAACAAATCGCTAACGCACGTGAGGATGCGGAAAAAGCAGAAGAACTACTTGCGGTTATAAGAAATAGAAACGTACAGCGAATCCCGCTAAAAGGTCAGCAGGTAGCTCCTGAAGCCTTTGCTTCCGTTTATTGGAATACCGAAGAGAATACCGCTTATATAGATGCAAAAGATCTACCCGAACCTCCCCGAGGGAAAGTTTACCAGGTTTGGTCACTTACCATGCAACCACTTACTCCTACCAGCATAGGTTTGCTGGCTGATTTTGAAGCCGATGACAATAAGGTTTTTAGTCTTGAAAACCAGAACCAATCTGAAGCTTTTGGAATTACCTTAGAGCCTGAAGGTGGTAGTGAAACTCCAACAATGGATCAGTTATACGTTTTAGGAACTGTAGCTGCACCCTAACAATAGCGTAATCACAGATAGCTTTTACTCCAGGTAATTTAACTATTTATACAACTGCCAGGAAAACCCGCCTGGAAAATATATTTTAATTTCTAGAAAAGATTGTTTTTGTTTGGATAGACTAAGGAACATTTTATTCTTGATTATCCAATAAAAAATGAAGGTCTGCCATAATTATTACAGCAAACCTTCACATAACCAACCAAAAAAATAAAATTCGGAAAACCAGGGGGCTAATAAAAACGAATCTGCTTTTAGTTACCCAACTTTTCATAGATATTTACGTAGAAAATCGGTCCGCGGTTTTTATTAGCGACAATTTTAACTTTTCAGCCTAAGAAATCCAGTTTTTAAAGTCTCGCACTCGCTCCCGACTAACAATAAACTGAAATTCACTAAACACTTTCACTTTAACCTCTAAGCGACTATTAGTATAGCTAATAATATCTTCTATACAGTCAATGTTCACAATAGATTTTCGATTAATTCTGAAGAATTTCTCGGGGTCAAGATCCTTTTCTAAGTTTTCAAGCGAAACATCTACCGGGTAATTTCTCCCTGAAGTAGTAGTTAGATACGATGCCTTATTTTCAGAATAAAAACAGCAAATTTCGTTAGCAGGGATAATCTTTAAATGCTGGCCAACCTGAATCGTAAAACGGATTTTATAATCTGGTTTATTTCCTGTTTCCAGGATTTTTCTAAAGGCATTAAAATCTATTTGTGGAGAATTTTTGAGGTAATTTTCTTTGAATTTTGCCACTGCATTTAGCAATT
Source organism: Salegentibacter salarius (assembly GCF_900168265.1). Taxonomy (GTDB): domain Bacteria; phylum Bacteroidota; class Bacteroidia; order Flavobacteriales; family Flavobacteriaceae; genus Salegentibacter; species Salegentibacter salarius. Next base: position 102,644 of record NZ_FVZF01000005.1, on the reverse strand, counting down.
CTTCTTCATCTATGGGCTTCAGTAAGTAATCAACACTATTCAGCTTAAATGCTTTTAGAGCATATTCATCATAAGCTGTGGTAAAAATAACAGCGCTATTGATTTTTACCTTCTCAAAAATTTCAAAGGAAATGCCATCACTCAATTGAATATCAAGAAAAACAAGATCTGGTTCAGGATTTTCTTTAAACCAGGCGATTCCCTCATTAACCGAATGCAGCATGGTATTCACTTCTAAATCCAGTTTTTTCAGCATTCGTTGCAAACGGCGCGCAGCAGGCTTTTCGTCTTCTACAATTACTACTTCCATTATTCCCAGCGCTGTTTTTCTTCTTTTTCCATATATTCCTGGATCTTGCGTTCTTCCCATCGCTTATCGAACATAGGGTTCAACCTAAAGGCTTTTAGCGCATCAAAGGCTAAACCAATTCCCCAACCGCCTACAACCCATAAAAACCAGGGATACGCCCATTGATTTGAATAGTAATTGATCCCGGCCAGGAATATATTCACTATAATATAGGAGAATAAGTGATTATAAAATTCACGTAATTCTTTAACCCGCTCCCGTGCTTGTAGATATTTGTCTTCTGAAGTTTCCATAATTAGTTAGTTTTATCTTTTTGCATTAGTTCCTTTATTTTACGCTCTTCCCAGTTTTTACCGAGTAGAAGATTGTAATTGAATACAGATAACCCGTGAAAAAACACACCTATTCCCCAGCCAATTGCTGGGAAAACAACCCAAACGAATCCGCCGTAGGTGAGATAATTAAATAAGCCTAAAACAGGAATTACAATTAAGTAAGAAGTTAAATTTCCATAGAAATCGCGCTCTGCTTTTACCTGCTTTTGGGCTCGTAAATAAGCGTCTTGTTTGGCATAAACCGGTGCTTGTTTTTCCATTTTTACAATCTTAGTTAAGAGTGGTAGTTTCACCCTAAATGTGTGGTTGGTGTTAGAGATTTCAACTTTTCTATCGGTAAGTAAATGATAGCGTTGCTGAATATTAGAAAGTCCAACCCCACTCCCCCGTTTCAATATTTCTTTTGGCTGAACATTATTTTGCACCACCAGGTTTCGGTCTTCTTCCACGATGGTTATTTCTAAAGGATTCTCAGAATTTACCGTATTGTGTTTTATGGTGTTTTCTAATAACAACTGAAGTGAAAGTGGAACAACCTTGGCGTCGGGATTTTTTAATTTGGCGGGGAAATTGAAAATAATCGCATCTTCAAACCGCATTTTCAGCAAATCCATATAAGTTTTCGCAAATTTTAATTCTTCTTCCAAATCCACAAGTTCTTTATTCTTCTGCTCCAATACATAACGATATACCTTGGAAAGCCCGCTGGTAAATTTTTGTGCCTGGTCGGGGTTTTCATCAATCAGCGCACTTAACACATTTAAACTATTAAATAAAAAGTGTGGATCTAACTGATTTTTAAGCGCATCAAATTTAGCCGAAGCAGTGCCCGCTATTATTTTTTGCTCTTTTACTTTCTTTTCCTGTAAAGCTTTATAGAAATAAATAAGATGAAAAAACAAAGAGATGATGGTTGTAAAAAGTAAAGGAAAAAGATAGGAAGCCATCTTTTCATTAATTATAAATTCCTGAAGTGGAATTCCGTCATAAACCACGTAGTGCAACAGACGGCATAAGAAATACCCTATTAAAGTTACAACTACAGCACCAGACGCCCCTACCAGTACCTTTTTTAAAGTAGCTTTCTCCCAACCTATTTTAGCGCCAAACCACCAAAAATAACTTCCATTTATTAGCGTAAGAATAAAGCTATAAGCGAAAAATATGAACCAGGTTTCAAAATTCAAGAATTTTTCGAGCTCAAAACCTCCAAAGAGCAATTCTAAACCAATAATGAGAATGGTAATCGCAAGACTAATTTTTAATATTTTCAGAAAGAATTTCATCGATTTTTATTTATAGAGCTAAGATGCGTGAAAGTAGTCTTCATTGCTAATTAATATTTCTGAATTGTAGAAAAACGAAACTGAACCGTTAAATTCTTTAGAACCGATTTAAACTGCTTACGAAAAACTCTGGTTTAAATTTTCCTTAACATATAAATCAATATTTTAGAAGCTTAACCAATACCTAAATTATGAATATTTTTGAAGCTTTACGCCAGGAACATGAAATACAGCGAAACCTTGTCGCCAAACTGGTAGAAACCCATGGTGATACTCAGGAGCGCAAAAAGATCTTTGAGCAATTAAAACATGAATTGAAGATTCACGCTGATGCCGAAGAAAGGCATTTTTATATCCCACTGATCAAGAAAGACCTTACCCAGGAAAAAGCCAGGCATAGTGTTGCAGAACACCACGAGATGGATGAACTTATAGAGCAACTGGAAGATACTGAAATGGACGCTTCAAACTGGCTAAAAATAGCCAAAGAGCTTGAACATAAGGTAATTCATCATTTAGATGAAGAAGAACAGGAAGTTTTTCAAATGGCAGGAAAAGCATTAACCGATAACCAAAAGACTTCGCTCGCTTCAGACTATAATAAGGAAATTAAGAAGATGAGGTAATTGGAAAGGCTAATAAATAAGCTTCCGGGCTAAATTAAAAAAGGGATTCAGGCTAAAGAAAAGAGATTGTCGGAAAAAGTTTATTCTCATCAAGCTGAACTTGTTTCAGCTTCTAATATGTTCTTTAATTATCAACATGTTAGATCCTGAAATAAATTCAGGATGACGGTTTTAAAACTTTTCAGACAGTCTCTTTTTACTCGATAATCGAGGTTAAATGCTGCTAGGCTTGTCACGAAATCAAATTATATTTTCCAAAAATTATGCTTCGTGGGCTTGCTCCGAAGTTGATTACTATTTATATCTCTTCTTTATCAACTTTCATTTGATTTTCATAACCTTTAAAAGGCCTGATAATTAGCCTGGCGGCCTTATCGTAATTCCAGTAATTATAAAGCCAGTTAAAAAAGGTGACCAATCGGTTTCTAAAGCCAATAAGGAACCAAAGATGCACGAACATCCAGATAAACCAGGCGAAAAATCCGCCAAAGGAGCCTTTATCCAGGTCTACTACTGCCCGGTTTCTTCCTACCGTGGCCATAGTTCCTTTATCTTTATATTTAAAAGGTTCAAGTTTTTTACCTTCTACGATGTTCATAATATTTCTGGCCAGATGCTTCCCTTGCTGAATTGCCGGCTGGGCAACCATTGGATGGCCCTTTGGGTAATCTTCGGTTTGCATTAAGGCAATATCACCAATGGCGAAAATATTATCATAACCGTTAATTTGATTAAAAGCATTTACCTCATACCTATTCGCCTTTTCAACCATTGCTTCGGCATTTAGACCTTTTACCGGCGCACCCGTTACTCCAGCTGCCCAAATAAAGGTTTCGGTTTTTAGTGCAAGATCGGTATTGGTGGTTACCAAATGGCCGTCATACTCTTCCACCATGGTATTTAAGTGAATTTTCACTCCTAGCTCTTCCAAAAATTCGTGGGCTCTTTTTGAAGATTTTTCACTCATTGGAGGCAGCACTCTATCCAGACCTTCCAGGAGATGAATATTCATCTCATTTGGATTTATATCAGGATAATCATTCGGAACAATATGGTTTTTAAGTTCGGCAATGGCGCCACTAAGCTCCACTCCTGTTGGGCCTGCTCCTACTAAAACAAAGTTTAGCAATGCTTTTCTTAGTTCGGGATCATCGGTAATTACCGCCTGTTCTAAATTTTCCAGGATCAAACTACGAATATTCAATGCTTGCGGTACGGTCTTCATCCACATACCATTCTTTTCAATACTTTTATTTCCGAAGAAATTAGTCTTAGAACCGGTTGCAATCACCAGGTAATCGTAGATCAAATCTCCAATAGAGGTCTCAATCAAGCTTTTTTCGGCATTTATAGATTTCACCTCGGCCATCCTAAAAAGACATTTCTTACTATTACGTGTAATTTTACGCATAGGATAGGCAATAGAGTCTGGCTCCAGCCCAGAGGTTGATACCTGGTAAAGTAAGGGCTGAAAAGTATGATAGTTATGCCGGTCTAAAATTACAGTTTGGACATCTTCGCCAATTAACTTTCTCACTATCGCCATTCCCGCAAAACCGCCACCAATAATAACGACTCTCGGTAAATTTGTTCTTGGAATATTCATACGCTTGGTTTTACTCGATAATCGAGATTTAGAATATTTTAAACTTAAGTTTAATGTACAGTATCCTTTTTAATATTCAATTCCCGGTTTAAAGGAATTTATCCAAATTTAAGTTTTCTCCTGCTTTGCCTGAAAAAATAAGGGTGCATTAACGATACTTTATACTTTTTTGTAACATTGCAACCACTTGCGCTACATATAAGTGCTAACCAACTATTGTGAATAAGGAATTAGAACATCAGTTTGTAACCAACCTGGAAAAGCACCAGAATATTGCGCATAAAATTTGCCGTATTTATACGAATAATCAAGATTCGCATAACGATCTTTTTCAGGAAATTACCATTCAGCTCTGGAAAGCTTACCCAAAATTTAGAGGCGAGGCAAAGTTTAGCACCTGGATGTACCGTGTTGCCCTTAATACCGCGATTACTTTATACCGAAAGAAAAAGAGAAGTATACCGACTCAGGATTTTGATACGGTAGATTTTAAGATAAAGGCGGAGGAATATGACGATGAAACTGAGCAGCAATTAAAAGTGATGTATTCTGCAATTCAAGAATTAAATGATATTGAAAAGGCCCTTGTTTTTTTATATCTCGAAGATAAAAATTACAGGGAGATTTCTGAAACCCTTGGTATTACTGAAGTGAATGCAAGAGTGAAGATGAACAGGGTAAAAACAAAATTAAAGAACATTTTAAATCCGTAGTGAATAATGGATGGATTGGATTTATTAAAAAAAGACTGGAAAAAACGAGAAGGCAGCCTTCCGCATCTTTCCTACGACCAAATTTACCAAATGCTGTGGAAGCGCTCATCTTCTATAGTGAAGTGGATTTTTGTAATTAGTATTATTGAATTTTTATTCTGGGGAGTCATAAATATTTTTATGGCAGATCATGAATATTGGGAAGAGATGGAACAAATTCACCTAAAAGAATTTACCGTGGCAACTTATGTAATTAATTATGCCATCACCTTTTTCTTTATCTATTGCTTTTATAAAAATTACCGAAAAATATCTGCTACAGATAATGCGGCTGAATTGATGAAAAACATTTTACGCACAAAGAAAACTGTTAAATATTATATAGGCTATATTTTAATTTCCACTGCCCTGGTAGCTTTGATCTACACCTATTTTATGATGGATTATCACACCTCAAGCACCGTAGTGGATGATATGGAGAAATATAGTTTTACTCCGCTCCAGTGGCTAATGTTTGCCGGAATTATGATTGGTGGTCTCGCTGTTTTCCTCGGCTTGATATGGTTATTCTACCGAGTGGTTTACGGAATTCTACTAAGAAGATTAAATAGAAACTATAAAGAACTCAAGAAATTGGAGATTTAGAATAATTGATTTCTTATAAATATAAAAAAGTGGCTGTTTGATAGAATTTCAAACAGCCACTTTTTTTATAAGATTAATTTTAAAATCGCCTATACGTGAAGTGCACGGTTATCGGTAGCAGCAAGAGCAGCTTCCTTAACGGCTTCAGCATAAGTTGGATGAGCGTGGCTCATTCTTGCTATATCTTCAGCAGATGCTCTGTATTCCATTGCAGTAACAGCTTCAGCAATAAGATCGGCGGTACGGGCTCCAATCATGTGCACGCCTAAAACCTCATCGGTCTTTTCATCGGCAAGGATTTTTACAAATCCATCTGTATCTCCACTTGCTCTGGAACGTCCAAGAGCACGCATTGGGAATTTCCCTTCTTTATATTTAACGCCATCTTCCTTAAGTTGTTCTTCGGTTTTTCCTACGGAAGCAACTTCAGGCCAGGTATAAACAACACCCGGAATTAGGTTATAATCAATATGTGGTTTTTGACCGGCGATAGTTTCAGCAACAAAAGTTCCTTCTTCTTCGGCTTTATGAGCCAGCATCGCGCCTTTTACCACATCACCAATAGCATAAATGTTATCTGTATTGGTTTGCAGATGTTCGTTCACCTCAATTCTGCCTTTGTCATCAACCTTTACTCCCGCAGCATCAGCATTTAAACCATCGGTAAAAGGTTTACGGCCTACAGAAACAAGACAGTAATCTGCCTTTATTTCAATTTCTTTATCCTTTTTATCGTCAGCTTTTATAATGATTTCATCATCTTTACGCTCTACCGATTTCACTTTGGTAGAAGTATGGAATTTCACACCTTGTTTCTTAAGCACCTTTTGAAGTTCTTTTGAAAGTGCAGCATCCATGGTAGGAATAATTCGGTCTAAAAATTCAACAACAGTAACCTCAGCTCCCAAACGACGGTAAACCTGACCTAATTCCAAACCAATTACACCACCGCCAATTACTACCATGTGTTTAGGAATCTCCTTTAATTTTAAAGCTTCGGTAGAAGTAATTATTCGTTCTCTATCCAGCTCGATAAACGGAAGATTTGCCGGTTTTGAACCAGTAGCGATAATCGTTTTGGCAGCTTCAATAGTTTCTGTTTCACCATCGTTTTTTTCAATATTGATGTGGGTTTTATCTTTAAAAGATCCTACGCCTTCAAAAACATCAATCTTATTTTTATCCATCAGGAACTTTACTCCATCGCAAGTTTGACTTACTACTGAAGATTTACGCTCCATCATTTTCTCAAGGTTTACTTTTACCTCACCCGGAATATCTATCCCGTGTTCTTCAAAATGTTTTACGGCATCGTGGTAATGGTGAGAAGAATCAAGTAAAGCTTTACTTGGAATACAACCAACATTAAGGCAGGTTCCTCCTAAAGTTGAATATTTTTCTATGATAGCAGTTTTCATTCCCAGTTGCGCGCAGCGTATAGCGGCCACATATCCTCCAGGGCCAGAACCTATAACTGCAACATCATATTTACTCATAATTTTATTTTTTGTGTTGATTTTTGAACAAAGTAAACACAAAAGTACAACTATTCGTGGCAATGACCAATGCGGAAAAAATTATGCTTTAGGCTTTAACATAAACTGTTTTCTTATTAACAAACTCCATCATTCCATCTTTTGCTAGCTCGCGTCCATAGCCAGATCGCTTAGTTCCACCAAACGGAAGCCTGGGATCTGATTTTACCAGTTCATTAACGAAATAGGCGCCGTCACTAACCTTATCAGCCATCTGCATAGCTTTTTCAATATTTTTTGTGAAAACCGTAGTTCCCAATCCAAATTTTGATTTCTCTGAAAGTTCAAAAGCCTCTTCAATATTTTTTGCCTTTATCATTGCTGCAAGCGGGCCAAAGGTCTCTTCATCAAAAGCGGGCATTCCCGGTTTTACATTTCCTAAAATAGTTGGCTGATGGAAACATTGGTTCTGCTCCCCTCCAAGTAGTAATTCGGCTCCTTTTTCAACAGACCTTTTAACCTGACTTTGAAGTTGATCTGCAAGATCTTTTCTGGCAAGCGGACCAACCTGCGTAGTATCATCCATAGTGTCGCCAGATTTTAATTCGCTTACTGCAGCCTTGAATTTAGAAACAAACTCATCGTAAATTCCTTCCAGCAGAATAAAGCGCTTCGCTGCGATACAGCTCTGTCCGCAATTTAGCATCCTGGCGGTTAGAGCAGTTTTCACAGCCTGATCAATATCTGCATCTTCCCAGACAATAAAAGAATTATTGCCTCCCAATTCCAGCAAACTTTTTTTAATATATTTGCCCGCAAGCTGTGCTACTGCAGCTCCCGCAGCTTCACTTCCGGTTAGGGTAACCGCCTGAACGGCATCGTGCGCAATGATCATTTCAGTTTGATCGTGATGCACAATTAAATTCTGAAAAACTCCGTACGGATAACCTGCTTTTTTAAAAACGTCTTCGATCATTAAAGCACAGCCAAAAACATTAGGCGCATGTTTTAAAATACCGGTGTTGCCGGCGGTAAGTGTAGGAGCAGCAAACCTAAAAACCTGCCAGAATGGGAAATTCCAGGGCATAATGGCGAAAACACTTCCTATAGGGTCGTGCCTTACATAACTATGAGTTGCATCAGTTTTTATTTCTTCCTGCTGAAGAAAATCTGAAGCATTTTCAGCATAATAATCACAAACCCAGGCGCACTTGTTAACCTCAGCCCTAGATTCAGAAATTGGTTTTCCCATTTCCTGGGTGATCATTTTGGCATATTCCTCCAGCTTATCTCTTAATACCTGCCCAGCTTTTTGTAAAAGTTCGGTTCTGTAAGAAAGCGGCTGTTTACTCCAGTCTTTAAAAGCTTCTCCAGATTGATCCAGAGCCTTTATTGTTTCTTCCCTGGTTTGTGCCGTATATTTTCCAACTTGCTTCCCACTGTAAGGGTTTACGCTATAAAATTCCATTGTGTTTTATTTTAAATAGTTGTTGAAAATTGGCAAAAAGGCCTGAGGAACTCCAACAAGTTAGATCTCCGAATAAATTTCGGAGCAGCCTCTGAAACAAGTTCAGGATGATAATTGGATAATTTTTTCCTTTTTTTACGGCTTTTAGAAAAAAATTACTGCCGTTTAACTTGTCCAACTATCAGCATATCCCGAACCCATTTTACTCCAAAAGCCGGCTACTGCCTGCCAGGATACTTCTCCATTATCAATTATTTCACCTCTTAATTTTTCAAGTTCCTGTTCATTTGTCGACGGATGAGCCTGGGCCATGGCATTTACCATAATTTCAGTTAGAGTCTCCTGCCATTCCACATTTTGCACAGTTTGCTCTTCGAAAGGATCTTCTACCGTTTTAATGGTTTCCACAACTTCTTGTTTCCACAATTCTGGTGCAACTTTAGCCTGTTTATAATTTATAAGTCTATATACTTCCTGGAAATCATCGAAAGTCTGCACTACCGAAGTTCCCGGCCAGCGAAGTATAACTTTATCTTCTAATGGGCGATATACAGAGGTAAATAGAGTTCCAAAACCTTCCTTAAACTTGGTATTGTAAAGTGGTGCCTTTAGAAAGGCATCAGCTACCTGATTTGAATTCACATTTTTAACTGAAAGCATCTTTTTCAGAAAAGAAGACCTTTCCAGCGTTTTATTAAAAGCAGCATTTTCCGGCCAGTCTATAATTCCCTGGTGATTAGTAGTAAAAGAGGCATCAGTAATTACAGGAGTTTTATCTGGCGCCAGTTGAACGGTTTTGAATTTACCTGTTTTATCTACAACGGTGACGTTATAAGACATATGCGAGGGAATCCTAGTTAAAGCCGCGACAGCTTCATCAACATTACTGCAAAATTCCAACACATAACGCAGAATAAAAGGAATACCGAAGCCTACTCCTACTTCTTTTCTTCCTCCAAAAGTTAGAGAAACAGCCAGGCCACCATCGTTCATACCATCTACAGCTCCAATAAGGCAATCGCTGGTGGCGATTACTTTCTTCTTATTCCAGCAGGTGAGCAATTGTGTGCCCTCCATGAGATCTGGATGAAAATCGTAATTTCTAACTAGCTGGATATCCTTCCCGGTGGTAACCGCCTGTGAACAGCCACTTATATAAGCCGGCGGCTGAAAACCCGTTAAAAAACGTGCCGCTACCTTATCACCTTTTGCTAATTTGCACAAACGCTGATAAGTAGGCCACATCTCCGGCATATATTTTTTAAGTGCTGCCTGCGAAGTCTTTAGGTCTGGATAATTAACCGTCCCTTTAGAATTAAGCCAGTTCTTATAAGCCGGCCAGTGAGTTTTATATAATCTTTGCCATTTGGTTCCCGGTTTGCCGGGTTCGGAAATAGCATTGAAATGTAATTGCATAAATTTAAATTTTAAATAATCGCCTCTCTTAGAAAGGTTTCGCAAAATAGTTTTAATTTGCTTTGAACTTTCTAAAATCCAGCATATTATTTAGTTAAAGTTCCTGATAGTTTTGGTTTCTTTTTATCCTCTACCACTTCTGAAGCATACTGCCCCCTAATGGCCTTAATCCAATGTTTTGCCCTGTTATTAAGTCTAAAATCATCGGTCATCATACGACCACGACTTACCAATATTCCCATATCGGCTCCTTCGTATAGATAATCACCTTTTCTGCTTATTCGTAAGAAAAAAGCTTCATTTTCATTCTCTACTGCTCTACGGTGCGTATCCATTCTATCAAACTGAATATGCCCGGTATCATACATTCTATAGATTCCTGAACTTGGTGCCTTTGTAACGTATTCTATGGTATCTTCGGTATGCTTCACAATTAACTGGCTCCAGCCATCTATATTTTCCTGGCGTGCCCAGCGATCATTTATAGCATCAATATCAAGTTCATAATCTATATCCATCCATTCTAAAATATGGAAAACAAATAGAGGTGCATCTGCCAGGGCAAACACGGCGTGGTTGGTTATAGAACTTGCGCCCGTAACTCTTGGATTCAATTCGCCTAAATAGATCTCCCCATTATCCTGATCTATTAAAAAGTCTAATTCAAAATAGCCTTTGTAACCTTCTTCCCGCAACTGGTTTCCAAATAATTGGGTGTATTCTATTGCTTTCTCTCTTAGCTCGGGAGTAAATGCATTAGGGTAAATTTCGTTACCACACCATCCACCTTCATAAGGTGTAAGTTCCTTAAATCCTACCAATTCTGTCATTAGCGGTGCTACAATTGTTCCGTGACGGGTAACACAAGCTTCTATAGCAGAACCCCTACAACGAATACGTTTCATTACCTTAACTTCCTCTTCTTTCTCGATCTCTTCTGCGTGTTTATCATATTGCTCTTCGTTAGAGATAAAGAAGGTGGTATGGCCGGAATCGCCAAACGGAGTTTGTATAACTAAATCGTTGCTAAGATGTTTAGAAACTTCTCTTAAATGCTCGTAGCTATCAATTTTGGTCAAAACGTATGGCACGCAGGCTACCCCTGCTTTTTCTGCAATACGATTGGTGTTTACTTTATTATCCAGGAAAGTTCGCATTTCAGCGGTGGGAAACATAATTTCCAAGCCGAGTTTCTCTGCAAGCACTTCAGTTTTCTCATTGAACATCAAAAACATTGCTTTCCCGGCTCTCCCGTCTACAGATCTTGTTTTAAGATAGTCCTGAACTTCGGGATGTTGTAATAGATAATTATTAATATCTTCAATACCTTCAAAATCATCGTGTGGGATCTCATTTTTTGGAGAAAATACATTTGGATGTAAACCATCAAAACATTCGATATAGGTAATGAACTTAAAACCTTTTATCCATTCATCGGCTCCCAGAAGATTAAAATTGGTCGCACTTATAAAGTAAAGGGGTTCTTCATTTTTATGAAAAGACCTTCGGATATCGGAAACTCCACTTAATTCAGATACTGAAGTATTTTGAGGTTTCTTTTGGACCAATGGTTTTTTGGAAGCTAACGAGGTTTTCCGTTTGGCCGGACTTTTCTTTACAGGCGATTTTGAGGTTGACTTCTTTGACTTTTCTGCGGAACCACCCTGTTCTTTAGCTTTATGAGCTTTTCCTGTAATTGGAATTTTAGTTCTGTCAGTTCCTGTTTTAATTGCTGATTTCTTTTTATTAGCAGCTCCCTTTTTATTGGACGCTTTTGGTTTCTTAGATTCCATAATTTAGTTTTTTAGGTTAGTAATTTTTTCTTAGAATTATTTCCCATAGAGCCCATTGAACTCACTGTTTTCTGCCGGTTAAGCACATTATCCCTGAAAACTCTAAGACCAAGATCTGCCCGGTAGCCGTGAATTTCAGATACGTCTAAAGCAGTAAGAAATCTTATTATTTCCTTGCTCACCACCTGCCCCGGTACAAGCACGGGGAATCCCGGCGGATAAGGGATTATAAAAGAAGAGGCCACAAGTATCCTATTCTCTTCCATCGCCGGCAAACAATCTGTTAGTGGCATATATTCATAATTCTCTTCATTATAAGCGAGAAAAAAAGCTTCTCTTATATTTCCTCCCGGCACACCCGGAACGGCCTGAAAAGAATGGTGGAAATAACTAAAATCGGGTAATGGAGGAAAATCTTCGGTTAAGGATTTTATACGGTCTTTACGGTTCCTGCCCTCTTTCTCACTAAGCGTTTTAAATTCCTCATCTAACTCATCGGCTATCTTTAACAAGGCATTGGTCAAATAAGTTACACTTCCCCTGGTGGTTCCTATATTCGTCATAAATAAAACCGTATTCCTGGAGGTTTTATTAATTTGAATATTAAACTTATCCATCAAATATTTATTTTTGAAAGTATCTCCATCTACCCCTGTTCTACCAATGTGTAAAGTAATTTTGGTAGGATCTAACACAAATTCATCCTGCTCCCAGGCGGCTTCCATCCTGTTCCAACCATCGTTAGAATTATAATATTCCTTAATACCTGATTTTCGATGTTGTTGAGGGATAAAATTACTGATGGTTAATACATCAAAATATTTCTTAAGCTTGGGATGATCGTTGATCTTGGCTCTTAGCACCATCGCCAATTCTATACTTTTTTCCACCAACTCATAACCTTCAAATTGCACCTGTCTTCTACCAACATCCAGCGAAGCCAACATTTGGTAATTAGGGGAAGTGGAAGTATGCGTCATATAAGCCTCCATAAAGGTATTCTCGCTCTTTTTTCGAAATTCCTCATCCCAGATATGTATCATGGAGCCCTGCCGGAAACTACTGAGTGTTTTATGCGTACTTTGAGTAGAATACACCCTAATTTTCACCTTATCAGGATCTGGTAATCTGGGAATTTCATTCTTTTTCAGGCTTTTAATATGGGCCTTGTATTCTTCGCGGTAACTATTGCTTTGGTATTTATCACATAATTTCTGGGCCACAAACATTCCTGTACGCTGCTTATAATTATAAGTGAAACCGGCAAAAGCAAACCAGGCTTCATCCCATAAGAAAATCATATCTGGTTTAATAGCCAGTATTTCCTGCATTACCCTTTCTACATTATAAACCAGGCCGTCAAAAGTACAGTTGGTAAGTAAAAGCATTTTCACGAGGTTTAACCTTCCTGCCTTTTTTAATTGCAATAATTTTTCTTTGATCTGCTCCAACGGAACTGCTCCATACATAGAATATTCTTCTATAGGATAAGAATCCAGGTAAACCGGGTAAGCTCCTGCCAAAACGAGTCCGTAGTGATGAGATTTATGGCAATCTCTATCAATTAAGATCACATCGCCTGGTTTTACCAGGGCTTGCACTACAATTTTATTAGCCGTAGAAGTACCATTGGTTACAAAATATGTGTTTCTGGAACCATAGGCTTCACTGGCTTTTTGCTGCGCTTTTTTTAGTGAACCGGTTGGTTGCAACAGAGAGTCCAATCCGCCGGTGGTGGAAGATGTTTCGGCCAAAAACATATTCCGCCCGTAAAAATTCCCGAAATCGTTGATCCATCTGGATTTAAAAACCGAGTTACCTCGGGAAATTGGCATTGCGTGAAAAATCCCGGTAGGTTTCTTACTGTAATCTTTTAAAGCCGAGAAAAAAGGAGTTTCAAAACGCTCACTTATTCCTCTTATAATAGTTAGGTGAAGTTCTTGCAAATCTTCAGCCCGATAGAATATTCTTCTGAAAGTTTTTAAAGTACTGTCTTTTAAATTCCCTAAAGCGGTATCAGTTACATAATAGGTATCCAGTTCTGGCCTGAATTTCTTAATTATCATACCCAAAATTGGTCCTAATTCCTTTGGAGTCCTGGAAGCGAAATCTAATTTTAGAATATTCTGAATAAAAGGTTTGATCACCGGAGTGATCTTTTTGGAATGGTACGGAGGTGCATATCGAATTACTACCGCCTGTATATTGTAATTAAACTGAAGCGCGATCAAAGCATCTTCAAACGAACGTTGCACCACAATCCCATACGCAAATTGCTCGTTAGAAAGCCTAAGTTCTTTTAGATCATGCCTTAGTTTACTATCTTCTGCATGAGAAACATCTTCTACGAACATCACTTCAAAATAAGTTTTCCTGGAAACTTCAGCGCGATCCCCTTTATCGCTTATTTCAACGGTTGGATCATCATCTTCAAGGAAATCTGGATTACTTCTATACCTGTCACTTACCAGGTTCTTGGTAATCTCAGCAATTTTATTGGAAAGCGCGGTATGCTCATGCCTGTCTAACATTGCCCGCAGCGACTCTAAACAAGACAAACCCGGAAAAGCAAAATAACACTCTACTCCTTCAATATCTTTTAATAATTTCCGAAGATTCTTTTTATATAATTTTTCGTCTTCTGAACCGCGAGGGGAAGAATAAAGTTTGGTCGACTCATTTTTTAAGTCATTCCAGGATTCTACTCTAAATTGAGCGATATTATAGTAATGTGAACTGTCTATTTTATTCTCTGGCATAATTAATCTTTTGAATGTAGGGCTAGTTTGTTTCCTTCAGAATCAATAAAAATGGCAAAATGTCCAGACTCCGGATTTATTAAGGTTTTGGTCATTACAACCCTGCCTCCTGCTGGTTCAACTCTTTTAAGAATACGATTAAGGTCTTTACCGGCATTGAGATAAAGCAAAGGACCAATTACACCGGGAATAGAATTTGGACCGGTAACAATAGCTCCCCCAATACCTTTTTCGGCCGGAAAAAATGCCATGGCATAATTCCCGTCAAATTGGGTTTCCATATCCATCTTAAAGATGCGATTATAGAAGTCTACCGCCTGTTGAAAATTGATTGCGGGAATTTCAAACCAGCTTATAAAATCTTTTACAGGTGTATCCTCTTTTTGTTTTCTTCTCGTTGTTCCTCCCATTGTGCTGTTTTTAATTATCCTCCAAATCCTTTATATCCTGTAGGGTTTTCCGGTGGTTCGTATTCATGTTCTTTCATTTTTAATTTTGCCAGGCTGTCTAATCTTGTAGGTTTAATAAGTGGTCCTAAAGAATTAAGATATGGCAGCTCAGCTCCCTTTTGATAAATATGAAAATCACCTATATGATCTCTAAAACTTTTTAAAGGTTGCCCTAAGCGCAATACCCCAAGTTCCCGACTTCGGCGCACCCGATTGATATTAAGTTCCAGCGGAAAGATCTCCTCATTACCTTCTGCCTGGTAAATCACGCGACCATCGGGACCGCAAACCAGTGACCTACCATTTCCACCGGATTCCAATCCGTTTACATCGAAGAAATAACACTGATTTACAGCCGCCATAGCCCTTACAATAGATAATTCTATATCGCGGTCTATAGTACCCGTCATGGTTGGGTGCAAAATAACTTCTGCTCCCATCACGGCCAGGGTTCGCACGGTTTCAGGAAACCACATGTCATAACATATAGATAATCCGAATTTTGCTACTCCGGGAACATCAAATACACAGAATCCCGCACCCGGAGTTACTCCTACTTCATAAGGATAAAAAGGAAAAACTTTTCTATACCGCGTAACAACCTCACCTTCAGGATTAATCACGGTGGCGGTATTATAGATCTTACCTTCGCTTTTTTCAAAAATAGAACCCGGCAATAACCAAATTCCGTGCTTTTTGGCCATTGCCTGCATTTCCTTCTCAAATTCTCCCGGAATCTCCTGAGCATTGTGGGTTAATGGGCCGTAGCCACATAACTCGCTAAACACTACCATATCTACCCAGGGATAAAGACTCATAGTTATATCAAGTTTCAGCTTCATCATTTCTACATTAGAAGCGACTGCGGAAACCTTCATTTGTATTCCTGCTATTGCAAATGGATTCATATATTTTTATTTCTTGTTTTCCGTAGAAAATATTTCCACCGGATTTCCTGATCGATCTCTTCCAAGTTTTCAAAAAAACTGATCAGCTGATATTTTTTAATGCGTAAAATTTTACGCACTTTATCCTCCTGAAAATTACTTTTGATAGAACTTCAAGTGGTATTTTAAAACTTAAGTATGTTTTCGAATTTGGTTTTCCAGAATATCCAGCGCCTTGTTTAACTGCTCTTCGGTAATAACCAGGGGACATAATATCCTTAAAACATTTTTAAAAGTACCGGCACTTATAAGAATTAAGCCTTCTTCGGCGCAACCTTTTACAATACTGGCGCATAAATCGGTATGCGGTTTCCCGGGATCATTATCTTTTATAAATTCAATCCCTATCATTGCACCCAATCCTCTTACATCTCCAATTTCAGGACATTCTTTTCGGAATTTCTCCAACCGCTCTGTAATAATCTTACCTATATAAACCGCCCGCTCGTTAAGGTTTTCATCCTTCATATATTGTATAGTAGCTAAAGCTGCAGCACAACAAACAGGACTGCCAATGTAGGTGCCGCCAATAGTTCCGGGTAAAGCAGCATCCATAATTTCGCCTCTACCAAGTACAGCGGCAATTGGAAGCCCCGAGCCCATAGATTTTGCATAGGTGCTTATATCGGGTTGCACGCCATAATGTTGCCAGCTTGCCCAATGCCCCGTACGGCAGAAACCACTTTGAATTTCATCAAAAATTAGCATAACGCCATGCTGGTCACAAAATGAGCGAAGGCCTTCCATATATTTTTGAGGAATTGGATTAAAACCTCCTTCCCCCTGAATTGGCTCTACAATTATTGCAGCCACGCTATCAATATCTACCATACTATGGGCACTGTCTTTAAGTCGGTTGAGCTCCGTTTCCACAAACTCATCCATATTCTGCGTGCCATGATATTTGTAAAAATTAGGAAAAGGGATTCGGTAAACTTCAGGAGCAAAAGGACCAGAAAAGAATTTATAATTCACTTTACTGGTAAGACTCATTCCCATTAGGGTGCGCCCGTGATAAGCTTCGGTAAAACAAATTACTGCGGGTCTTTTTGTGGCCTGGCGTGCAATTTTAATAGCGTTCTCTACAGCCTCAGCACCGGTACTAATAAGCATCGCTTTAGTATGATCGCCGTGCGGAAGTATTTCTGCAAGCTCTTCACAGAGTTTTATATAAGGCTCGTAAGTAACTACATTAAAACTGGTGTGCAGATATTTTTCAGCCTGCTCCTGTATAGCTTTTACCACAGGCGGTGGGCAATGACCCGCATTCACAACGCCTATACCACCGGCGAAGTCTATATGTTCTTTTCCGTCTACATCTGTAATTATTGCTCCTTTGGCCTTGCTTACCGTGGCCGTATTGAAAACACCAACTCCGTTGGCTACAATATTTTTTCTCCTGTCATGGAGCTGCTGAGATTTTGTTTGCTCTTCAGTCATAAATAAATGGTTGTTCAGTTGAATGCTTAATCAAAAAACTAGCGGGCTAAGTAGAAATAGTGTAGGGGCCGGGCTTAGATTCGCTGCTTGTTAATATACCATTTTTTTTCGCACCCTAAGCGCCTTTTAGCCTGAAAATCAATTAGAAAGGCGATTAAGAACTGATTTATGAAGAGAAAATCTGTATAATTTTCACTTTAGAAGATGAGCTAGAACATATTTTACTTGATTAATATTCAATAAATTAAAGAGTTTTGAAATAGGAATTAAAGAGAATTATAAAACGATATATTTCAGGCAATTAAATTTTTCATAAAAAAAATAAAATTTATTTTAAATAAATACTAACATATAACTTATTACTTAGACATAAGTTTAATTTATTGACGAAATAATTACTTATTTCATTATTAAGTTATAGCGGGACAGCAGTTGTGCTTTTTACCGGTGAGATTATAAAAGTACTTTGGGTACTCCCTATATGGTCAAGGTTGGTGAGTTTAGTTACCATAAATTCTCGATAGGCTTCCATATCCTTTACCAGAACTTTTAGAATATAATCATACTCACCACTAACATGGTAACATTCCAAAACTTCGGAAAGCTTTGCGACCTCGGCTTCAAACTTCGTTAAATAAGATCTGGAATGCTGAATAAGTTTTATCTGGCAAAAAACCATAAAATTCTTTTCCACCTTTTCGGGAGAAATAAGAGCCACGTAATTTGCAATAACCCCTTCCCTTTCCAGGCGTTTAATACGTTCAAAAACTGCAGTTACAGAAAGTTCCAGCTTGTTGGAAATTTCCTTATTGGTCATTTTACTATCCTGTTGCAAGTGTTTTAAGATCTGAAGATCTTTTTGGTCTAATTTCATACTGAAAATTTTTCTAAGCTGAAGTAATTAACGCCTTAATATAGATTATAATTCTACTAAATATAATTTATATAGTTTTATTCACTGAATATAATGCATTCAATTGACTTTCATTCTTTATAGCCTTAATTTTATATAAACCTAAAATTCAGTAAAAATGAAATATAAACCTGCAGATAATATTCAGGATCTTCAATATTTTGGAGAATATGGAGGTGTAAATCCTTCAATCTCCGATTCCTCTACCTATACGTTTCTTTCGGCAAAAACAATGTTCGATACCTTTGAAGGAAATGCAGAAGGTTGCTACCTTTATTCCAGGCATTCTTCTCCTTCAAATTTATATTTAGGCGAGGCGCTTGCAGCAATGGAAGGTACCGAAACCGCAAATGTTGCGGCAAGTGGGATGGGCGCTATCACTTCTACCCTGCTCCAATTATGCCAGGCCGGCGATCATATTGTTTCCAGCCGAACCGTTTACGGTGGGACCTATGCTTTTATGAAGAATTTTATCCCGAAGTTTAATATTCAAACTTCCTTTGTAGATATCACCAATCTTGAACAGGTTGAAGCAGCGATCACCAAAGACACCAAAGTTCTATACTGCGAATCTGTAAGCAATCCCTTGCTGGAAGTTGCCGATATTGAAGCATTGGCTAAGATCGCGAAAAAACATCAGCTTACTTTTGTAGTAGATAATACCTTTTCTCCACTTTCCATTAGTCCGAAAGAATTGGGTGCCGATGTGGTAATTCATAGTTTAACCAAATTCATTAACGGTAGCAGCGATACTGTTGGCGGTGTGACCTGCGGCAGCCAGGAGTTTATCAACGCCCTGCGCAGTGTGAACGATGGTGCAAATATGCTATTAGGTCCCACGATGGATAGTATGCGAGCGGCTTCGGTTTTAAAGAACTTAAGAACACTACACATTAGGATTAAACAACATAGCAAAAATGCCATGTTCCTGGCTGAGAAATTTCAGCAAGATGGCTTAAGAACAGTTTATCCGGGTTTAAAAGATCATCCGGGCCATGAAACCTTTAAAAGAATGATGAATCAAGATTATGGGTTTGGAGGTTTATTGACCATAGATGTTGGTAGCCTGGAAAAAGCCAATGAATTGATGGAACTTATGCAGGAGAAAAATTTGGGTTACCTGGCGGTAAGTTTAGGTTTTTACAAAACACTTTTTAGTGCACCCGGTAGTTCTACTTCTTCGGAAATCCCCATAGAAGAACAGGAAAAAATGGGCTTAAGTAACGGTTTAATTCGATTTTCTATTGGTTTGGATAACGATATAGAACGCACTTATAAAATGATGAAATCCTGTATGCAGGAAGTAGGAGTTTTCAATTAATTACAAGCTTTATCATTCTTAAAAATAGTTCGGATTTACTGTCTAATTTACGGGCAGTATTTCCGAACTTCTTCTTTTTTGTATATTCACAAAAAATAAAACTTTGAAAAAACTATTTCTCCCCCTATTTCTTGCATTTTTTAGCCTTAGCGCTTTTTCACAAACCCAAAATGAAGTTCGACTGTATTTTGGAATAACTGATAGCAAATTATTAAGAGGTGAAGATCTTGATGGAGCCAGCAGTCCTGATGTTGAAAACTCTTATGAATTTGGATTTCGATACCTCCTGGAAGTAACCGATAATTTAGCGTTGGAAACAGGACTTAACTACTGGAAAGGCGATGTAGTGATTAATTCTGCGCTACCCAGGCCGGGCGAAACTTCTAGATCGCAAGAATTGCAAACTACTTCTATTCCTATTTTTGCCAATTATACTTTTTTAGATTATTTCTTTGTAAATGGTGGTCCGGTGATGGATTTTCAAGATTCAGAGAGTGAGTCTGTAGACCCACAAGCAGGAATTGGCGTAGGCTTTGGCCTAGGCGCTCAATATGCGTTTAATAATTTCAGTATATATGTAAATCCCAATTTTAGAAGATATGCGGTAATTCCTTTTGAGGAAGAAGATTATCATCAAAAACTTACCAGTTTTGGGGTACAACTTGGGGTTGGTTATAGGTTTTAATTAATTTATAGTTTAATACAAAACTTGCTCATTTTCGTGTAAAATCGTAAAATTACAAGCGAAAGTGAAAAATTGATTAAAATAAATTCAACCAAAACCTTTAAAAAAGGTTTCATCATATACTTCATAGCTGAATGGAAAACCAAGACCCGTCTCAAACTGAACAAATTCCTACTAATAAAGAACTCGGTATTTGGCCGGCATTAATTCCCGTTTTTGCGCTTATTGCAATGCTTGCTTTTAATGTATTTGTGTTTGGAGATGATGCACTAAGTGGTTCCAATCAGTTTGTTTTATTATTGGGTGGCGCTGTCGCTGCCATTGTTGGTTATTTCAATAATGTAGAATATGATAAAATGATAGATGAAGTTGCCGGAAATATTCAAAGTACAGCCGGTGCTATTCTTATTCTTCTAATGGTGGGAGCTTTGGCAGGAACCTGGCTTATTTCAGGGATTATTCCTACCATGATCTATTATGGACTACAAATATTAAACCCTACAATATTTTTAGCGGCCTGTGTGATTATTTGCGCCGTGATCTCAGTGGCCACCGGAAGTAGCTGGACTACTTCAGCAACCGTAGGTATTGCATTAATAGGAATAGCTGAAGCTTTGGGAATATCGGTAGGGATGACTGCGGGTGCAATTCTTTCCGGAGCTTATTTTGGTGATAAATTATCACCTTTAAGTGATACTACCAACCTTGCTCCGGCAATGGCGGGAACAGATTTGTTTACGCATATTCGCTATATGACCCTAACTACGGTTCCTACTATTACTATTACACTTATTATTTTCGTCATCATCGGCTTTAATTTAGAAACTTCGGGAACTACAGATACTTCTGCGATCCTGACCTCTATAGAGAAATCTTTTACAATTAGCCCGTGGCTTTTTCTTGTTCCGGCAATTGTAATTGCACTAATCGTTAAAAAAACCTCGCCTTTAATCGCTTTATTGCTAGGAACACTTTTGGGTGCAGTCGCTGCCCTATTCTTTCAACCGGGCATTGTAGCGCAAATTGCAGGAACTACAGATCTTAACTTTATTAGCGGTTACCGTGGAGTTATGCAGGCTATTACCGTAGATACCGCGATAGAAACCGATAATAAAAACTTAAATGATCTATTTTCTTCTGGAGGAATGGCGGGAATGCTTGGAACTATCTGGCTAATTATTTGTGCAATGGTTTTTGGAGGAATTATGGAAGCGATTGGTGCCCTTGCTAGAATTAGTAAAGCTTTGCTAAATTTATTCCATACCACCTTTGGTTTATTCGCCAGTACAGTTTTTAGCTGCTTAGCTTTAAACGCAACTGCTTCAGATCAATATTTAGCAATTGTAGTTCCGGGAAAAATGTTCGCAAAGGCTTACCGTGATAAAGGCCTTGCTCCAGAAAACCTAAGTAGAGCCTTAGAAGATTCGGGAACGGTAACTTCGGTGCTAATTCCATGGAATACCTGTGGCGCATATCATAGCGGTGTTCTAGGTGTTCCAACCCTAAGTTACGCGGGTTATGCCTTCTTTAATTATTTGAGTCCGTTTATGACCTTACTTTTTGCTGCTTTCGGCATTAAAATCAAGGAATTAAGTGAATCTGCAAAAACTCAAACGGCTTAGAATTTCAGCAATAATAGGCATTACACTTATTAAATAGGAGTTTTCTATTCAATTTAGAAACACCTATAAACAAAACTTATTCTTAGATAGTATTTTAAAATTTTAATAACTTTTTTCAGCGAGAACTTTCCCTAAATTTGTACTCGAATTACAATAAAAGTTAAACCAATAAAAACAGAATTTATATGTCATTAGTAGGAAAAAAGTTTCCAAACTTAAGCGTAAACGCAATGGATGAAATGGGTGATACCTTTCAACTAAATATTTTAGAAGAAGCTCAGAAAAACAAGAAAAAAGTATTGTTATTCTGGTACCCAAAAGATTTCACCTTTGTTTGCCCTACAGAATTACACGCTTTCCAAAAAGCTGCTGAAGAATTTCAGAAAAGAAATGTAATGGTAGTAGGAGCTTCTTGCGATACTCCAGAAGTACATTTTGCCTGGTTAAATACTCCAAAAGATAACGGAGGAATTGAAGGCGTTAAATATCCAATTCTTGCAGATTCTAACAGAAATCTAAGTTCCCGTCTTGGAATTCTAGATATTACCGGAGAATCTTATGATGAAGAAACCGGAGATCTTACTCTAGAAGGAGACAACGTAACTTACCGTGCTACATACCTTATTGATGAGGAAGGGAAAATCTTTCACGAAGGTGTAAACGATATGCCATTAGGTAGAAACGTAGCAGAATTCTTAAGACTTGTAGATGCTTACACTCACGTACAGGAAAAAGGTGAGGTTTGTCCTGCAAACTGGGAAGAAGGTAAAGACGCAATGAATGCCGATAGAGACGGAGTTGCTTCTTACCTAAGCTTAAACTAAGAAAAAAGGGAAAGAGATTGTTATGATAAAAGAATTAGAACAGGATAATTTAAACGAAATAGTTTCAGATAACGAAACCGTTGTGGTACAGTATATGGCCGGATGGTGCGGTAACTGCCGATTAATGAAGCCTAAATTCAAGAAATTAGCTTCAGAAAATGAGAACGCAACGTTCTTGATGGTAGATGCCGAAAAATATCCGGAATCCAGAAAACTGGCCAAGGTAGATAACCTACCAACTTTTGCCACTTTTAAAAACGGAAGTTTCGTTAATCAGGTGCAAACTAACAAATTTGAACCTCTAAAAGACCTAGTAAATGAAGTTACCAGTAATTAAACATTTAGCACGCGAGAACGAAGCTCAAAAATTGGAGCATACCATAGAAGTACTTGAAAGTTATACGGAACATCGTTCGGTAAAAGACGAGGAAATGGATGTGATAGGTGAATTGATCTCGAATCTATGCGGAGCTGTAGAAGTTAAGCATTCTATTGATGGTGGAACGCCAGAAAAAGATGCCTGTAATAACTTTATGCAAAAAGTAGTTGGTTCTATAGACCGTTAGAAAATCGCATTTTAATTATATTTTAAAGAGGGCTGCCTTATATTTAGGCAGCCCTTTGTTTTTATGATAATTTTAGTAAATCCCTAAAACAGATGTTCTAAATTTATCAATCCAATTTAATAGAAAACATCCATGTCGCAAATAACATTAAAAGGTGAAAAAATAAACACCTATGGTAGCCTACCCGAGAAAGGCGAAAGAGCTCCCCATTTTGAACTTATTAAATCTGATCTTAGTACCGCAACTTTAAACGATTTTAAAGGAAAGCGCGTTATTTTAAATATCTTCCCAAGTATAGACACCGGGGTTTGTGCAACCTCTGTAAGAAAGTTTAACGAACGTGCTACAGAACTTGAAAATACGGTCGTGCTTTGTATCTCACGAGATCTACCTTTTGCTCAAAAACGTTTTGTAGATGATGAAGGTTTAGATAATGTCATCAACCTATCTGACTTTAGAGATAGAAACTTCGGAAAAGATTACGGCCTGGAAATTATGGATGGTCCTTTTGAGGCTTTGCTTTCCAGGGTTGTAATTGTATTAGATGAAAACGGAAACGTTATTCATAGCCAACAAGTTCCGGAGATTGGTGAAGAACCAGATTATCTTGCTGCACTTAAAACCCTGTTATAATGCGGGATAGTTTCCTCGGAAAAAGAATAAGAGGAGGCGGCTATGCCATTAAAGGAGCCTGGTTGTTATTAAAACACGAGCAGAGTATACAGGTGCAATTTGTGCTTGCCATAATCATGTGTATTGCCGGCTATTTCTTTGAAATCACGAAAACCGAATGGATGTTTCAGTTTGTAGCCATAGGCCTGGTGATGACTGCTGAAGGTTTAAATTCCGGGTTGGAAGCTATGGCAGATTTTGTGCATCCAGATTTTCATAGTAAGATTGGCCATATTAAAGATATTGCGGCGGGAGCGGTTTTTATAGCAGCTATAATCGCGGTAATTATTGGAGCATTTATTTACTTTCCCTACATTTTTTAAAATAAATTATAGTCTAGCTTTCAGAACCTAAGGCACTTAAATTCTGAATTATTTGAAGCGTTACTTCTCAAAAAATAATTGCTTAGATTTGAACGTTTAAGCTTATAAAATAACCTCCTCTAAACTGAAGTCAATTTTCTTTATTTTAGAAGGGGCTAATTTGTATTTTTGCTCAAAATCCTTCAAATCATCTATGGCCAAAAAGAAAACCAGGACTAAAACAAACACCGGGAAAAAGTCGACTAAATTTTCCTTCAAACTTAACCGGCAACAAAAGGTAGTTTTAGGTAGTTTTTTAATGTTATTCGGCCTGGCTTTAAGTGTCGCATTCATCTCATTTTTATTCAATTGGGAGGTAGACCAAAGCACGCTTGGTGAATTCTCAAATCGCGAAGTAGAAACCAAAAACTGGCTAAGTAAATTTGGCGCTTCAGTTAGCGACTTTTTTATGTATAAAGGATTTGGCGTTGCCGCTTTTATCTTTTCAATTTTGGTAAGCTACAGCGGATTTCATTTATTTCTTGGCGTAAAATCTACCAAACTAAGGGAATCCTGGTTTTGGGGAATTTTAATTATGTTGTGGCTAGCTATTTTCTTCGGTTTTTTTGCTGCTAAAAATCCACTATTAGGCGGAAGAATAGGTTATGAAATGAACGATTTTCTTCAGGATTATTTAGGTTTCTTCGGAACTATTTTATTAATGTTATTCCTGTTTATTGCCTATTTAAGCTTAAGATTAAAATTAACCCCCGAATTGATTGGCGGTTTTGTGAAGTCTAAGAAAGAAAGCCTAAACAAAGAATTTCAATCAAATAAAGAAGAAATTTCGGCTACCGAAGAAGAAACCGACTGGAAAGAACAAGTTGCGCCAAAACAAGAAAAACCTGCCGAAAAAACTTCCGCAGAAATAAAACTGGAAAAAACACCTCCAAAAGAAGAAATCCCTTCTCCTTCGCCTAAACCCGCAAAGAAAGAAGATAGTGGCGAAGTGGAAATGGAAGTAGAAACCACCGAGGAAGAAGAAGTAGAAGAAGATAAGATCAGCAATAAGATCGTTAAAGATTTTGGGGAATTTGATCCTACTTTAGAATTAAGTAATTATAAATTTCCTACCCTGGAATTGCTCCAGGAATATGGTGGCGGTATTACGGTAGACCAGGAAGAACTGGAAGAACATAAAAACCGTATTGTAGACACGCTTAAAAACTACAAAATCGAAATTGCCCAAATTAAAGCTACGGTTGGCCCAACGGTAACTTTATACGAAATTGTACCCGAAGCAGGGATTAGAATTTCAAAAATTAAAAACCTGGAAGACGATATTGCGCTTTCCCTTTCGGCATTGGGTATTAGGATTATTGCGCCAATTCCGGGTAAAGGGACTATAGGTATAGAGGTTCCCAATAAAAACTCTACCATTGTTTCGATGCGTTCGGTGATTGCTTCACCTAAATTCCAGAATGCTGAGATGGAATTACCAATGGCTTTAGGAAAAACTATTTCTAACGAAACCTTCGTGGTAGACCTTGCAAAAATGCCGCATATGCTTATGGCCGGTGCAACAGGTCAGGGTAAATCGGTTGGATTAAATGCCATTCTTACTTCCCTACTCTATAGCAAACATCCTGCTGAAGTAAAATTTGTACTGGTAGATCCTAAAAAAGTAGAGCTTACGCTTTTTAATAAAATTGAACGCCATTATCTCGCAAAACTGCCAGATTCAGGTGACGCAATTATTACTGATAATACCAAGGTAATTAATACACTAAATTCCTTGTGTATTGAAATGGATGATCGCTACGAACTGCTTAAAAATGCGATGGTTCGTAACATCAAAGAATACAATGTTAAGTTTAAAGCAAGAAAATTAAATCCGGAAGAGGGCCATAAATTCCTACCTTATATTGTTCTGGTCGTAGATGAATTTGCCGATTTGATTATGACTGCCGGGAAAGAGGTAGAAACCCCTATTGCCCGTTTAGCGCAGTTAGCCCGTGCAATTGGTATTCACTTAATTATTGCTACCCAAAGACCCTCGGTAAACGTAATTACCGGTATTATAAAAGCTAACTTCCCGGCGAGAATTGCCTTTAGAGTAACTTCAAAAATAGATTCCAGAACTATTTTAGATGGCCAGGGCGCAGATCAGCTAATTGGTCGCGGAGATATGCTTTTTACCCAGGGAAATGAATTGAAAAGGCTACAATGTGCTTTTGTAGACACTCCCGAAGTTGATAAGATAACAGAGTTTATAGGTTCTCAAAAAGCTTATCCGGAAGCACACCAACTTCCTGCCTACGAAGCAGATGATAGTGGCACAGGTGTTGATATAGATGTAAGTGAAAGAGATAAACTCTTTAGGGAAGCAGCTGAAGTGATCGTTACCGCTCAACAAGGCTCGGCTTCTTTGCTGCAACGTAAATTAAAACTTGGTTACAACCGCGCCGGCAGGATCATAGATCAATTAGAAGCGGCGGGAATTGTAGGACCTTTTGAAGGCAGTAAAGCCAGGCAGGTTTTAGTGACAGATCTTGCAGCCTTAGATCAATTATTAAATGAAGAATAAACACCTAATTACTAAAATGAAAAATTTAATTTTTATTACGCTCGCTATTTTCACCATAGGCTTGCAAGCTCAAAATTCTAAAAAAGCTGAAAGCCTTCTTAACGAAGTTTCTTCTAAGGTTAAAACCTACGACAATATGGTGATCGATTTTAAATATAGCCTTCAAAATAATGCTGCCAACGTAAACCAGGAAACTCGTGGCGATGTTAGCATTAAAGGAGAAAAATATGTATTAAACCTGATGGGAACTACCCAAATGTTTGATGGGAAGAAAGTCTACACTATAATTCCGGAAGATGAGGAGATTAATATCTCTACCTATGTGGAAGAGGAAGAAAATAATATAACCCCTTCAAAAATGTTCAGCTTTTATGAAGAAGGTTATAACTACGAAATGGACGTTGCTAAAAATGTAAATGGTCGCAATATTCAATACGTAAAATTAACTCCTAAAGACAGCAATGCCGAGGTTAAGAATATTTTATTGGGGATTGATAACCAAACCAAACATATTTATAACCTTATCCAAACCCAGGATAACGATACAAAAATTACTATTACCGTAAAAAGCTTTAAAACCGACCAGGAGCTGGCTAAAAACCTTTTTACTTTTGAAGAAGCTCGTTACGAAGATTTTTACATCAATAGATTAGACTAAGTTGAAAATACTAGACCGGTACATACTCACCAGTTACTTAAAAACATTTTTTTCAGTTTTTATAATTCTTATGTTCATCTTTGTACTCCAAACCATTTGGTTGTACATAGGTGAACTGGCGGGAAAAGATTTGGATACAGAAATTATTCTGAAATTCCTTCTCTATTTTTCCCCTAAACTGGTGCCACTGGTTCTACCGCTAACCATCCTGCTTACCTCCATAATGACTTTTGGTAATTTTGCCGAAAATTATGAGTTTGCAGCTATGAAATCTTCAGGGATTTCCCTGCAACGGGCAATGCGCAGCTTAACCGTTTTTATTCTACTGGTTAGTGTCACCGCCTTCTTTTTTGCAAATAATGTAATTCCGGCCGCAGAATATAAATCCATAAATCTTCGGAAAAATATTGCCAAGTTAAAACCGGCAATGGCTATTACCGAAGGCGTTTTTAACGATCTTGGAACTATAAATATTAAAGTTGAAGATAAAAGCGGCGATAACGGTCAATATCTTACCGATGTGATTATTCATAAAAAAACAAATCGCAGCGGAAATTTTACCGTAATGAAAGCCAAAGAAGGAGAATTGGTTGGAAGTACAGATTCTGATGTACTTTCCCTTATCCTGAAAGACGGTAATTATTACGATGAAATTCAACCTTCAGATTATTCCAAAAGAAGGGATAAACCTTTTGCAAAAAGCTATTTTGAAGAATATACGATAAACCTGGATCTATCTGATTTTAATAATGTAGACCTGGAAGATGAAAGTTATAGCAATACCCAGGGAATGCTGAATATTTCGGAACTCCGCCAGAGTATAGATTCCTTTACTACTTCATATAATGAAAAGAAAAGAGCCTTAACCGAAAATATGTACCAGCGTACAGATTTTGATAATATTGCGGTGAATTTAAATCCTTCAGATTCTATTAAGGAAATAGAAAATACCATCCTTGAAGAATATGACACTTACCAGGCGGTACAAATTGTCAACTTATCGATCGGCTCAGTAAATGGGGCACTTTCGCATCTTAATATTAAAAAATCTGAATTAAAGAATTCAACCAAGCAACTTAATAAATTTGAGATAGCATTACACGAAAAATACGTTTTAGCTGCTGCCTGTATAGTGCTCTTTTTTGTAGGCGCACCATTAGGCGCAATTATTAGAAAAGGAGGAATGGGATTACCAATGGTGGTTGCAATTCTACTTTTTCTAACCTATCACTTTATAGGAATATTTGCTAAAAACAGTGCAGAAGATGGCAGTATTAGTCCGTTTTGGGCTACCTGGCTTTCCACTTTAATTATGCTGCCATTGGGAATTTATCTTACTTACCGGGCCACTACCGATCAGGGTCTTTTTGCTTTTGATACTATTACCGAACCTATACGGAAAGGCCTTAAAAAAGCTGGTATTATTAAGCCGAAAAGAAAAATAGATTAAATATCTTTGCAGCCCAAAATAACACACAACATGGCTCAGGAAACAACTACCCAAAACACCCTTAAACTTCACAGCATTCAGGAAGCGATTGATGATATTCGTGCAGGAAAGGTGATTATTGTGGTAGACGATGAAGACAGGGAAAATGAAGGAGATTTTGTTGCCGCTGCCGAAAAGGTGACTCCGGAAATGATCAATTTTATGGCCACTCACGGTCGCGGACTCATTTGCGCCCCTATTACCGAAGAACGTTGCAAGAACCTGAAACTGGAAATGATGGTGAGCAACAATACCGATCCTATGGAAACCGGGTTTACCATTTCTGTAGATTTACGCGGCAAAGGTGTTACCACTGGGATTTCAGCTTCAGATAGAGCTAAAACCATACAATCTCTCATAGATCCCGAAACCAATCCCACAGACCTTAACCGTCCCGGGCATATTTTTCCGCTTAAAGCAAAAGAAGGCGGGGTATTAAGAAGAACCGGGCATACCGAAGCTGCTATAGATTTCGCAAGACTTGCCGGTTTTGAGCCTGCAGGAGTGATTGTAGAAATTATGAATGAGGATGGAACTATGGCAAGGCTTCCGCAATTAATGGAGGTTGCCCAGAAATTTGATCTTAAAATTGTTTCTATTGAAGCCCTGGTTGCTTACAGGATGCAACACGATTCTTTAATTGAAAAGAAAGAAGATTTTGATCTTGAAACTCGTTTTGGAAAATTTAGATTAAGAGCTTACCGCCAGACTACAAACGGGCAGGTTCATCTTGCACTAACCAAAGGAAGCTGGAAAAGCGATGAAGAAATTCTTGTTCGTATGAACTCTACCCTGGTTAATAACGATATCCTGGGCACACTTACCAATGATGCCGATAAAAAACTGGATAATATGTTTAGGGCAGTTAACGAAGAAGGTCGCGGCGCTATTGTTTTTATAAATCCTGCAAGGCAGTCTTTGAACCTTCTACCTCGTCTGGCCGAACTAAAAGAACGCCAGAAAAAAGGCGAAGTAAAAGCTCCGCCAATAAATATGGATAATAAAGATTTTGGTATAGGCGCACAGATTCTACACGACCTGGAAATTCATAAAATCAAATTACTTTCAAATACCCAGCAAACCAAACGTGTTGGAATGATTGGCTACGGATTGGAAATTACGCGATACGTAAACTATTAGTTAATTTCAATGATCACATCATCAAGTGGTCTTCGCACTTTTTTAAATTCAGAAAACATATCATCTTCGGCTCGATAACCTACAGGCAAGGCCAAAACCGATTTTAAATTACGAGCTTCTAAATTTAGAATTTCATCATATTTATCGGGCTCAAAGCCTTCCATAGGGCAGGCATCAATTTCTTCGGTAGCACAAACGGTTAAAAGCGTTCCCAGGGTTAAATAAGCCTGGTTTAGCGCCCAGGCGTGCACCTCTTCTTCAGCTTTTGATTCAAAACTATCTACCAAAGATTTTTTAAAAGGATCTAAAACCTCATCTGGAGTTTCTCTTATATGCTTTACCCGTTTAAAGTATTGTTCAATAAAATGCTTATCTACTTTTTTTTCAATACAAATTACCAAAACGTGTGAGGCCGTATTTAGCTGCTGTTGCCCCCAGGAAGCGCTTTTTAGCTTTTCCTGTAACTCTTTATCGCGCACCACAACCATTTTTAAAGGTTGCAAACCATAGGAAGTTGCGGTGAGGTTAAAAGCTTCTTTAAGAATGTCTATTTTCTCTTCAGAAAGTATTTTATTTGGATCGAACTTTTTGGTAGCATAACGCCATTGTAAAGCTTTAATATTGCTCATTTTTTAATTCTTATTTTAAGATTTTCAAAGGTAAACAATAAGGTTTAATGCCTAAAGCATCCACAATAAATTAAACATATAGGTAAACTATTATTCTTTATCTTCGTGTTATAATCGGCGCAGTTTATGAAGTTTTTTAAAAAACTAATCCTTGCTTTTTCACTTTTCGTTATTTTAAGTATCCTCATTATATTTGGGTTAGAAGCTTATATCCTAAAAGAAACATCTAATCTTATTTATTCTGAAATTTCAGAAATTCCTTCAGCTAAAACAGGAATAATTCTGGGAGCGAGCGTACATTCAGACGGAAAATTATCACCTATTCTCGAGGATCGTGTAGAAACTGCCTACCAACTTTACAAACAAAATAAAATTGAAAATTTTCTAATAAGCGGTGATCATAGAACCGATGATTATGACGAAGTAAATTCGATAAAGAATCATCTGGAAAGAAAAGGTGTCCCTCCTGAAGATATTATTTTAGATCATTCCGGGTTTGATACGTATGACAGTATGTTTAGAGCTAAAACTGTATTTGAAATTGAAGACGCTATCGTAATTACTCAGAAATTTCATTTACCCAGAAGTCTTTATATTGCTAAAAACCTGGATGCTGAATATAAAGGTTTAGAAGCTGCTCCTGTAGCATATACTTCTTCTGAAACAATTAAACGCCGGGAACAATTGGCTAATTTTAAAGCTATTTGGGAGCTTATTATTAACCAGCAACCTACCACACTGGAAAAACAGCCTGATTAAAATTGCTCAAGTTTTTAGCAATTTTTTTCTATCTTTAAGTAACCTAACCATAAATCCAAAAAAATTATGCTTCAGTGGATAGTGCATATCGTTATAGATGCTCTGGTTTTACTCGCCGCAGCCAATATGATGCCTAAAGTGAAACTCGAGGGCTTCAAAACAGCTATTATTGTAGCGCTTATTATTGGGGTACTTAGTTTCTTATTAAGTTGGGTGCTTACTTTATTACTAAATGTCGCAACCTTCGGAATTTTTTATTTTCTGGGACTAGGCTTTATCACCCGGGTCATTGCCTATGCTATCATTATTGAAATAGCCGATCAGTTTAGTGATGATTTTAAAACAAAAGGTTTTCTTCCTTCGCTGTGGCTTGCCGTTTTTATCGCCATTGTTGGTGCCATCGTAGATGCGATTTTATTTTAGGCAAAAGACAAGATGAAAATTAAAATAAAACGTAATAATGCTGAAGGAATTCACCAGGCTTTAAACCAAACCTTAAAAACAGAATTTTCCAAAGACGATTTCGAGTACTTTAGTTATTTTACGAAACCTGCTGGAGTTTTATCTCTTAAAAGTTTTGAATTTGATAAGGGATTTAATTTCAATATTTTAAAGGGAGATATTAATTCGCTACTTAAGTTTGAGTTCGAAGAGGATAACAACAATTACCTGAGGTTTTTCTTTGTCAAAAAAGGAGAATTAATACATACCGTTTCTGCAAGCATACGCTATAGGCTCACAGATAATTATTCTTGCATGGTAGCCGCCAAAGATCAACAGGACCAAATTTTTACTTTTCCAGCCCAAAAAGATGTAGAAATCCTGTTTTTACAAGTAGAGACCAAAAGCTTTTCAATAGATTTTAAATCAGATATTTTTAGTCTTCCACAGGATATTGGCGATGTATTGATGAATAAAAAAATGGATAGCCATATTATTTACCATAGCTTTTATACGCTGAATATTGCTGATACTATTGAAAAAATTATTAAAACCAAAAAAGAAGGTATCGTTAAACGTTTTTTTCTAGAATCTAAAGCCCTGGAATTATTATGGCTCCAAACTGAGCAATTTAAGCAGGAAAAAAACGAGGGTTATAATCCAAAAGTTTTAAGAAAACACGATATCATTATTATTAAAAAAGCTAAAGATTATATTCATGAAAACCTTGATAATAAACTTACCCTATCTTTAATTTCGCGTGCAATAGGTACAAACAGCACAAAACTTAAAACCGGGTTTAAACAATTGTACGGTAAGACTTTTACCCAAATTATGAGAACAGAAAGATTAAATAAAGCTAAAGCCTTACTGGATAAGGGGGAATTAAATGTAAAAGAAATTGCATATTCTTGTGGGTATAAGAGTACTTCAATGTTCAGCACCAGGTTTAAAGAGCGATTTGGAACTACGCCCAGCAAGTATAAAAACTCTTGAATAGTTGTTTTTAGCTCTTAATTAGATGAAATTTTACTTAAATAATTAAATAGCATCTAATCTGTTGTATTTTTACACCATCAGAAATATTTTATTATTAATTCTCCCCCAACTCTCAATTTTAAAAAGTATTTAAACCTGCATAACAAGGTATTCACATTAATTTTTTAATATGCGTTTCGTAAAATCCATTTTATTAATACTCCTGATAGCAGCAGCTATAATTTTTGCTTTTCAAAATCTTGAAACGGTGAATCTAGCTTTTTTAAGTTGGCACCTGGAATTACCTTTATCATTTCTTAGTATTCTACTTTATATACTGGGAGCTGTATCTGGCGGTTTACTTTTTTCCATCTTAAAAAGATTAGCTACTGACAGAAATAATAATACCCAGCTTTAAATGTAAATAAGCCGTTTTTATCATTTAAAAAACCGAACAACTAAATTTTATTAATGAAGAATTTTTAAAATGCAACTCTACAATTGATTAAAAATATGAATAAATTACTACTATCTACTATATTAACTGTCTTAAGCTTTACCGCCTCTGTTAGCCAGGAAAGAAGTGTGAAGATTGATTTTGAATCTGGAACATTTTACAATAATCCAAAAGTCCCCTTTGATGAAAGCCTAACAATAGTAGGCGAAACCGGGAAAGATATTGAACTGGTTAAGGTTAATATCTTTTATGAAGACAAAGATTATATTTTAGATTCTTATGTATGGAACAGGATTGAAAGCAATACCTCAGAAACTTTTAATATTGTTATTCCTCCCGTCTTAAAATCTAATACAAAATATGATTTCGAAATTATTACTTATAAGCTTTTAAACCGGGCACAAAAAAATAAACTACTAAGTAATTTAGAGAATCGCATACGCTTCCTCCTAATGAACAATATTTATTTTGACGGCAAAAATGTGGTTGTAAATAAACCTAAAAATGTTTTTAATGAATTAGAAGATCTAATTCATGAATCCTTAAAATACCAGGAATCAAAAAGCTTAATTCCAATAGAAGCACCATCCTCTTTAGTGCTTCAGGAATTAAAGAAACAAAGTGATTTCAAATTTAACAGGCTTTTCAAACAATCTAATAGAGATGAAAAAAATGAGCTTACAAACCAACTTATTGCAAAAAAGGTAGATCACCTGGTGGCATTAATTAGCTCTGAACTTGCCCCTTTCTTTAATAGCGAACTTGTACAACATCACAAACAAGTTAATATTAAATCTGTTAAAACCGATAAGGAAGTTTTTACCCTGCCTATAAACTTTGGTATGTATGCCTGGAGTAAAACGGTAGATATCAATAACACTTCAGCAGAAAATGTAGACTTTACCCCAGGAATTGGCTTAACCATTCCTTTTAATAATAAGAGTAGACTGGCAACAAAATCTCGTGTATTAGATTCTTTTGGTTTTTCTGCAGGAGTTTTATTGGAACCTGTTGTAGATGCTGAAGGAACAGAATATGTAACCCCAGGAATAGACTTACCGTTGTACACAGGGCTTGGTTTCAGATTTTTTAAAGTGGCTCGCTTTAATGCAGGAGTATTAATAATTGGAGAGAAAGGAACACAAGACTTTAATAATTTATCTATTTTACCAACGGCTGGATTAGCCTTAGAACTTGATTTATGGTTAGGAATAAAAAAATAAAAGTAATTGGTTTAATAATTCTAATTGCTGCAACAATTACCGCTTGCAATGTTCAGAAAATAAATTATGCCGGTTTATATGTAGATAAGGATTACGCGCCAATTATGGCAGCACAACCCAATGGCAATAAATTAAGCGACAGCATTTTAGAGAATAAAGAAATTTCAATATCTAAAGTTGAAATAGATTCCCTGGTAAACTTATCCCGGAAGTCGATTTTATCTAATCTTCCTGCAGAAAATCAATATCTAAAGCAAGTTAGAGAACGACTTGGCGATATGTCTGATTCTTTGCAGTTATTGCATTTAGAAATTCGTATGCTACAGCAATATCCTGTTAATGATACAGATAATAGCTTTATCAAACTAAAATTAAACCATCTCGAGGTTCTAGATAGTCTTAGGAATAAAAAGGACACCATATCTCAACTAAGAGAGCAGCTAAAAAATGGTAGAGATGCTGTCTATAAAACAAAAACAGACAGTTTAAAGCAGCGAAAAGATAAACTGCAATCGCTTCAAAATTTGCAGCAAAAACAGGATAGTATCTACCTTCTTGAAGAAACTATAAGAATTCAGGAAGACGAAATTCAAGCTGGGGATAAAGAATTTCTTTATCAGGAACTTAGGGAGAAAGATGAGATAATCCGGCAATTACAAAAGCAACTCATATTAGATGAGAAAAGGCCACAACTAACAGACACTGTTCATGAGGTAAAGGAAATTTTAGTACCCTCTGGAGAAAACACCAATTTAGAAGCAATATATAAAGAGCTTAATATTAAAAACGATACCATTAGGCAACTGCGTAGAAAGTTAAACTCTGTACCGGACACAATTCAAAAAACAGATACGGTTTATAAAACTGTTCAGGTACCGGCGTTACAAGCCAGGGAACTTGATTCGGTACTAATAACAGCATATTATGATATGGGTAAGACAACACCCAGCAACAATATTATGGGAAGGATCAGAGAAATAGCACAAAACGAATCGATTGAAAAAGCAATACTTTCGGGCTATACAGATGTTTCCGGAAATACTATAGTGAATAAAAAGATCACTAATTCCCGACTGGATTACATTAAAGATACCGTAGCCGAATTTTTACCTTTAAATAAAATATTTTTGCAAAATTTTGCCGATACCTTTGCTTCAAATAAAATTGTAAACAGCGAACGCAGGGTTGAAATAACATTTTATGTAGATTTAGGAGGAAAATTAAAAACCCTAAATTGAACAAAACAAGTTCGGGATAAAATTCAAGACATATAGAACTCGATGATCAAAATCACATCTCAAACTAATCAATGAAAAACTTAACTACTTTTCTATTACTTATACTATCAACTTATTGTTTTGGACAATTTAATGAAACTATTAGAACCGGAAGGCCCGGCCAGTCTATTGGCGCGTTTACCGTAGGTTCTAATGTGCTGCAATTTCAACAGGGGCTTGACTATTTTGGCACTTCAGAAGCAAATTTACCCGAAGGTTTTATTTCTAATAACGTTATTAGGTATGGTGTTTTAGAAAGAGTAGAACTTAGTGCGGTTATTGACTATAAATACCAGGAATTTGAGCTTAATAATAACACCAGGAGCCTGGAAGGATTAAGTAATTTACATTTAGGATTTCGGGTAAATATAAATGATCAAAAAGAATGGCTTCCTGCTACAGCATTCCAGATGCGATTAAAATTACCTAATATATCTGATGATTTTGGAAGTGAGTATTTAGCACCGGCTATGGTTTTTGTGGCCAATTGGGGTTTGCCAAAAAATATGAGCCTAGCCACAAACTGGATTTTATCTTATAGCGGCAATGATCCCAAACCAACCGGAAAATATGTAATTAATTTTGGTTTTCCCATCTACAAACAGCTTAGTGGATTTATAGAAAATTATGGCCAGGTAAACCAATCGGTCTACCAAACCAGGTTCGATACAGGATTAGGTTACCTAATTAACAACAACGTTTCTGTAGATCTTTTTGCCGGGTTTGGAGATAATCAAAATGTAACCGACTATTTTGTGAGTACAGGTATAAGCTGGAGAGTCTTTAAATCAAAAACTGAATAATTTGGAAAAGACAAGTGATTTTTACAATAATATTTTAGAATATTTTAGGTTAAACTATCTTAACCTGGCCTTCACCATTTTATTTTTAATTGTTGGTTTTTTTATCGCCAATTTTATAAAGCGAAAAATAAGACTGCGTTTAATAAAAAAATCACCCAACCATATTACCGCTACTTTTATTTCTCAAATTACCGGATTTACACTTAAGTCCATTATCATTTTAATAACCCTATACCTACTGGGCTTAGATGATTTTACGAATAAGGTATTAGCAGGAGCAGGTCTTTTAACTTTTGTAATAGGTTTTGCTCTAAAAGATATTGGAGAAAATTTTCTTGCAGGAATTATCCTGGCTTTTAAAAGTCCCTTTAGATTAGACGATTTAATTGAAGTAAATAGTATTGAAGGCTTTGTGAAGGATATTAACATTAGAGAAACTCTTATTAAAACTCCCGATGGGAAAGATGTCTTTCTACCAAATTCTATCATTCTAAAAAACCCGTTGTTTAATTATACTTTAGACGGATTTCTACGCTATGAGTTCACACTGGGTATCGCCTACGAAAATAATCCTACAGAGGCCATTAAAAACATCCTAGAAACAGTAAATAAGGTAGATGGAGTTTTGCTAGGAAACAAAAAACCAGCGATTATTATTAGTGAATTGGCTACAAACACTATAAATATAAATGTAAAATTTTGGGTAGACACCTTTAGCACTTCAAAACGATCGGTACATCATAGCATTCGCTCCCAGGTGATGAATAACGTAATCGCAGCACTGGTTTCACAAGGTTTTAGTTTACCTGCCTCCATTCTTGAATTAAAAAATTATGATGCTTCAAATTCTTTGCATCTCAACATACAGAAAGAAGATAACAACTAGAAAAAACCAATATTTAATTAAATAAAACTAATAAAATCAAGTAGAACCATTATCGTCAACTAAAATATAACTAATATGAAATTTATAAAATTGCTATCAATCGTTTTTATCCTGGCTACAATGTCTTCCTGTTCAGAAACTATTAAGTTTCCTGTTTCTAAAGTTGCTCCTGCCGCAGATATTTCTGCAGAAATTAAAAAACAAGGAGAATCAAACTACGAAGTTACAATAGAAGCTAATAACCTTGCTGCACCAGAAAGATTAGAACCTCCAAAAAAATTATATGTTATATGGGCAGTTTCAGAGGCCGGGGTGGTTAGAAACGCAGGTCACTTTACCCAGGAAAATGCTGAAAAATCTACTTATAAAGCTTCATTTCCTTACCAACCGGTAGAAGTTTTTATAACCGCAGAAAATGAAGAAGGAAATTGCCTTCCATCTGGGACCGAAATTACAAGAGCTACCCTATTAGTTCCTGAAAAAAATTAGCAAAATTTTAATAAAGCGTCATCCGAAAAGCTGTAAGAGTAGGAAATAACACATAAATATTAAACAAATGAATCAAGAAGAATTTAAAGCAAAAGCAAAACAATCTATAGATGAGGTTTCTGCTAAAATTAACGAATTAAAAGCTAAAAGAGAAGCTGCAAAGGAAGATGCAAAAGCGGAATATGATGAAACGCTGCGAGACCTGGAAGCCAAAAAAATTGACCTGGAAGCTAAATATGAAGATTTAGAAAATGCATCTGAAGAGAAATGGGAAGAAGTAAAACAGGCTTTCTCATCTGCTTCAGATTCTTTTAAAGAGGGATTTGATAAATTAAAATCCTTATTCGCTTAAAATTATAAGCAGGCTTCAACTTAAAATGTTTAATCCTGCTTTTTTATTAATTCCAAAAAATGAAAAAAAAGCTATTTACTTTTCTATTCTTTGTTTGTGCTATTGGCTCACAGCAAAAATTATTTTCCCAGGTATTGCATACAGAGAATTTTAATGTAGTAATAGATACAGCACAAATTGTAAAAGGGAACTTCACGCCAAGTTTTAGATTTAGAAATTTAAAGGAAGAATTTCTTGAAATAGAAAATACGGCAGATATTTCAATTCGAATAAAAAATCATGCCTTTACTATCGCCAATAAAATTGAATACAGCTTTTTTGGTGATAAAAGCCTAATGAGTGGTGGTTTTTTATATTTAGAATATATGAATCTGCAAAGCAAAAAGATAGCATTGGAACCTTTTTACCAGATGCATTGGAATGAAGTAAGAGGACTGGATAGAAAATATGCAGCTGGCTTAAACTTAAGATGGCGAGCCATTGTAAAAGAACAGACTGCTTTGTTTTTTGGTATTGGTAGTTTATACGAATTTGAGCGTTGGGACTACTCCGGTGTAAAAGATAAGCTCTTGCCGCTAAACTTATCTCCCATTGAAGTAAATAAGGTACGAGGTAATTCTTATATAAGTTTAAAACAAAATCTCGGTGATTTATTCGATCTGGATATTAGCGGCTATTACCAACCTACCTATTCTTCGCCATTCAAAAATTATAGGCTGGCAAGTAGTTTTGAACTAACCTACAATTTTACACAATATTTAGGATTAAGATTTCTATATCAAAATATCTATGATTCATCACCAATAGTGCCTATTGATAATTTATTTCATGATGTTAACTTTGGAGTAACCATCTCCTTTTAAGCCATCTGAATCAGGTTTATAATTTTTTTATACTACTTATAGAATATTATTTTTAGCTAGAATTACCAATTTAATTCTTAATAAAAGTTTGTTCTATTTTTTAATAGCTGCTTGTTTTTTGTTTCTTCTACCGTACCAAATAAGAAAACCAGTAACGGGTAGTGCGGCCACAAACAGGCTGGCAAAAAAAGCGATAATCTTACCGGTAATCCCAAAATATTGCCCGGTGTGTAAACCATAGGTCATTTCCTGTAATTTCATCCCGGCACTTTTGCTGGAGTACTCGTGATCTTCTAGTAATGCCCCGGTTTTAGGATGAAAATAGAAATTTGACTGATGGTCATAATCCAGCGCATCAGGATAGGAACCCGTGGTTATTGGCGCGCTTCCACCCTGCTCCCAAACAAAGAACATTTCATCTTCAGGCTTTAGTTTTAAGGTTCTAGCTAAAGCAATATCCATAGCATTTTCAGAATATTCGGCCTCTTCAAACTGAATATTCAATTCATCTTTCGGCTTTTCCTGCCAAAAGTTTGCCAGATCATAAAGGCCGTGATTCATCCATTCATAAGAAAAACTAAGTCCTGTAATGGCAACAAACAAGGCAATTAATGAAATATACAATCCGGTTACGCTATGCCAGTCATAATTAACGCGCCGCCACTTTGCATTCCATTTAATTTGAAGTTTTTTATTAAGGTTTTTTTGTTTTTTTGGCCACCAGAGTATTATTCCTGAAATAAGCATAAAAACAAAAATGAGCGTGGAGATCCCAACCACCTGTTTTCCTATTTTCTCCGGAAGCCAGAGATGCATATGCAAATCTTCCACGATAAGAAAAAAGTCATTTTCAAGATTTTCTTTCTGAAGAAATTCAGCAGAATAAGGATTAAAATAAATATGATGCGGCTCATCATCTATCATCGAATAAACAAAAGCAGACCGATCACTACCCTGGTAAACTACCATTCCCGGTTGGGCTTCAGGAAAAATATTTTTAGTTTTGTTTTGAAGATTGGAAGGCGCAACATATGCTGAAGTTTCAGGAGTTACTTTTCGGTAATCCCTGGTGATATCTTTAATTTCATCGTGAAAAACAAAGATGCAACCAGTAACAGCCACTATAAAAACAATAAGACCGGAACCAAGTCCCAGCCATAAATGAAGTTTAGCAATAAACTTCTTAAAGCTTTTATTTTTTGCTTTTTTATTCTTCATAGAAAACTACTTGGGAACAAGCTCACGAAGCATTCTTAATTGAAAAATATAATTTAATTTCGAGGCAGGCCTTGGAGCATTTAATCTCGATTATCGAGAAAAAAGCCACCACCAAAACTCAAAACAATTTTAGTGGTGACCAAGGAAATTCTATTTAATTAAAAATTATAAGTTAAGCTTGCTGCAAAGTTTCTTGGTCTTTGCGGATTTATTGTAGACCAACCGGTATAGTATTCTTCGTTAGTAAGGTTATTTAACTTCAAATTAATCCCAAATTTATCTACATTATAAAACACAGAGGTGTTTAAAATAGTATACGATGGTAGCGTGAAGACTCCTGCAGTTTGGCGATTAAAGATCATATTCTCACTGGCATAATTTCCACCAAAACCAAGTCCGAAACCTTCAAGATTTCCCCGAGTAAAACGATAACTCACCCAGAAATTAGCTAAAGTTTCAGGCCCTGCAGATTCTGGTCTTCTTCCAAGAAAATCTACCTGATCAGATTCGGTTAATTCACTATCGTTATGGCTAAATCCTGCGATTAAATTCAAACCTTCGATAGGGCTGGCAGTTACACTGGCTTCAAACCCGCGGCTATATTGTTCGCCATCCTGTACAAGGTTAAAAGGATTTTCGGCGTCTTGCATTACTATATTAGAAACCTGGATATCGTAATAACTTAAGGTAGCCGAAAGGTGATTATTCAATAAATTAAATTTAGTTCCAACCTCAAATTGCTTTGCTCTTTCCGGGTCAAAAACCAAAGTTCGGCTTTCCCCCGTTTCAAGGTTATCCACCTGTCTTGGCCCAACATTACTAAATCCATCCATATAATTTGCGAAAAGCGCTACTTTATCTAGAATTGGCTGATAAACCACTCCAAATTTTGGAGATAGCGCAGTCTGGCTATTGGTTTCAGTTTCAAACTGGTCTAATCTTAGGCTGGTCATTAAAGCAAGCTGTGGAGTAAAGTTAAGAACGTTAGAAATATATGCGCTATAAATATCTTCTTCAGCAATATTGTTATTTCGGTTTACATTTTCTAACAAACCTGCAGTGGCTTCTTTACTAAGAATTCCGCTATCATTATCTGTAATATAATTTGCAGGCTCGTAAATTCCGAAAACACTTTCGTTCACATTTTGTAAACTTGCATTTCCAATATAAACATCCCCATTTTTAATATAACCGGTATTATTGTCTATCACTCTTCTATTAAAGTAATCCAGGCCAACTACGGTACGGTTACGCATTCCTGCAATTTCAAAATCTCCCATGAAATTCTGTTGAATATCAGTGCTTAAAGTTGTAGAATTTTGATTGCTTATATAGCGAGTAAAAATAAGCCCTTCATCAAGATTAGTTACTTCTCCGGGCACTTCTTCCCTATCCTGCTTAAAGCGCGTGGTTTCGTATAAATATGAATAATTCCCCAAAGCTTTAGCCGAACCAGTTGAAACCGCTGTTTGTGAGGTCCATCGGTCTGAAAGCTCATAATTCATTTGTGCCTGCAAACTAAAGGTTGGATTTTCTACCGTAAGATCGTTACTAGTGTAAGAATTCTCATTATTATAGCCCAATTCTTCAAGATTAGTAGCTGTAAGTGGCGCTCCTCTATCTACAAATAGCATTAAAGGATTGGTACTTTCAGAATCATAAAATTCAGTGTTTATAAAGAACGAAAGTTTATCATTTACCTTATAACTTAACGAAGGCGCTACAAACAGAGACTTATTAAATCCTGCATCCTGGAAGCTATTTTCGGTATGATATGCAGTATTTACCCTTAAAGCAACATCGCCGGTTTCATCAAGCGGAGTGTTCACATCAGCAGTTACACGATTAAGTCCGAAGCTTCCTAGGGTATAAGAAATATTTCCGCCAAAATAATTATAAGGCTTTTTGGTAGTAATATTTATTAGTCCGCCATATGAAACCAGGCTACTGCCGTATAAAGTTCCCGAGGGGCCTTTAATCACTTCAATATTTTCC
Organism: Salegentibacter salarius; assembly: GCF_900168265.1. Taxonomy (GTDB): domain Bacteria; phylum Bacteroidota; class Bacteroidia; order Flavobacteriales; family Flavobacteriaceae; genus Salegentibacter; species Salegentibacter salarius. The sequence continues at coordinate 60,227 of NZ_FVZF01000005.1, read as the reverse complement.
ATATTTGCAGGATCTGGGCTCCCGTTAGTTAGTGCCGGCAAACCGTTTACCAAAGTTGGTTGCACAGGAAAACCTCTCAGTGAAAAATATCCCGCACCATCATTGCCACGCCCGGTAGACTCCCAAAGTTTGGTAAGACCCGAGGCATTTTTAATCGCATCGTCAAAATTGGTGATCACCTGTTCCTGTAAAAGCTCAGCGGTAATATTATTATAAACCTGCGGGTTCTCTATCTTTTTAAGTGGCATCTTTGCTACACTCACGCTGGTATTTCGGGTAAACTTATTTCCATTTCCATTTCCCCTCAATACAACTGTACCCAGTTGCTCTTGCTTCCCTATTAAAATAATAGATGGAATTTTTGTGGTGGTACCCGGCTGTACATTAACCTTTAGGTTTTGGGTTTCATAACCTACATAAGAAACCTGGATGGTATAATTTCCCTCTGGAATATTCTTTAAACTAAATTCTCCCCGGTTATTGGTTTCATCTCCAATTTGAAGACCTTTAACTTCTATATTTACATTAGACAACGTATTTGCCTCGCTATTTACTACACTACCTTTTATTGCCCCGGTGCTTTGAGCAAAACTAAACTGAATAGCAAAAAGAAATAGTATAATGAGGTTCTTTGAAAGCTTCATTAGTGTTTGTTTTTATTTAGATTGATTTTAAATACCGGGCAAATGTATAAAGCAAATTGAATTTTCAAAAGCTTATTTATAATTATTTTAAATAAAAATAGCTCGTGAAAGTGCAGCTTTTTGGGTATCAAAGAAATAGATCACAAAAATTTATACTGCTAAAAGCACATTTGATCTTTTCTTACCTGCTTCCGGTTACTAATCTTTTATATTTGCCGCTTAAATTTGCGCTATGATAAAATTGATTGTTACCGATATGGACGGAACTTTGTTGAATGATCAACACGAGATCCACCCCGATTTTTGGGAAATAGAAGAATCGCTTAATGAAAAGGGAATTATGTTCTCGGTAGCCAGTGGCCGTCAGTTTCACAACCTTGAAAGCAAGTTTGATAGAATAAAAGACCGAATGCTCTTTTTTGCTGAAAATGGCACCCATGTGGTTCATAAAGGAAAAGATCTTTATGTAAATTCGTTAGACAAGTCAGCCGCAATGGATTTTATTCGAAAAGGAAGGGAACTTCCAGAAACTCATTTGGTTTTATGCGGAAAAAACTCGGCTTACATAGAAAGTAAAGACGATAGCTTCTTTAACGAGATCAACAAATTCTACAAAAGAATTGAAAAGGTTGAAGATCTTACTGAAGTAGACGACACCGTTTTAAAAGTCACTTTTTGCAACTTTAATGGTGTTGAAGAACACACTTTTCCTCATTTTAAAGAATATACAAACGACTATAAGGTGGCCATCGCAGCTAATGTTTTTATAGATATTACTTCCATAACCGCCAATAAAGGAAATGCTATAAGCGGAATTCAAAAAGAGTTAAATATTACTCCTGAAGAAACCCTGGTTTTTGGCGATTACCTCAATGACCTGGAAATGATGCAGAACGCGAAATACAGTTATGCGATGAAAAATGCGCATCCTGAAATTATTAACGCGAGTAAATATGTAACTACTTTCAGCAATAACGAAAACGGAGTTTTAAAAACTATAGACGAGCTAGGCTTGCTTAAAGCAGAATATACTTTAAAGAGCTAAACTTTATTATCATTAACTTCAATCCAGTAGCCATCGGGATCCTTAAAATAAATTTGCCTGATCCCGTCGGGCCGGTTGGTGAACGTATCTTTTTCACCTTTCCCGTTTTCAAAAGGAATATTATTAGTCTTTAGCAATTCCATAAATTCTGTTAGATTTTCGGTATTAAAGGCGGAATGAAAACCTTTATGCTTTTCTATTAGCGCATCGCTTTCCACCAAATGCAGCTGTACTTTATTACCTAGCTGAAACCATTTAATATGGTCTCCCAAACCGCCATTATCTATTTGTTCTAACCCAAGGATATCTTTGTAAAAATTTACGGAAGTTTTTAGATCTTTTACTCTAATTGTATCGTGATCTTTTCTAAGTTTAAAAGTATTTGCTGCTGAGCTTCTATTCTTCATCCTTAAAATTTTCTTCAAAATAGCAATAAACCTCATTTTTTACAAAAAAATTACTCTTTGATGTATTTTAATGAAAATTACGTAAATTTATTCAGCATAGTTTATTGATAATCAAACTATCTCACTAACCAAAACTTATAATTATGAAGCTATTCATTTATCTCCTGGCTTTTGTCAGCCTGCCATTACTCGCACAGGAAACAACCCAACCACAAGATTATACCATTGAACAATTTTATGAAAACACTCGTATAGCCGGAGGTTATTTTTCTCCCGATGAGGATAAATTGCTGGTGAGTTCAGATAAAAGTGGAATATTTAATCTGTTTGAAATTGATATTTCAAACGCAGAGATGCAACAAATCACTAACTCTAAAGAAGATTCTTACTTCGCTATAGATTATGTTCCCAATTCAGAGAATATGCTTTATTCCGCAGATAAAGGCGGTAACGAGATCAATCATATTTATCTGCTGGAAGAAAACGGAAATTCCACAGATCTAACCCCGGGTGAAAATGAAAAAGCACAGTTTGCAGGTTGGAATAAAGATAAATCTGGCTTCTATTATATTTCCAACAAGAGAAACCCGCAATTTTTTGATCTCTATGAAATGGATATGGAGAGCAGGAAAAGCGAAATGATCTATAAAATTGAAGAAAATCTCTCTGTACAGGATATTTCTCACAATGGGCAACTTTTAGCCCTAACAAAATCGATCACTACCAGTGAAAATAAGCTCTATCTTTATGACCTGCAAACCAAGGAGATGACGGAACTTTCAGAAGAAGCTGCTGAATATTCGGCTTCGGGTTTTGATAAAAATGATGAGCATTTCTATTATATTACTAACGCCGGACGAGAATTTAAAAGCCTGATTGAATACAATTTGAAAACCAAACAAAGCGACAACCTGTTTGAAACAAATTGGGATGTAATGTACAGTTATCTTAGTGAAAATGATAAATACCGCGTGATAGGGATTAATGAAGATGGGAAGAACAGCCTTATAATTAAAAATACGCAAACCGGGGAAGAAGTAGATCTTCCAGATATGCAAAATGAAGATATTGTAGCCGTAAATATTTCAGATAGTGAAGAATTAATGAGGCTCACCATTGGTACCGCCAAGGCTCCAAATAATCTTTATGTGTATGATTTTTCATCTGGAGAACTAAAAAAATTAACCAACACTCTAAATCCTGAAATCGATGCTGAAGACCTGGTTTCAGCCGAAGTAGTTCGCTACGAATCTTTTGATGGCCTGGAGATCCCAGCCATTTATTACAAACCTCATCAAGCTTCAGAAAATAACAAAGTACCGGCACTGGTTTGGGTGCACGGTGGCCCGGGAGGTCAATCGCGGGTAGGTTATTCTGCATTAATTCAATATTTGGTGAACCAGGGTTATGCAATCCTGGCGGTAAATAACCGTGGCAGTAGCGGTTATGGAAAAACCTTTTATAAAATGGATGATAAAAAGCATGGGGATGAAGATCTTAAAGATTGTATTTGGGGCAAAAAATGGCTTCAGGATCAAGATTATATAGAAGCTGAAAAAATAGGAATTATAGGCGGAAGTTACGGTGGTTACATGACGATGGCCGCGATGACCTTTACTCCAGATGAGTTTGAGGCGGGAGTAAACATTTTTGGTGTTACCAACTGGCTGCGCACCTTAAAATCTATTCCCCCTTACTGGGAAGCTTTCCGTGAGGCGCTTTATGAGGAAATGGGTGATCCGGTAAAAGATTCCATAGCACTTTATAATAAATCACCGCTTTTTCACGCTGACCAGGTTAAAAATCCTGTAATGGTTTTACAAGGTGCTAACGATCCCAGGGTACTCCAGGTAGAATCTGATGAAATTGTAGCAGCTTTAAAAGAAAATGATGTACCGGTTGAATATATTGTTTTTGAAGATGAGGGTCACGGATTTATTAAAAAAGAAAATGAAATTAAAGCTTACAGGCAAATCAGGGAATTTTTGGATAAATACTTAAAAGAAGAAGAATAGCGTTGCTCTAATATTGTAGGTACACTACTTCGAAGCAAGCTCACGAAGCCTTATGATTGGAAAATACAATTTGATTTCGAGGCAAGACTCGAATCATTTAATCTCGATTATCGAGTAAAATCCAAAACTCCGGTTAAAGATTTAGTACCGATTTCAAAAAGCCTTATCTTGGCCTTGCAATCGCAATAACTGACTATGCTGTATATTTTACATCATCCTGAGGATAAACAAAAAATGGAAGAAGATATTTTTCCATTACTAGAAAACACCGAAAAAAAGATCTTAAGCTATCCTGAAACAGACTTTAAGCGAGGAGATAATGATATTATAGTCACCTATTTAAGCGATGAAAATTTAAGAGAGTTTTTACCCAGGGCAGCCCAGGAAAATATTAATATTGGTATTTTACCTCATCCTGAAAATACTTTTACCACTAAAGGTTTAGGGATTTCAGACGATCCGGAAAAAGTTATTGAGGAAATCCTCAATGATGAAGAGGTTCATAAACTAGATATGCTTTTCTGCAATGATATTCCCGTATTCCAATCGGTGAATATTGGGAACGTTTTTATTTTTACTGAAGATCATCAGAATAACAACGTATTTCGGGAAGTTCTTTCCTTTTTTAAGAATATTAGGCACTTGTCTTCTCTTTCCCATAATTCTTATGAATTAACTTCAGAAGATGAAAAAATAATTCGTACTTCTGCCCTGGGAATAATTGTGGTGGAACACGCACTTAGCTCCGTAGTTTCCAGGAGACTGGTTTCAGACAGTTCATTAAACGATGGTATGTTTAACGTACTGGTTATTTCACCAACCAATTTATTACAGTTAATCTGGTTTTTATTACGCAGTTTACTCCCCGGCGGAAAACAATTAAATAAAACCCCGTCTTTTATAGGAAGAATAAGAATTACCAAACTTAAAATAAAAAACAATTCTTCTATTGAATTCACAATAGATGGTGAAAAGGAGCAAGCTGAAGAAATAGACCTCCGGGTAGAACCGGAATCATTATGTCTCGCGCAATCCAGTAAATATGGTACCGAGAAAGATGAAGCCAATCTCAAAAAAAGTATTAAAACCAATACGTTACCAACCGGTGAAAAACGAGAAGAATTAACCAAAAGAACACTTCCCATATACCCAAGGGCTACTACCGAGGAATTTCAGGATTTGTTTAAAGTACTAAGAGAAAACTCCAAAACCAGTTCTGTGTATGTAGTCATGATGATCCTTTCTACCCTAATTGCAACTTTTGGGCTTTTTGGAGATTCCTCTCCGGTAATAATTGGAGCCATGATCCTGGCGCCAATTATTTCTCCCATTGTATCGTTTGCAATGGGAATGGTGCGCTACGACACGAATATGCTTAGACAGGGACTTATAACTATTCTTATTGGTACAGGAGTTTGTTTGTTATTTTCGGCAGGAGTTAGCCTAATTATTCCAATTAAGATAATTACTTCTGAAGTAGATGCCCGGCTATCTCCTACCCTTTTAGATATGGGAATTGCCGTAGCTTCAGGTATTGCTGCAGCTTATGCTCACGCCAAAGAAGGCATTGCTAAAAGCCTGGCTGGTGTTGCAATTGCGGTGGCATTAGTACCTCCACTGGCAGTAGCGGGAATTGGAATTGGCTGGTGGGACTGGGCAGTATTTTCAGGAGCGTTTTTACTGTATTTAACCAACCTTGCCGGAATTATTATGTTTGCCGGCATCACCTTTCTTTTCCTTGGCTTTGCGCCATTTAGAAGAGCCAGGATCGGATTAATTTATACCCTAATTTTAATTGGAATGGTTATGGTGCCACTTTCGCTTTCCTTTAACCGAATTAAAAAAGAAGCTAATATCACCCGTGAATTAGAAGGATCTACAATAAATGAACTGGTAATTAGAAATGTGAGCGTGAGATTTGAAGAACCGCTAAGAGTTTCCCTAACGCTGGTGGGCCCCGATAACCTGGAAGGTGATGAAATTAGGGAAATCAAAAAAGAAATAGAGAAAAGTATTGGCGAACCTATTAACCTTGAAGTGATCTCCGCACGGGGCTTTTAAAATTTCAAAAACCAAATAAGAGGCTGAATTTAAGATAATTACAAAGTTTATGACATAAAATATTTACGTAAAACAAACACTCATTTGTTTTACTCATCATAAATCTTAAAATAAAAAACTGAGCAATTAGGGAAAACATGTTAACAACAGCCTTAATTGAGTTAAGCTTCTCTAAAAAACACAAATTAATGAGCAATATTTTTTGAATAGCAATAGCGTATTTATAGATTGCAAGCCATTTAAAAATTTAAACAAAGATTATGATTAAATCAAAGAAGATTGCAGGTTTATTATTCGCTTTCGCCCTTTTAGGTACAGCAAGTGTATTTGCTCAAACCCAGCAATTACCGCAACAACAGCAACAAGCTGTAGAAGTAGATGTTAGCGACGAGGAGCTTTCTAAATTTGCTGATGCTTACCAAAGAATTAGAATGGTAAACCAAGAAGCACAAAAAGCAATGGCGAAGAAAGTTGAAGATAGCGGATTTGATATTCAACGTTTTAATGAAATTCACCAGGCGGCTTTAGACCCAAATACTGAAAGTGACGCAACTGAGGAAGAGAAGAAAAAGCACAAAGAAGTAGTTGCAGAAATAGAAAGTATGCAAGGCGAATTTCAAAAAGAAATGGAAAACGCTATTTCAGAACAAGGTCTTGAGGTTGCACGTTACGAGAAAATCGCAATGGCTCTTCAAACCGATACCGAATTACAACAGCGTTTACAACAGCTAATGCAAGGATAATTTCTAAATAATTTTTAGAAATCTAATAAAAAAGGTCACCTTCTTAGGCGACCTTTTTTTATGTTTATTTTATAACTTGATTTTTGGTACAACAGCGCAAGTGGGCTATATTTTTAGATAGATTCTAAAAGAAATATCAATTTGAAATCTGGGCCTAAAACTTACTTTATATTAATAGCTTCAATTTTAATTTCTCAATTAAATTGGAGTGCTCTGCACGCACAAAAAACCATGAAACAAAAAGACACTTTAAAATTTGAAAACAAAGTAGTACCCGATGAAATATGGCGCGAGACTTACGTCGCACTTTCCCATTACCCCGAATTAAGGGATACTCCTATTGAATTTAAATTTAAAAAGAAGATCCAGAAATCTTTTATGCAGGCCCAGCCAAAACTTTCGGGTTTACTAAAAAATAAGAAAAATCGTTCTTACTTTGTAATGATTAGTGAACACATAAAGATTGAAGATGAAGTTTTTGATGTAAAAAATGTTCCTTCAGAAGTCTTAATTGGTTGGATTGGTCACGAGCTGGGGCATATTATGGATTATCGCGAACGCAACGCGGCAAATATGGTTTGGTTCGGCATTAAATATTTAACCTCAAAGAAATATATACAGGAAGCTGAAAGAGCCGCAGATACCTATGCGGTAAACCACGGCCTTGGTAAATATATTATTGCTACTAAAGATTTTATCTTAAACCACACGCACCTTGCAGATTCCTACAAGGCGCGAATCAAGAAATTATATCTTTCACAAGAAGAAATTATGGCTTTAATTGACGAAATAGATGAAGACGAGGATTAAGCGTTTTTTTCCTTTACGAATTTTTCCCATTTCGCAAATTTCTCTTCGTCCATAACTTTTTCCATTTTTACCTGCCCACCTTTTTTCTTATTGGCAGCACTCCATTCCGGGAAAATATCTGGATGAACTTTGGTCACTTTAACGCCCTTTAAAGCTTTAGAACGGGCAACTTTATAATTCTTATTAGCATTTTTAAGCGATTCATCTAAAGCCTCTTTAAGTTCTTCTTCCGGGGTCTCGCCTTCGGTTCCTAAATACCAGTGGTGATGAAACTCGCCATCAATTCTTACCGCAGCAAGGGTAAATTCAGGAATTTTAATATCAAATTTTTTCTCAAGCTCCTGCACGGCATCATTCATTTTATTTACTGAAAGTTGAGAACCAACCACATTTAAAAAGAATTTTGTTCTTCCGGTAATGCGAATTTCCTTCCGCTTTACATCGGTGAATTTAATGGTATCTCCAATTAGATATCTCCACGCACCGGAAACAGTACTAATAAGCAATACGTAATCCTTTTCTTCTTCAACTTCATCTAAAGAAATTACCGGCGCATCATCTACTATAGAACCATCCTGGTTAATATATTCGGCTTTAAACGGAACAAATTCGAAGTAAATTCCATTATCCAGAATAAGCTTCATGGCGTTGGTATCAGGTCTTGCCTGTACCGCCAAAAATCCTTCTGAAGCAAGGTAAGTATCAATAACTGTAATAGGTCGCGCCAATAAAGCATTAAAACTCTTTTCATAAGGCTCAAAGGCAACGCCACCTGAAGCATACACCTGCAGGTTTGGCCATATATCATGAATATTATTCAGGTTATTATATTCAATAACCTTTTTCATCATTAATTCTAACCAGGAGGGAATCCCGCTTAGTGCACCAATATCCCAGTTTTTAGCATTTTCGGCTATTCGCTGTACCCGCTCATCCCATTCTTCAATCTTAGAAATTTCTTCACCGGGTTTGTAATAACCTCGAAACCAAAAAGGAATATTACTGGCGCTAATTCCGCTGATTTCACCTTCCTTATGGTCTCCTTCTTTTTCCAGATCTGTAGAACTGCCAAGCATCATAATTTCCTTTTCGAAGAAATTTGGAGGAAGATCAAAATTACTCAATGCGCTTACCTGCTTGATCCCTGCTTTCCTAATAGATTCCAGCATTTCATCGGTCACAGGAATACGTTTACTTGATTTCCCCGTGGTTCCAGAGCTCACCGCGAAATAAGGCGGTCTTCCAGGCCAGGTCACATCTTTCTCACCATCGTGAAGTTTATGCCACCATTCTGCATTTAATTTATTATAGTCAAAGTAAGGCACCTTTTCTGCAAAGGTTTTTTGAATATCGTCGGCTTTTAAAATCGACTCAAAATCGTAATGCTTTCCAAACTGTGTATCCTTTGCTTTTCTAAGTAATTTGGTAAGTACTTCTTGTTGGGCTTCTTCAGCTTCCGGTTCGGAAACTATGGTATCGCGAAGATCTATAAGACTTTTAATTAAGGAACCTACTATGGGCATAATTCTGGTTTTTATCGGTAGTTGTTTTCAAAAAATGAAGATAAAAAAAACAGAAATCAACACTATTAATGTCTTGACAATTATCAAGAATTTAACCTTTCAGCTCACTAAGAATTTATTAAACTTTCCACACATTTTTCGGCACACCTTTCTCCATCTATCGCTGCGGAAATTATACCGCCGGCATAACCGGCACCTTCCCCGCAAGGATATAGTCCTTTTATTTGTATATGCTCAAAACTATAAGGATCTCGCGGAATTCTCACCGGAGAAGAAGTTCTGGACTCCGGGGCGTGAACCACGGCATTGTTGGTTAAAAAACCACGCATACTTTTATTGAATTCTTTAAAGCCTTCCTGTAAAGTTTTATGAATAAATTCTGGAAATACATTTCCTAAATCAGCAGAAGTTACCCCGGGTTTATAGGAAGTTACCGGCAAATTTCCAGATATTTTTCCCTGGGTAAAATCTACTAAGCGTTGCGCCGGAACTTTTTGGGTACTTCCTCCTTCAAACCAGGCTTTTTGCTCAATTTGTTTTTGAAATTCCATTGCCGCCAAGGGATCCTTTTCAACATTTATAAAGTCTGAAAGTCTTAATTCTACTACAATTCCAGAATTTGCTGTTGGTTGATCGCGTTTACTGGGAGACCAGCCATTGGTAACCACCTCTCCCGGGGAAGTTGCACAGGGAGCGATAATTCCGCCTGGGCACATACAAAACGAATACATTCCCCTACCCTTTACCTGTTTTACGATACTATAAGGTGAAGGCGGAAGAAATTCTCCCCTGGAATCACATTTATACTGAATTTGATCTATAAGTTCCTGCGGATGTTCTACCCTTACCCCAAGGGCAAAAGCTTTGGCTTCAATTTTTATATTTTTTCGGTGTAAAAGTTCAAAAATATCCCGCGCCGAATGTCCCGTAGCCAGGATGATCTTTTTCGCTTTAATACTTTCACCGCTTAGAGTTTTTATTCCTGCTACTTCATTATCTTTAATAAGAATATCGGTTAGCCGGGTTTCAAAAAGAACTTCTCCGCCACAAGCTATAATAAGTTCACGAATATCTGCAATAATTGCCGGAAGTTTATTGGTTCCAATATGCGGGTGTGCCTCTACCATAATCTCTGGGGTAGCGCCAAAACCCACAAGTAATTTTAAAATTCGGTCTACATCACCGCGTTTTTTGGAGCGGGTATAAAGTTTACCATCACTGTAAGTACCTGCACCACCTTCGCCAAAACAGTAATTAGAGTCTTCGTCTACAATATGCTCAATATTTAAAGCCTTGAGATCACGACGACGTGATCTCACATCTTTACCCCGTTCAATAATTATGGGTTTAAATCCCAGCTCCATACAGCGCAATGCGGCAAATAATCCGGCAGGCCCTGCTCCAACTATAATAATTTCTTCGTTATTACTTACATTTTGATATTCAGGCAGCCTAATCTTCTCTTCCTTAAATTCTTCATTCACATAAACCTCTACCTTTAAATTGATCTTTATCGCCCTTTGCCTGGCATCTATAGATCGCTTTAAAATATTTATAGCGGTTATTTCTTTCTGAGGAATACTGCCGTGACGAGAAACAGCCCTTTTTATTTGTTGCTCACTTGCAGCTTCTTCTGGACTTACTCTAATTTGATATTGATATTTCATTATATAAAATCTAAACGAAACTATCTCGAGGCAGGCCTGCGAGGTGTTAATTGTATTTTCTTTCGATTTTCGGGGTATCCCGAATCTTCGGGCCCAATCTTTTAAATCTTGATTCTCGAGCAAAAATATGATTTTCTAATTTGTTGCATAGTTTTTTAAATTTTGAGAGTTCTGTTAAATAATCACAAACAGAAAAGATTTTTTTTAGGCCGCTTTATAATTTTAACTTATTTTGTAAAATATTTCAAAACCCTAAATCTTATTACAAATTTTTACTAAAATGAATTTAACCTCACGATATCCAATGGTTTCTTATGAAGAAGCCTCTCCAGAAGTTCAGGAATTGATGGCACAGGCCGATTTAGTAAATATGCTGAATACCATAGCCGATGTTTCCGGAATCAAAATAGACAACGAATTACTGGAAACCCCAGAATAACTTTTATGGAATCCCTACAGGATAGGAACTCGCGGGTTTACAGAATAACCTACGAAACTTTTTCTAAATTCAGCAACAACTTAAATCGTTGTAACAGTTTGAAAGAAGTTTCTAAGGTTTCCGAGCGTTTCTTAAAATATCTGCTGAATTTCCATTTATTCAGGATCAGCGTTAACCAGGCGGGTTCTTACCTGGTTTACTGCCAATGTAATTCAAAAGGTCAATTTGAACTTATTCAGAAAGAAAATCTGCTCCCATACGAAGTACAGATCCTGGAAGACAATATTCCTATTAGAACTGAAAAGATTCCCACCCAATTAAGCGAAAAAATTTCTGAAACAAATTTAGAGTCGCCTTTTCTCTGGTGCTGGACCTTTAAAAAAATGGATATAGATTTTACCGTTTCCCTGGTAACCGATGAAAGTAAAGCTTTTGATGTTGGAGATATTGAAATGTTGAAATTAATTAGCGACAGTTTCCAGGCGAAATTCCAGGAAATTTATCTTAAAGAAGAATTAGACAGTAAAAACAAATCCCTTCTGCAGGCTTTAGATATTATTAAAAATCAGAATAAAAAGATCAATCAAATCGTAGAGAATCAAAAGCAAACTATCGCCGATCGCACGAAAGAAGTGGTAGAAAAAAACGAGAAATTATTGCGTATTTCGGCTTTAAACGCACATAATGTAAGAGAACCATTATCCAGAATTCAAGGTATAGTTCAGCTTTATGACGTTTTTGATGATGCAACCTGCAGGGAAGAACTTCTGCCAAAACTCAAACAATCTTCTGAAGAAATGGACCAGGTTTTGCAAGAAGTAATTAAAATGGCCACCACCGAATTGAACCAATTAAAAGCAAAAGAGTTATGAGCACCATTATCCTGGTAGACGACCAGCCCATAGCCAATTTTATCACGCGAAAACTCCTTGAAATAGAAGGTTATAATGAAGATGTTTTAGATTTCACCAATCCCGAAGAGGCTTTGGTCTATTTGGAAGATAAACAAAACACCTTCATTTTTTTAGACTTAAATATGCCCGAAATGAATGGTTGGGAGTTTCTGGATAATCTAAAATCTAAATCACAAAAACATAAAATAATTATCCTTACTTCAAGCACCAGCGCTATAGACCAAAACCGAGCTAAAGAATATGATTCGGTGATAAAATATGTAGAAAAACCTTTAAATAAAGACAAATTCAAGGAACTTCAACCTCTTTTGCAACAGCAATAATTAAATCTCGATTCTCGAGTAAATGAGTATACAACCCAACCACAAAGCACTTTTAGAACTAGCCCATGCTAAAATGCATTTTGGAAAATACAAAGGCTATTATTTAAGCGACATTCCCGAATATTATTTGGTCTGGTATCGGCAAAAAGGTTTTCCTGAAGGAAAGCTTGGCCAGCAAATGAGCGAGGTCTTTGAACTTAAACTTAACGGGATGGAGCAATTACTTAGGGATATAAGAAGAAAGTTTCCAAAACCCTGAATTTTTCGCAGTTAAAAACCTGGTTTTAACTTTTAAAATATTAGGTTTAAAATTAACGCCTTTTCTATTCTTCTTTGTAATTTAGCGCCCTGAATAAAACAACGCAACAAACACTTCAAAGATGGCCGAAACCAAGTATATTTTTGTCACCGGCGGCGTTTCTTCTTCTCTCGGGAAAGGGATTATAGCAGCTTCACTGGCAAAATTATTACAAGCGCGTGGATTTAGAACCACTATTCAGAAACTCGACCCTTATATTAACGTAGATCCCGGCACCCTTAACCCCTACGAACACGGCGAATGCTATGTTACCGAAGATGGCGCCGAAACCGATCTTGACCTTGGGCATTACGAACGTTTTTTAAATGTAAATACTTCCCAGGCGAACAACGTAACTACCGGCCGCATCTACCAAAGTGTTATTGAAAAAGAACGCCGAGGAGAATTTTTAGGAAAAACCGTTCAGGTGGTTCCTCATATTACCAACGAGATAAAAGACCGAATCCAGATTTTGGGTCAGAATGGCGAATATGATATCGTAATTACTGAGATTGGTGGAACAGTAGGTGATATTGAATCCCTGCCATATATTGAAGCGGTACGTCAATTAAAATGGGAATTAGGCGATGAAAATGCTTTGATTATTCATCTAACCCTTGTGCCTTATCTTGCCGCTGCAGGCGAGCTTAAAACCAAACCAACCCAGCACAGTGTAAAAACTTTGATGGAAAGCGGACTAAAAGCCGACATCCTGGTTTGTAGAACCGAGCACGAACTTTCAGACGATATTCGTCGTAAACTGGCTATTTTCTGTAACGTGAGACAGGAAGCGGTAATTCAAAGTATTGATGCGGCTACTATTTATGATGTACCCAATTTAATGCTGAAAGAAGGCCTGGATACTGTAACGTTGAAGAAATTACATTTACCCGATGATACTACTCCAAATTTAGACAGGTGGAACCAGTTTTTGGATAGACATAAAAATCCTAAAGCCGAAATCACTATTGGTTTAATTGGTAAATATGTAGAATTACAGGATTCTTATAAATCTATTCTGGAAGCTTTTATACATGCAGGTGCCGAAAATGAAGTTAAGGTGAATGTAGAAAGTATTCATTCTGAATTTATAAATGAAAATACCATAGACCATAAATTCGCGAATTTAGACGGAGTTTTGGTTGCACCCGGATTTGGCGAACGCGGTGTGGAAGGAAAAATTGATGCCGTAAAATATGCAAGAGAACATAATTTACCATTTTTAGGTATTTGTTTAGGAATGCAAATGGCAGTAATTGAATTTGCAAGAAACGTATTAAAGTTAAAAACTGCCAATTCTACCGAAATGGATACTAAAACCAAACACCCGGTTATAGATCTAATGGAAGAGCAAAAAGAGGTAACTCACAAAGGCGGAACAATGCGACTTGGAGCCTGGGATTGCAAACTTACCGAAGGTTCTAAAATTCAAAAAGCTTACGGCAAAACCGAGATCAAAGAAAGGCATCGTCATCGTTATGAATATAACAACAAATACAAAGACGAGCTGGAAAAATCTGGAATGTTAAGCACAGGAATTAATCCTGAAACAGGCCTGGTAGAAGTTATAGAATTAAAAGATCATCCCTGGTTTGTAGGGGTACAATACCATCCTGAATATAAAAGTACAGTTGCTACTCCGCATCCGGTATTTATAGCCTTTATTAAGGCAGCATACGATTTTTCAAAAAATAAAGAAAATGCCAGTCTGGCATAAAATCAATAATGGCCGACTTATTGACCAAAAGCAAGTTATAGTTTAAAAAAGCATGGAAGAAAAGAAATTTGATGTTCAGTCCTTAATTGGATTTATACTTATTGGGGGAATCTTAATTTGGATGTTATACACCAATAGCGCTTCAGAAGAAGCTGTAGACCCACAGCAAGAAACCGAGCAGGTTGAAGTTCCAGGAAATACAGATTCCAACCAACCACCACAACAAGAACAGGATGTACAAAGCCAGGGTGCAGATTCTACTGCCCTTGCCCAGGCACGTGAGCGTTTAGGCGCTTTTGGGTATTCGGCAAGTCTTCCGTCGGCTACAGAAAATACTACCACGATTTCTAACGATGTTTTAGAACTTAAAATAGACAATAAAGGTGGATATATTTCCGAAGCAAGGTTAACCAATTATAAGACTTTTGATTCTATTCCGGTTTACTTAATTAAAGATGGAAATGCTTCCTTCAATATTAATTTCACCACTACAGACGGTAGAACCTTAGATACCGAAAATCTTTATTTTGAACCTGAAATAACTCAAAGCGGGGATAACCAGATTATCTCTATGAAACTTAAAGTTTCAGAAAACGAATTCCTTGAATATCGTTACGTACTGAAACCGGGTGAATATATGTTGGATTTTAGCATTAGATCCCAGGGCTTAAACGATGTAATAAACAGTTCAAGAGATATTAATTTAAACTGGGAATTAAAAGGTTATCGCCACGCAAAAAGTATTTCCTACGAAAATCGTTATACCGAGCTTATCTATGAATATGATGAAGGTGATGACGATTATTTAGGCAGCGGTGATTTTGAGGAACAGGAAGATGAAAATATTACTTATGTAGCCTTCAAGCAGCATTTCTTCACCTCTATATTATTAACCGATAATCCTTTTGAGAGAGGAAAATTTACTTCAGAAAATCTTGTAGAAGATGAAGAGGTAGATACGGTTTATACCAAAAAATTTGCCGCACAATTACCTTTGGAATTACAGGGCGGCGAGCTTAATTATAATATGGATTGGTATTACGGGCCTACAGATTATAAGATATTAAACGATTATGACCGTAACCTTGATGAAGTTGTACCATTAGGCTGGGGAATTTTTGGATGGATCAACAAATATGTATTTATTCCATTTTTTGCATTTCTGAGCGGAGTTCTACCAAGTTACGGTATCGCGATTATTGTTATGACCATTGTAGTGAGAATTGTTCTTTCTCCGGTTACTTACAAATCTTATCTCTCACAAGCTAAAATGAAGGTTTTAAGACCTGAAATTAACGAGCTTAACGAGAAGTATAAGGATAATGCGATGAAAAAGCAGCAGGAAACTATGAAGCTGTATAGTAAAGCAGGAGCCAGCCCAATGAGTGGTTGTTTACCCGCTTTAATGCAAATTCCAGTTTTCTACGCTTTATTCCAGTTCTTCCCAAGTGCTTTCCAACTAAGGCAGAAAGGATTTTTATGGGCAGACGATCTATCAAGTTATGATACTATAGCCGAGTTACCTTTCAACATTCCATTTTATGGAGATCACGTGAGTTTATTTCCAATCTTAGCATCTATCGCCATCTTTATTTATATGATGATGACCACGGGGCAAAGTATGCAGCAAGCTCAGCAGCCGGGAATGCCTAATATGAAATTTATTATGTACCTGTCTCCAATTATGATGTTGTTTTTCTTCAACAACTATGCGAGTGGACTTTCATTATACTACTTTACCTCTAACCTAATTACCATTGGTATTATGTTAGTGATTAAATATGTGATTATTGATGAAGATAAAATTCATGCAAAGATCCAGGAGAACAAGAAAAAGCCTAAGAAACAGAATAAATTCACCAGGAAAATGCAGGAAATGATGGAGCAGGCAGAACAGCAAAAAAATCAACAAAAGAAGAAGTAAGCTAATTGTAGCTTAAAAAGAGAAAGCCGGTTTAAATAGTTTTAAACCGGCTTTTTTATTATGTCATCCTGAACTTGTTTCAGAGCCTGCTCCGAAATTTATTCGGAGATCTAATAAGCTTAGAAATTAAATCATGTTAGAAGCCGAAACAAGTTCAGCTTGACGGAAAAGGCATTTTAAGCAACCTCTACTTCTATTTAATTCTTATCGCCAAGTAAAGGCACGAACCTGAACTGCCCAAATTCGGTTTTATCGAATTCTGTAGGAGATTTTCTTATAAAAAGAGTCATTGTTTGCACATCGTCTCCCACAGGAATTACCATCCTGCCTCCAACTTTTAACTGTCCTAAAAGATCTTTAGGAACAAAAGGAGCGCCGGCAGTTACAATTATTTTATCAAAAGGCGCATAATCTGGCATTCCTTTGTAGCCATCTCCAAAACTAAGATGCTTAGGACGATAGCCTATTTTATTCAGAAACATTTTTGTTTTTCTATAAAGCTCTCGCTGGCGTTCTATACTGTAAACTTTCGCACCAAGTTCACATAAAACTGCGGTTTGATAACCACTTCCGGTGCCAATTTCCAAAACTTTATCGCCTTTTTCGATTTCCAGTTTTTCGGTTTGAAAAGCTACGGTATAAGGCTGGGAAATAGTTTGATCTGCAGCAATAGGAAAAGCTTTATCCTGGTAGGCGTGATCTTCAAAACTACTATCCATAAAGAGATGCCTGGGAATTCTCCCTATCGCGTCTAAAACCACTTTATCGGTGATTCCCTTTTTCTTTACGGTCTTCACCAATTGTTGTCTTTTTCCTTTATGTCTATAATTGTCCTGAATCACTTAATTTCCCGTTTAGATTGCAAAAATACTCATTACAAGTCAAAGTTGCCAAGCGAAATCGCGGGAGATTCCCCGTCTAATCCCTAAACTATTTGCAATCAAAATGCTATTTTTGTGAAAAAAGCTAAAAAATATGTTGAAAGTTGGCGTGCTTGGTGCAGGACACTTAGGGAAGATACATTTAAAATTACTCAACCAGTCTGAAAAATATGAGCTTGTAGGCTTCTACGATGCCAATTCAGAAAATGCTGAAAAGATTTCTGCGGAATTCGGTTATAAAAAATTCGATACCATAGAAGACCTCATCGAGGCGGTAGATGTGGTAGATGTAGTAACTCCTACCCTTTCCCATTTTGAAGTAGCGAAAAAAACAATAACGGCAGGTAAGCATCTTTTTATAGAAAAACCCATTACCAACACATTTGCTGAAGCCGAAGAACTTATCGCTCTAGCAAGGGAATATAAAGTTAAAGGTCAGGTTGGTCACGTAGAACGTTTTAATCCTGCCTTTAGAGCTGTAGCTTCCCGAATTGAAAATCCTATGTTTATTGAGGCGCATCGTCTTGCAGAGTTTAATCCGCGTGGCACAGATGTTCCCGTGGTTCTGGATTTAATGATCCACGATATTGATGCGGTTTTAAGCGTAGTAAAGTCGAAGGTGAAAAATATTAATGCCAGCGGAGTTTCAGTGATTAGCGATACTCCAGATATTGCCAACGCAAGAATTGAATTTGAAAACGGATGCGTGGCCAACTTAACCGCCAGCCGAATTTCAATGAAAAATATGCGTAAATCCAGGTTTTTCCAGCGAGACGCTTACATTTCGGTAGATTTTCTGGAGAAAAAATGTGAGGTGGTAAAAATGAAAGATGCGCCCGAAAAAGAAGATGATTACGCGATGATCTTGCAAAATGCCGAAGGAGTGAAAAAACAAATCTATTTTGATAATCCTGATGTTTCCCCAAACAACGCCATTTTAGACGAATTGGAAACTTTTGCCGACGCCATAAATAATAATACCACTCCAATAGTGACGCTGGAACAGGGCGCTGAAGCTTTGCGTGTTGCAAATGGAGTTATTGAAAGTTTTAGTAAATAATATAAATACTATTTCAGTCGATTTTAAGACTGAAATTCATATAAAAACCACACAAAATGAAGAATATAGCAGTTATAGGAGCAGGAACTATGGGCAACGGAATCGCCCACACTTTTGCCCAATTTGGATACAAAGTAAACCTTATAGACATTTCAGAAGAAAGTCTGGATAAAGGAATGAAAACTATTTCCGGGAATTTAGACCGAATGGTTTCTAAAGAAAAAATTAGCGCAGCAGATAAAGAGACAACGCTTAACAACATCACAACATATACCGATATTCCTGAAGGTGTTAAGGAAATAGATCTTGTAGTTGAAGCAGCTACAGAAAATGAAGACCTAAAACTTAAGATCTTTAAGCAACTGGACGAGAATTGCTCAGCAGAAACCATTTTGGCGAGTAATACTTCTTCAATTTCTATTACAAAAATCGCTTCTGAAGTTTCCAATCCAGAGCGTGTAATTGGAATGCATTTTATGAATCCTGTGCCAATTATGAAACTGGTAGAGATTATTCGCGGTTATAATACTAGCGATAAGGTTACTAAAAGCATTATGGAGCTTTCAGAAAACCTAAAAAAAGTTCCGGTTGAAGCTAACGATTACCCGGGTTTTGTTGCCAACCGTATTTTAATGCCCATGATAAACGAGGCCATTGAAGCGTATTACAACGGTGTGGCCGGTGTTAAAGAAATTGACACCGTAATGAAACTTGGAATGGCGCACCCAATGGGCCCGCTTCAGTTAGCAGATTTTATTGGTTTAGATGTTTGTCATTCTATCCTTGAAGTAATGTACGACGGTTTTAAAAATCCGAAATACGCACCCTGCCCGTTACTGACTAACATGGTTATGGCCGGAAAACTGGGAATAAAATCTGGGGAAGGTTTTTATGATTATTCTGAAAGTAAAAAAGCCGACAAGGTTTCTTCACAATTCAGCTAAGTGCTAAAATTTTTTCAATGAGTAAGAATAATTTAATGAGTTTTTCTATTAACTTTTAAGTCGTCATTCTGTCCCGAAGTTTCGGGATATTTCAGAATCTAAGATGTGTAATTAAAACATGTGAGAAGCTGAAACGAGTTCAGCTTGACGAATTCAGTTTTTTCTGAATCTCATTAAAATCTCACTAATTAAGTAGAATTTCAATATTTATAGTTGACCAAAATACTTCCATTTAGAGCGGTTAGACCGCAACGTGCCAAAGCCGGTCTTGTAGCTACAAAATCTTTTGAAGATTATACTGAAGCTGAAATAAGAGCAATCTTGCAGTATAACCCGTATTCATTTTTACATATTCTGAATCCGGGTTATAAATTTCAGCACGAGATTACGGGCGGACAACGATTTCAAATGGTTAAAAATCGTTACCTGGAATTCAAAGAAGAAAACTCTTTTATAAAAGATGAAAAACCCGCTTACTACCTTTATAAGATTGTAAGCAGGGAAAGTAGTTGCTGCGGAATTATCGCTGCGGCCAGTGCCGAAGATTATGAAAACAACCTCATTAAAAAACACGAAGACACCATTGCCCACCGCGAAACAATGTTCAAGGATTACCTAAAAGTGGTGGGCTTTAATACCGAGCCGGTATTACTTACCTATCCTGATAATTCTAAGATAAATGAGGTGATTGACCAGGTTATGGCAACCCGGCCCGAATACGAATTTGCCACTGCCAACCGGGAAATTCATTATTTATGGAAGATTGATGAGGAAGATCTATTAGAACAAATTAAGGAAGAGTTTGAGCAAATGCCGCATTTGTATATTGCCGATGGCCACCATAGAAGTGCCTCTTCCTATTTGTTGGCCCAGGAATCAAAAGCAGCCAACGCAAATCATACCGGAAAAGAAGCTTATAATTATTTTATGAGCTACCTTATTTCGGAAAGTAATTTAAAGATCCACGAATTTAGCAGATTAATAACCGATTTGAATGGACATACCAAGGAAGAGTTCCTTATTCAACTAGATGAGTATTTCCGGATTGAAAATCATGGGATGGAAGTTTATAAGCCAGAGCAAAAACATCATTTCAATATGTATTTGGATGGGGAATTTTATTCCCTTTATTTGCGAAAAACAAACTATGAATTTGGTGATTCTTTATCTAAATTAGATCCTTATATTTTATATAAAAAAGTGCTTCAGCCAATTTTGGGAATTGAAGACCTTAGAAATGACAAGCGTATTTCTTATATTCACGGTAAGAATGATCTCATAGAAATTAAAACTCGTATAGATAAAGGAGAATTTGCTGTAGGTTTTGGGATGCTTCCGTTAAGCATAAAAGAAATTAAGGAAACTGCCGATGAAGGTTTAACAATGCCCCCAAAAAGCACCTATATTGAACCCAAACTATTAAGCGGATTAACCATTTATGAGTTTGAAATCAACTAAAAAGTAAATTGCATGAATATTTCAGAAAATATTAAAAGTTTCCAGGATGAATTACCTAAGGATATAACCCTGGTGGCTATTTCAAAAACCAAACCTGTAGACGATCTTTTAGAAGCTTACGAAGCCGGCCAAAGACATTTTGGAGAGAATAAGATCCAGGAAATGACCGAAAAATGGGAAAAACTTCCCAAAGATATTAAATGGCATATGGTAGGCCACGTCCAGCGTAACAAAGTGAAATATATGGCGCCATACGTTTCCCTTATTCACGCGGTAGATAGTTTGAAATTACTGAAAGAAATTAATAAGGAAGCCGACAAAAATGGCCATTGTATAAATTGCCTGTTGCAGATTAAAATTGCTGAAGAAGACAGTAAATTTGGAATTTCAGCAGATGAAGCTAAAGAAATATTAGATTCAGAAGAGTTTAAAAAATTAGATCACGTAAAAGTAAAAGGCCTAATGGGAATGGCTACTTTCACCGATGATGAAGCACAGGTAAAAAAGGAATTTGATCACCTAAAATCGGTTTTTAAAGATTTTAAAGAACAATATTCAGATATGGAAATACTTTCTATGGGAATGAGCGGCGATTATAAAATTGCTATAGATTCCGGTAGTAATATGGTGCGTATAGGAAGTGAAATTTTTGGAGCCAGAGATTAATTATAGAAAACAGAAGCATATTTTTTGTACGCAGTAGTAGACATAGAAACCACCGGTGGTAAGTATAACGAAGAGGGAATAACCGAAATTGCTATCTATAAATTTGATGGGCTAAAGGTTGTTGATCAGTTTATAAGCCTGGTAAATCCAGAAAAAGCAATTCAACCTTTTGTAGTTAACCTTACCGGCATAAATAACGATATGCTTCGCAATGCGCCTAAGTTTTACGAAGTTGCCAAACGCATTGTAGAAATCACCGAAGATTGTGTTTTGGTGGCTCATAATTCAAAATTCGATTATCGCATTCTTCGCACCGAATTTAAAAGATTGGGCTTTGATTTTGAAAGAAGATCACTATGTACTGTAGAACTCTCTAAAAAACTTATTCCCGGCCAGGAATCTTATAGCTTAGGCAAACTGGTGAGAGCTTTGGGAATTCCTTTAAGTGACCGGCATAGAGCTAGCGGAGATGCCCAGGCAACTGTAAAGCTCTTTAAAATGTTACTCGCCAAAGATGTTGAAAAGAATATTTTAAAAGATGCCGTAAAACTTGAACCAAAACGCCAGGTTGATACCCGCCTGGTTTATATTTTAGAAGATCTACCCGGCATTACCGGCGTATACTATTTTCATAATGCAGACGGTGATATTATTTATATCGGGAAAAGCAAGAATATCAAAAAACGGGTCACACAGCATTTTACCAGCGAACAACACAAAGCCCGTCAATTGCAAAAAGAAGTTTCTTCAGTAAGTTATGAAGCTACGGGTAATGAACTCGCCGCCTTATTAAAAGAAAACCAGGAAATAAAGCATAACAAACCCAAATACAACAAAGCCTTAAAAAAGAACATTTTTAGTCACGCGCTTTATCATTCTACAGATGAGAATGGGTATATCAACCTTTATATAGCCAGAGCCGGGAAAAAGAATAGCATCACTACCTTTTCTTCTTTAAAAAGAGCCAGAAATGTATTAGAAAAATGGATAGAGACATATGAACTCTGCCATAGACTTTGTCACCTGGAAAAAGGATCTGGAAATTGCTTTAATTATACCATTAAAAAATGTCACGGCGCCTGTATCAAGGAAGAACCAGCTGAAGCTTACAACGAAAGAGTTAGAGCACTAATAGAGAAACATTCTTATAAAAACCAACACATGCTGGTTATAGACCGCGGGCGGGAAATAGACGAAAAAAGTGCTTTACTGGTTGAAGACGGGGAATTTAAAGGTATTGGTTACTTTAATTTGAATCATCAAATTAATAATTTAGACATTATTAGGTCTATAATCACACCCATGAAAAACGACAGGGACGCGCAGCATATTATTCAAAGTTATTTGCGTCGTAATTCCAGGTTAAAAATTGTTCAGTTAGATCCCCTGGCTAAATAAGTTCTAAATTACTTACCAGCTTCAGTAATTTATTTAAATTTGAATAATTCGTAAATCACCAATTATTGCCGAAAATAGAACCAAAATCAGGTTGGAAAGCAAAACTTCATGAAGTAATTTATGAAGCCGATACTCCTTCAGGGAAGTTTTTTGACGTGACCTTACTTATTGTAATTGCTATAAGTATCGCCTTAGTAATGCTGGAGAGTGTAGGAACGCTTAATACCAAGTACTACTGGCATTTCTATATCGCAGAATGGGTAATCACTATAATTTTCAGCATAGAATACATTCTGCGAATAATCGCTATAAAAAAACCTAAGAATTATATTTTCAGCTTTTATGGAATTGTAGATCTACTATCTACACTCCCAACCTATCTCGCCTTTATTTTTGGCGGCCATAACTTACTATTTGCTGTTAGAGCTTTAAGATTACTTAGAGTCTTCAGAATTTTAAAAGTCACTCGCTATATAGGTGAGTCTAACCGCCTTTTATTAGCCTTAAGAAATAGTAGGCCCAAGATTATTGTCTTCCTATTTGCTGTACTTATTATATGCATCATTATGGGTACGGTAATGCACCTGGTAGAAGGAGAAAAAGGAGGTTTTGATAATATCCCGCTTAGCATTTACTGGTGTATCGTTACGCTTACCACCGTTGGTTTTGGCGATATCCACCCCGTAACACCGGTTGGACGTTTTATAGCTTCTTTTATTATGATTGTTGGTTATGGAATTATTGCGGTGCCAACAGGAATTGTTACTTCAGAGATCACCAGGTCTGAAAAGGATAAAATTCCTAAAAATACACAAGCCTGCCCGCATTGTAACGAAACAAAGCATTTAGACAATGCTGAATTTTGCCATAACTGCGGAAAACCACTTCATGAACACTAATTACCTTATTAATATTGTGGGGCCCACTGCCATTGGCAAAACTTCTTTGGCCATTCAACTCGCAAATAAGTTTGATACTGAAATAATTTCAGCAGATTCAAGGCAGTTTTATAAAGAAATGCGCATTGGCACAGCGGTTCCTTCCGCAGATGAGTTACAGGCGGCTAAACACCATTTTATACAGCATATTTCTATTGAAGACAATTACAACGTAGGCGATTTTGAATCTGAAGCCATTCAGAAATTAGACGAATTATTTCAAAATAATAATATCGTGATCATGGTTGGCGGCAGTGGACTCTACACCAAAAGTGTATTGGAAGGTTTAGATTATTTCCCTGAAGTTTCTTTAGAAATAAGGCAGGAGCTTAACCTGAAATTAGAAAAAGAAGGTTTAGATACTTTACAACAACAATTGCATAAATTAGACCCTGATTATTATAAAATAGTAGATTTAGAAAATCCGCATCGAGTTATTAGAGCCTTGGAAGTTTGTATAAGCAGTGGAAATCCTTACTCCTCTTACCTCAACCAGCCAAAAAAGAAACGAAATTTCACCGCGATAAGTATAGGGCTTAGCGCTGACCGCGAAATAATTTATGATCGCATAAACGAACGGGTAGATCTTATGATAGATGAAGGTCTATTGGATGAAGCTGAGGGACTTTTCACGAAACGCGAATTGAATGCTTTAAATACCGTGGGTTATAAAGAACTCTTCGCATTTCTGGAAGGAAAAGATTCCCTGGAAACTGCAGTTTCAGAAATTAAAAAAAATACCCGGAGATTTGCCAAAAGACAACTCACCTGGTTTAGAAAAGATAGGGAAACAAACTGGTTTGAATATAAAACCCCTGTAGAAGAAATTCAGCAATTCATTGACTCAAAAATCAGTGATAGATCTCATTCTTGAACAATAGAAAAAAATCTCAACATTAACCCCTCCGTCCTGCGGCCACCTCCCCTTGAAAATAAGGGGAGGAGCTTTAAAAGTTCTTTTGAAACTGCAGCCTGCTTCCCTTCAAAATAACTGGAGGAGCTAAAAAAGTTTTTCTAAATTATCTTTGAGAAAAAAAATCAATATTTAAACAGCTTTAGCTTCTGCCCCTGATTTAGTATAAAAAAGCTCCCCTCCTTTCAAAGGAGGGGAATGAATTCAGCTTGCTGAAGAAAGGGGTGGTTGAAACCATCCGGCCTGCGGCCACCTCCTTGAAAGCTGGGAAACTTATTTTCCAATAAAACCTTCAAATCTTTTAAATCTCGATTTTAGCTCCCAAAAGTTTTACAAATTCCGCAATAAAAGCCGAATGCCCTGGCCAGGCTGGCGAGGTCACTAGATTGCCATCTACCACCGCTTCTGTAGGTTCAACCTCTTTATACTTCCCTCCTACCAATTCAATTTCCGGGCCTATGGTTGGGTAAGCTGTGAGGGTTCTTCCTTTTAAGACATCTGCGACAGTAAGAATTTGAATGGCGTGGCAAATTGCAGCTACCGGTTTATCTTTTTCAAAGAAATGCTTAGTGATTTCAATTACCTTTTTATTTAATCTGAGATATTCCGGAGCACGCCCACCGGCCATTACCAAACCGGCATAATCTTCCGGTTTCACATCATCAAAAGAGTAGTTGAGTTCGAATAAATGACCCGGTTTTTCAGTGTAAGTCTGGTCTCCTTCAAAATCGTGGATAGCAGTTTTTATCTTCTCTCCTTTTTTCTTTCCGGGGCAAACGGTATGGACGGTATATCCTAACATAACCAGCATTTGGAAAGGAACCATAGTTTCGTAATCTTCAGCAAAATCTCCGGTTAAAAAGAGTAATTTTTTCATAATTAGTAAGTTTTAAAATCTTTCTTTAAGTTAAGGAAATTCAGCCTAAGCCTTGTGAATCAGGTTTTAAAAAATAGTTAAATGTATTTTTTGAAGTTAGAATTTAAGAACACTTGAGTAACTTTTAAACCCAATTAAAAACTTCAGTATGCAAGATCGTAGAGCATTTATTAAAAAATCGGGATTATTGATTGCCGCAAGCACGCTACCAATTCCGAACTTTTTATTTCCTAAGAACAAAGAAAAACTAGGCGTTGCCCTGGTTGGATTGGGAAATTACAGCACCGGCCAATTGGCGCCCGCACTGCAGGAAACAGAATTTTGTGAACTAAAGGGTATAGTTACCGGAAGTCCCGAAAAAATCCCGGTTTGGCAACGTAAATACGGTATTAAAGATCAAAACGTGTATAATTATGACAATATGCACCGTATTGCTAATAACGATGAGATAGATGTTATCTATATTGTATTACCTACCGGGTTGCACGCCCAATATGCCATTAAAGCCGCAAATACGGGGAAACATGTTTGGTGCGAAAAACCTATGGCAAAAACTTCGGAAGAATGCCGGGCAATAATCGAAGCCTGTAATAAAAACCGGGTAAAACTTTCTATTGGCTATAGAATGCAACACGAAAAGAATACTCAAACATTAATAAAGTGGGCAGAAACCAAACCTTTTGGTAAAATGAAAAACCTAAAAGCAGAAGCCGGTTATTATGGAGACCCCATGACACCCTGGAAACTGGAAAAAGAAATGGGTGGCGGTGCAATGTATGATATGGGAGTTTACCCTTTAAATGCCGCGCGCTATAGCACCGGTTTAGAACCTATTTCGGTAAGTGCAAGACATACCATTAATAGACCCGAAATTTTTGATGAAGTAGATGAAACGACCACTTTTAATCTTGAATTCCCAAACGGAATTACCGCTGATTGTAAAACCAGCTTTGGAGAAAATCTAAATAATCTTGAAGCAAATTGCGAAGATGGATGGTATTATTTAAGACCTTTTCAATCTTATTCCGGGGTAAAAGGAAAAGCCAGTGATGGAACTGTTTTACCTCCATTTGGTAAGAATCAGCAAGCTGTACAAATGGATGATGATTCCCTGGCGATAATTCAGGATAAACCAGTCCTGGTTCCCGGGGAAGATGGATTAAAAGATATTATAATTCTGGAAAAGATCTATGAATCTGCCAGTAAGAACGGGGAACGTTTAAGTTTATAATCAGGTTTTGGAATAGGGAATTTTTATTAGCGTTTCTACCCCAGCGTCTTTATTACGTATTTTAAAACTGGCTCTCTTTCCGTAAAGTGTAAGTAAACGATCCCTGGTATTAGAAATGCCAACTCCTTTTTCTAACAAAGCTTCTTGTTTTTCGGTAAGTGGTTTTCCATTATTATAGACGCTAAGCACCAGGTAACCTCTAGATTTAAAAATATTGATTACAATCTTAAGATGTATGTTATGGTAAGAATAACCGTGTTTAACCGAATTCTCTATAACAGGTTGCAATAGTAAAGAAGGCACTAATTGATCTAAAAGGCTCTCGTCTATATTTTTTTCGATTATTAAATGATCTGAAAACCTTAAAGTAAGAATATTTAAATAATAGTCCAGCATTCGTAATTCTTTTCTCAACGTAACCTTATAATTCTCACTACTGTACAAGATCTCCCGAAGCAGGTCGCTTAGATCTGCAATGGTATCCTGGGCTTTTTTAGCATCTATTTCTACTAAAACCGAAATTGAGTTTAAGGTATTGAATAAAAAATGCGGCTGTAGCTGAGAAGATAACATCTTCATACGCGTATTGGTAAGTTGAGATTCCAGTAGTGTCTTTTGCTTTTCAGTCTCTTTTACCTGTTTTAAATAATAATAGGTGTAGATGATAAAAATCATCGCAAAATAGATCAGAAAATTAAGATCTATCACAAATATCATTCGGTCTATGCTGGCTTTTAAACTATAATCGGCAAAAGTCATTAAGCCGAGTAGAATCCCATGGAGATCAAAGAAAAACCGAATTACAAATCCTATTAAAATTGAAAATAAGGTATGCAGTAGAAAAATTCTTATCCACGAATAATTTTTATCTAAAAGTCGCTTAGTACTTATCGCAATCAGGCCCATATAGACCACAACAATAATCCAGTCTATAAGCATATTATGGATAATAATGTCGTGCCAGGATTCTACGATTTCCCGGTAAACAAAGGCACGCATATAAGCCAATTTGCCCAGCTACACCAGGTTGAATAAAGTATAGAAGGCCGCCAAAAGCAAAATAAGCTTTACGTCTATATATTTATTTTTTAAGGCTGAAAGGCTCATTTTGAGGTTCTTTTAAATTCCGAGTTTATCAAATAATTCCTTTTTATTGGATTTACTGATGCGTAATAATTTATTGTCTTTCATTTTCACATCTACTTCAGAGAAATCTGAATGAACAATTTCTTTAATGTGATTAAGATTAATAATGGCCGATCTATGAATTCTAAAAAAGGCGTGATCTTTGAAAAATTCTTCCAGATTATTTAAAGATTCCCTTAGTAAATACTTGCTATTTTCAGTATAAATTTCAGCGTAATAACCAGAGGCACAGATATAACTGATCTCGTCGGGTGTTAATAAAACGGTTTTATTGCCCTGCCTAACCGGAAGTTTTAAGGGAATTTTGGAGGTTTTCCTGTCTTTGCTATAAACTTCAAATAAAGTTTGCAGGCGCTTTTCAAAATTTTCCTGAACTTCATTATTTGAGATATTAAGTACTTTTTTTATGGTTTTAAAAAACCGCTCGTCCCTAAAGGGTTTCAGCAGGAAATCGAAGGCATCTACATCAAAAGCTTTAGTCGCATAATTATCATAAGCAGTTACAAAAACAACCACCGGTTTTGGGTTCACATTAAGCTTCTGCAGCACTTCAAAACCACTCATATCTTTCATACTAATATCAAGAAAAACAAGTTCCGGCTTAAGCTTATTAATTTGGGCAATGGCCGATTTCCCATTGGAGCATTCACCCAAAACTTCAATTTCCTCTACTTCGGCAAGCAAGTTAAGCACTTTTCTTCTTGCCAGTTCTTCATCATCTACAACAAGTGCTTTCATAATTTTTACATTTAAGATATACTCATGTAATTTAAAACTATTTTTTCTTGTTGAATATTTTTTTGAATCTAAGTAATTGATATCAAGTAAATTAATTTAATGAAGAACCCTGATTTTGCTACCAGGAATTTATTTTATGATGTCAATAGGTTCATATTTGATATAAAGACATAAAAATGCCTGTAAAGTTTTTTCGAGCTTCATTTAGACTGAAGTTTATACTTTACAGGCAATAGTTTGAGGTTCTAGAGAAATTACATACCGGCCACACGCTCTTCATTTATATTTTTAGGATCAATTTTAATAATTTTCGATTTATTGTTTTTTACAACTTTAATTCGATAAAGTTCTTGATCCAAAAGATTACGCTGTCCCTTAGCTTTGTAACTATTCTTTACCATACTCCAGCCTTCGGTTTGTCTCCACAATTCGTTTCTAATCGCTAGAGGCAAGGCAATATCTTTAAACAACTGCCTGGTTCGGTTTAATTCTCCATCTTTTGAATAATTGGCTTCAAGAAAACCCTTATCAGTTGAGAAACGCACCAGGTAAGAATTATAATCCTTATCTTTTACTTCTTCAATAAAATCAGAAATATCAAAATAAGATTCCATAAATGCCATCGGGTTTTCAGTGAATTCGGCGGCGAAACCATCGTTCACCTCGTATCGATATTCATCTGGATTATCGGTTTCTGCCAGAACAATAGGAGAATAAGCAACCTTAGTTTCTTCCAGTTCTGTAATTCTCTGAGCGTAGCTACTAAAGCTAAAGCTCGCAAGCATCAAAATAACGACTAATGTTTTCATAACAATTAAATTTTAGGATTTATAAACGGTTTAGGTACAAGCTTGTATTTAATTATATCCTAAAGTTAAGTAGCAAAACAGGTAAAATAATCAGTAATGATACAGACTACATTTTTTTGATAATGAGCAGGTAGAAATCTGATATAAAGCCCCAGGACTGAATTATAACCTTTTCAGGAATCAAAAATATTTACTAATTTTATAAACTTTTTACACTCAAAAATTTATACTTATTAAGACTTCCACTACGCATAAAAATTATAAAGCAGACGTTGCAAATATTAATAAAATCCCGATCGTCTCTCAGCTATTAGACATTGTTTGCCTTAATACAGGAATGGGATTCGCAGCGATTGCGCGCGTTACCGAAGACAAATGGATAACTTGCGCCAGTAAAGATGGAATTTCATTTGGCTTAAAATCAGGTGACGAACTGGAAGTAGAAACTACACTTTGTGAGCAGGTACGCCGAGAAGAAGAACCAATTTATATTGATAATGTAGCAACCAGTGATACTTATGCTAAACATCCTATTCCAGCGATGTACGGCATTTCCAGTTATATCTCGGTACCGATTTATAAAAAGGATGGAAGTTTCTTTGGCACGCTTTGCGCTATAGATAAAAAGGCAGCAAAAATTGATACGGAAGAAATTAGAGGAATGTTTCAACTTTATGCTGAACTAATAAGTTTTCATCTTGAAGCGATTGAAGAGAAAGAAAAGGCAGTAGCAGAGCTTAATGAAGAGCAACATATAGCCGAATTGCGCGAGCAATTTATAGCAATCTTAGGGCACGACCTTAAGAATCCTATTGCCACCACCAGAATGAGTGCTGAAATTCTTATGAAATTTAGTAAGGAAGATATTGTACAACGCAATGCCGCACTCATTAAATCTACCAGCATTAGGATGGAAAATTTAATAGATAATCTGCTGGATTTTGCTCGTGGCCGATTAGGGGAAGGCATCAAATTAAATAAAACAAAGGATTTTGGAAAGCTAGAAAATATTCTGGAGCAGGTAATCAATGAAATTAAAACCATATCTCCAAACCGGGATTTCTCTACAAATATTAAAATTGAAAATCCTGTTAATTGTGATCCTAATAGAATTGCACAATTATGCTCTAATCTCCTGGGAAATGCTGTAACCCACGGCTCGCTGGATAAACCTATAGAACTTGAGGCTGTTTGTGTTAACGGGGAATTTAAATTGGAAATTACCAATAAAGGTGTGAAAATTCCGCAAAAAGTAAGAGAGAAATTATTTGAGCCTTTTTATCGCATTGAAGGTGAGGAACCTAAACAAGGTTTAGGTCTTGGCCTATATATAGCTTCAGAAATTGCCAGAGCGCACCAGGGAGATATCAACGTGAAATCTTCAGACAAAGAAACAGTTTTCAGCTTTATCATGCCTGCACATAACTAAGCCGGAAAGCCAGAATTTAAAAGATTGATTGGCAACTAAAATATCAAATTTAAGGTTCCCAGAACTGCAAAAATAGCTGCAACAACTATCCAGGTTAGGATTAACAAAATGAATAGTTTGGCCAGAATATGAAAACCGGCTGTAGCTGTCTTGTAATTTTCAAGAAAAATATAGAATGGATTCATAGCACAGAAATTAAGGTTAAACTTGAAACCTTAATTGGAGAAGCAGCTATGCAATAACAGGTTTAAAATAAAGCAGAATATGCTCGATATTAATTTCAACCTGGTCTTAAAAATCTAATCTATAGACTTATAAATAAAAATGCACCATAGTTACCGCTGATTTCCCAAAAAGGTTATCCCTTAAGTTAAGACTAGTCTTCCTTTTTTGCTACTAGGAAATTCCCCCGTTTTTAAACCGAAAACGGGAGAAAAAGATTCTTTATAAGAAGAAATTGATTCCAAAATAAAACTGCTCCATTTGGAGAGAAGCTACTAAACTATTATATCTTGTATCCAGTTCACCATTAACTTTTCTGGAAGTATGTTGGTAAAAAATGCCCCCAAGTTGTGCATTCAGAGCAATATGATCACTAACAAAATAAGATATGCCGGGTCTTATAGAAGCTTCAAACCTATTCGCCGTAGATTCATATCCCTCCCCAACGGTATAATTTGTTCCCCAGCTATGTTCATAGCCCAGTTCTCCTGTAAGATCAAGAGCAAATCTGTTATTTATATTGAAATATTTGCGAATAAAAGGGAAGACTCCAACTCCGTTCGCCGTTTGATCTCTATTATTCACTGAATCATCCGTAGTGGTTTCATTATAAGAATAGCCCAGGCCAACACCCAGCATAAGATTCTCCCCAATTGCGTAGCCAACATTTGGCCTCAAGTTAAGTGCAAATACTTCCCGGCTAAGAGCTGCCTCGTAGTCGGTTTGGTTTAATCTAATTGAAGCGCCACCTCCAATACTCAGAGTTTTTTCCTTTATAGGAAAGTAATTATCCTGCGCCTGAGAATTAAAAGAAAACAATGAAAATAAGGTGAAAACTAGTAAAATCTTATTCATAATATATTTTTATCACATATTACGAAAATTATTTTAAGCTAATTCCTGGGAACTGAAAAGATGAAATATTTGTAATGGAAATGGAGAATTTTTCTATGGTCTAGATGAGAAAAACAAAGCCCCTAAATACTGGTGTTTGGGGCTTTTAAGCGGAGGAAGAGGTACTAAACGAAAATCAAAAAAGCTTACTATTACTAGCGCTTCAGAATAGGCCATTTTTAGTGTAACCGAAATTGATACCTTTAACCAAACTTTAACTTATAGATGCTTTAAAATCTACTGCCAAATTAATTTTTTACTTCACGCCCTTACTGAGTTTAGGCTTTAAAAATTTTCGGGTATAAACGTATACGTTGTTTTATAAAGGTTTCCCACCCTATCTCGGTCACACTGCGGATCCCCATCATTTATAATATTGCCGTTTTCACTACAACCATTACTTTCTGTCTCTAAAAAAACACATTTGTAAGATTCTATTTTTAAATTATTCCCATAAACTACATTCACGGAATCTCCTTCAAAAAAATCCTGAATTCCATAAACTTCACCCATATCCGAAGATTGAAAATCTTTACTAACAAAATTTGAATTTGGGATTGTAATTATTTTGATAAAATCATTACTATCACTGTCAAAAATTTCCAGGTTAATATCATAACCTGAATCATTCTTAATTACAAAACGATAGATTCTTTCATCATTACTTCTGTCGCAGCCATAAAATAACAATATTAAAATGACTAAATTTAAAACTCTAAACTTCATCTATTCTATCATCAATTATTTTTCTTGTTAATCCAACTATCCTGTAAGCTCCTCCAAATTAGAGCTACTTGATTGTCTGTAGCTGCAGCAGGGGTGGTAAAAAAAGCAGGGAATTTTAAATCGAGACTGGTTTGTGCGTTATTTTTATATATTGTTAGCCAAAGTATGATCCTAATGTTCTACTTGTATAATTGAATCTTTATTTACATAAATTTTTAGGGCTTTTCTATATTTCACAGGTTTCTCTAAATCAAGATAATAGTATTTCTCCCAATGTTTTATTTTTCTAGCTATTTCTAAAGCAATATTTTCTAAATCTGATATTGGTTCTCTGTAAACATTTTTAAATTGATTCACGCCAAATAACGTATCGATTTGTTCATACTCCAACTCCCTATTAGGTTGAAGATTAGCTTTCGTTAGATTTCCCTGAGCGTCAATATCTAACCAAATTCCAGCAAATCCTTTTGAAGGTTTCAATTTCTTCTTTTGATAAATTTTTAAAATTGAATCTAAGTTTGTTGTTGGTTTAGCATCATAGGATCTATAACGATATTGAGTCATATCTAATTGATTTCCAAAGTTTAAAACTTTTTGTTCTGATGAATAAATCTTTGATTCATTTAGAGTTTTGCTATTGGAACAAAAGAATTGAAAATCTAATTTTCCATTTATTGTTTTTGCATATACTAACCATTTCTCTCCCTTATCTGCAGACCAATAACACGAAGAGTAAAGACCTGTAACCTCTGCCTCAGAATTCAATTGAAATTTTAAAAACTTGGGATTATCCCCATTTTTATAATGTTTACTTATCTCAAAAGTTACTGTATTGGTAAGCGAATCTGAAGCATATTTTTTTTCAAATACTTTACCTTCAAAAACGTAATCAGATTGATAAAATTCGACAGCCGGTTTTGGGGTCTCACAGCTACAGGCAAAACTTTTAGTAGCTATAAAAAAATGAATATTAAAATTAATTTGGTTCTCATATTTGATTTTGGCTAGGGTCTTGTATAAAAACAATACTGCTGGTGAGTTCGATTTTCAGCAGGAAAATCAGGCGCAACACGAAAAAACACAAAAATTCGATTAAGAACAGACTTTAGCATTGTTTTTATATAGGACCATTTATATTCTATACGTGGTTCTATTTTTATCTCCAATTTTCTCGAATAACTTTTGTTCTACACCTTTCTTAAGATCTCTGCTTGCTGTTGCTCCAGAAATATCTTTAAAAACTTTCATATAATCTTTCCGGGTGAATTCTTTTTTATTCAAGGATAAAAAATATTCGAGTCTGTCTTTCTCAGTAAGCGTTCTATTGGTAAAATTGAGTAAATCTTCTAATGATCTGTTTATTACTCCAAGCATATATTCGATAAATGCTGTTGAATTACCTGCCTTATCACTAACAGACAATGCAGAATAATATTTCTCCTGGTCATTACTGATCAACGTCTCAAAAGGCAGATATTCAAATACAGGATATTTATTCATTAAAATTAAAGTCTGCCACAGTCTACCCATTCTTCCATTTCCATCTAAAAACGGATGAATAAATTCCATTTCATAATGAAACACACAGCTTTTAACCAGTTCGATTTCGTTCGAGGTCTGTAGGTATTCAAACAAATCTTTCATTAGAAAAGGCACATTTTGATGAGGAGGAGCATAATGTTCTACTGCTAAACCTTTCATAATACCTACACCTTCTTTTCTATATTTTCCTGCATCAATTATTAAGTTTTGCATTAGATCTTGATGGCATTTTAAGAAAGATTTTTCACCAAATGGATCATAATTTTCTAAGTGTTCATAGATTTCAATAGCATTCAAAACCTCCTTTACGTCTTTCTTAGGACCTATGATTCTTTTGTTTTCTATAAGTGCAGTTATTTGTTCCTCAGTTAGCGTATTTCCCTCTATTTTTAATGAAGAATGGATGGTTTTAATTTTATTTTCCTTTCTCAGTTTAGGAGAAGGTTTATTTAAATAATTGGCATTTATAGCTCCTAACTTCTCGGCAATAGAAGTTATAATCTTTAAAATATTAGGAGTAATTTCGTAGGGAGGCTTCATTATGGTACTATCATTTGATATTATCAAAAGTAAGATCATTTTATTTCAACTGAAAGGAAAACTGGTTTTAATTGGCATAACGTCCCGTATAAAAACAGTGCTCGCTAGCAAGCGTGATTGCCCGAAGGACGATCAGGCGTTGCAAGTGAGCACAGATTTTCGATTCGAAAAAGGTTTGAGCATGTTTTTATGATATTGTGCAAAGTTTTAATCACAATCCACAGCTTTTAAACTGAAAGTTCCATCTTCATTTTTTGCCATCTCGTAACCATTGTCCAACATTGGTTTAAAATCAGACCTACCCTTCAAATGCCAAAGTAGGTATCCGAAATCACATTTTTTAATTCTGTTTTTGCTTTTTTCATATTCTGTAATTTCAATCAATTCTTTAGAAAATTCAGATGGGAATGAATTAGTAATATAAGTGGATTGAAATCTATTGAATCTTTTGAAAACCTCTTAAGCCTTTGAGCCGAAGGAAAACCGTATTTTTTGGTTAATTCAATCATACGCTCTGTATGGATTTGATCCATAGGATTAATATAGTTAGACCAAATTTTATTTTTTAAAGAATCAGATTTTACTGGAGTGTAATTAATTCTATTATCCCTTTTTTCTTTACTTAAACTTTCAATGCTGTCAGTTATATTCTTATCAAAAGTTTGAAAATGTAAGTATTCTCGGGTTGCCTGATCATAGTGGTACATAAACTTTATTTCTTCAACAATTTTCTCTATATCCTTTTCAAGTAATTCTTCTTTATTAGACTGGCTATAGAAATTAAGACTTATAAAAGTAAATACTGTAATCAGTAAAATTTTATTCATAGTTCTTATTATTTTAAATTTTGCAAAACGTCCCTCATAAAACTGTGCAAGCTGACGTACGTGATTGTCCGCAAGGACAATCCGCTAAGCAAGCGAGCGGGGACTTTCGATTTGAGACCGGTTTAAAGCATAGTTTTTATATGCTGTTGGCATTAAGTACTATTAGTCTACAAACGTTTCTTTTAGCACTTCTTTGCATTTTCTAACCTCAGATTTGCTCAGAGAATCAAAGACTTTTATAATTCTTTGCTTGTCAATTGTCCGAATTTGGTCGATTGCAATCATTCCTTTTTTATCATTTGATTTAATCGAAATTCTGGTCGGATATTTTTTGAGGTTTGTTGTCATCGGGGCTACAACAATTGTTTTCAAAAATTTGTTCATTTCGTTTGGCGAAATAATTACACAAGGTCGTGTTTTCTTAATCTCACTTCCAACTTTTGGATCAAGATTTACCAGAATCATGGAATATTGTTTTAGGTCCATTCATCAAAATTTTCATCCTCAAAAATATCATTCATAAGAAGTTCATCGTCATTATTATTTGCCATTTCCTTGAATTTTTCCTCCCAGTCTTTTCTCGGTAATTCTATAGGTCGCAAAATGATTTGTCCTTTTTCAAGAATCAATTCTACTTTGTCTTTAATGTGATATTTTTCCAAGATTGTTTTACTAAGCCTTAATCCTCTCGAGTTTCCGATCTTAATAATTGAAGTTTCCATAAACCTGTTTTTTTTGTAAATACAAAGTTATTACTTTTTGTTGATTCATAGAATTAAGTTTGTAATCTGTGTGTATTAATACAAACGTCTCATATAAAAACTGTGCAAACTGACGTGCGTGATTGTCCGCAAGGACAATCCGCTAAGCAAGGGAACACGATGTTTCGATTCAAGAACTAAGTAAGCACAGTACTTATTTTTATAATTTTTAAAACATAAATCCAATACCCAATTGAAATCCGCTATTGTTAAATTTGGTACTATAAGCATCAAGAGCATTAGTAAAACCGTAAAAATATCGAGTGGTAACAAAAAACCCATTGCTAATTGCATAGGAGACTCCCAAAGCCCCTCCGAATTCAAAACTGCTCCCGTATTCGGTCTTCCTATCCCAAATTTCTTCTTTTACTAAAAAATTAAATGAAGGACCTGCTTCTATAGATAAAGATTCTGTAAGATATATTTTAGCTAAAACGGGAACCTGTAAATATTCCAAGTTGTAATCTATATTGAGATTTCCCTCGAAAGTAATTACATCTGCCTCTGTGCCTTGTGTAGAATATAAGATTTCAGGTTGAATAGAAATTTTATTAGACAAAGGGACTTCGGCCAGTAGCCCCAAATGAAATCCAGTTCTAAAGCTGGTTTTAGCAAAATTATCAGAACTTAGATTAGTAAGATTAATACCACTCTTTGCCCCAAAATAGACAAATTCCTGAGCTTTAATGGTGGAGCCTGTAAAAATAAAAAAGGAAAATATTAAAATCAGATTTCTCATTTTGGTTGTTGTTTATATTTATTAAGTTTCATATTTGTGAGTATTGTGGGCAACGTCTCTTATAAAAACTGTACGAGCGGGCGCGGGTGATTGTCCGCAGGACAATCCGCTAAGCAAGCGAGCAGGATGTTTTGATTCGGGACTGATTTAAGCATTGTTTTTATATAATGTTGTGGTGTGTTTCCTGGTTTCTATTTTCTATTATTTCTAACAATGCCTGTTTTGCTTCTGGAACTAGTTCTTGATTTAACTTGTCTTCAATTTCTGGGTCGCTCAATTCAGAAAATTTTTCTTTGAACCTTTTTAATTTTCTATCGTAATACTCCTGTTCTTCTTCCTCACTTTTTTGAATGGATCGGAAATATAAATCACTAATGCGTTCTCTATATTTAATTAAATAAACCACTAAAAAAATAAATGGTAATATCTGTATTGGAAAGAAAATAAAATAGAAGGCAAAAATATAAGTAGAAAAAGCAATTAAATTTAAAGTTCCTAAAATCAATGTAATACCGAAAAAATATCTATATAACCTTCTGTCAGTGAAAAAGAATATGCCACAAACTATTAATAATGATAATCCAATATATTGTCGGTAATTAAAAGTGTAATCGGTCAACAGAACTTGAAGAACTGAAACAAGTCCGATAATTGATAAGATTGCTAATGGTAAAAATTCTTTGATTTCCTTTGTTTTCATATTATTATTTTAATGTCCCACAGCGTCCCTTATAAAAACTGTGCGAGCTGGTGCGCGTGATTGTCCGCAGGACAATGCGCTTAGCAAGCGATTGCGAAGTTTAGATTTGAGATGGGGTTGAGCATTGTTTTTATATATTGTTGTAAACAGTTGAGCCTAATCTTCGTCTTCGGAGTCGTCAGGATCAATTCTTTCTTCATATATTTTATGCCATCCTAAACTTAAAACTGCTGATAAACCCACGTAGGAATTCTTTGAAATATTACCAGATAGTTTTAAGCCAAATCCTACATTAAAAGGACTGTCCGTTTTGTATTTGAACCACTTAATATTAGCTTCTAATGCAAGTCCGATAAACCTGTCTCTAATTTCGTTATTTTCATTACGGCTATTAGATTTATAAACATTATAGGAAAGTCCTGCGGAGCCTGATAATGAATGACTATTATTAATTTTTCTTAAACCGTAAAGAAGTGCCAACTCATCTGTGTTTGCATTCGTTGTCTGTTTTAAAAGTTTAGAGTCTCCAGATTCTTGTAAACTTGAATATCTAAGTGTCATTAAGTTTTTATTCCACTGGTAATTCATTTCTGAACCTAATAATACTCCTTTATTTTCACCTCCATATGGTCCAATAAATATTTCTAAAAAGGCTACAGGGTTGGTGAAACTTTCTTCCTGTCCTTGGATTTTATTTACTGATGAGCTTGTAAAAATTATTACTATTAGAATTAGTGTTTTTTTATTTTTCATTTATAGAAATGTTCATTGGCGAAATTGTTTACAACGTCTCGTATAAATACAGGAGCGGGCGAGCGTTTTTGCCCGCAGGACAATCCGCTAAGCAAGCGAGCATGGAATTTCGATTTGAGACTGGTTCAAGCATTGTTTTTATACAGTGTTGTATAACGTTCTTAGAGTTCTCTTAATTTATAATCGGGAGGTGATATTTTTTTTACAAAGATTAAACCATCATAGGATTCTGAATATATTTTTGAAATCTTTATCTTATGTAACGGTTTAGGTTGATATCCGCCTCCAGCTATAAGTAAGTATGATTTTTTCTTGCTAAAGAATTCTGTTGGTTCTTTTTCAATTGCATTATCTAAATCGATAAAATAAATTTCCTTGTTAGCCGCATTTAACGTTTTGGCGTAAGTTCTTCTAAAAGGTTTCTCTATATGGTAAGTTTTCCAGTGGTTACCTTGTTTTTTATCTACTACATAACCATTAATCTTTCCTGTCGCAAAGTCAAAACCTACACTATAGTAATTTTCTGAATAGTAGTCTTTTAAATGACGACCTAAATTAATTATATCACTCCCAGCGTAGTACATCTCTTTTTTGTTAATGTGCTCATTATGAGCCCAGATAAAAGCTTTTCCGTTTGGCGAACGATTTTCCACAATCCATTTAACGTTTTCAAACATTTTTAAGTCTCTAAATTCAGTGCTTTTTGGGTATTCATCTTTAATGCACGACGCATATTTAGTATAACCTATCAAATAATTTAAACTTCTGATTAAAGATTTATACTCTTTACTTTCGTTTTTTGAAGTCAGTATTTGCTGTTTTAATTTATTTAATCTTGGGATCTGAAGTTGCCACCAATCGTCAGGTTTATTATAGTTTATTGTTTTTTTCGCGCAACTATCTACAGTAGTCAATAGTGTTTCGTCAATATTGATTTTATTCTCATTAATAAACGTTCGTATCTCTTTATTGATGTTTTTTCCATTTTGAATATCCATTCCATAAAAGCGAATTTGATCTTCTTTTGATTTATCTAAGTTGAAATTCCTCATCCATTGCAATAAATTTACTACTTCTTTAGAACGCCAAAATCCGATGTTAAAATTCTCAGCTATTGTTTTAATGTCTCCTTTTCCACCACCTATCCATTCATTAATTCCAGATTCAGCTTGATACGATTCTTCCATTATAAACACTCTGACACCTTGAGTTTTGACCAAGTATTTAAAAAATTTTGCTTTAAGGTCAAAAAATTCCTTTGTATTATGAGAGGCTTCTCCAAAACCATAAATTTTAGCATTAGCAAATTTATCGGGAGTATTTTGCCCAAAATCAATCAGTTCAGAGTTTGGATTAGCGTCTTCAATAAGAATAGAATTGTTATTTATCCATTCTATAGTTTGTTTTTTTTGAGAATAGCTAAGGACGGTTAAAAAAAATATGAATATTGAAATTATGTTCTTCATTAAATAAGTCATTTTTCAAATGTTTTACAACGTCCCGTATAAAAACTGTGCGAGCTGGCGAGCGTGATTATCCGTAGGACAATCCGCTAAGTAAGCGAGCACAATGTTTCGATTTGAGACAGGTTTTAGCATTGTTTTTATATACTGTTGTTTGTAGTGCTTATTTGGTCAGTTGATAAAATAGCATATTCAAAGTTATCCGACCAACCATCTTTAAGAGGCAAAACTTTTCTTTTTCTTCCCTCTCTTGTCATCCCAACTTTTTCTAAAGTCCGAATACTTCCAATGTTCTCAACAGCACATCCAGCTTCAATCCGATGTAAGTCAAGTTCACCAAATGCGAATTCCAGGATTTTTTTCAGAGATTCTGTCGCATACCCTTTATTCCAAAAATCAGAATGAAATTTATACCAGACTTCTCCAATTTTGAATTTAGGCTTTCCCAAATTCAGGGAAATTAGCCCAATAAATGTTTTTCTATCAATTAATTCAACTTTAAATGTGAAATTTTTGTTCTGTCCGTTTTCATTCTTTTCAATCCAATCTTTAATTATTCTTTCTGTTTGATTTAGGGTTTTGGGAATCCCCAAAGTATTAAATCGGTCAGTTTCCGGAAGAGAATGTAATTCGTGAATTTTCTCTAAATCCGATAATGAAATAGGTGTAATTAATAATCTATTGGTTTGTAATCTAAGATTCATTTTGAATTTTTGGTAGCATTACACACAACGTCTCGTATAAAAACTGTGCGAGCGGGCGAGCGTGATTGTCCGCAGGACAATCCGCTATGCAAGCGAGCAGGATTTTTCGATTCAAGAACAAATTAAGCATTGTTTTTATATATTGTTGTAATGCGTTATTTTATTCGCTTAATATAGTTTTTGAATTTTTCAAATAGTCTCTTTTCCTGTATTCTGAAAATAAACCAAAACCACAACAGAGAAATAGGAAGCAAGAAATAAATCCAAATGGGGAAATTTTCATCAGCCATAAAACCACAAAAAAATATAAATACAAAAACAAAGAGAGCGAAATATAATTCAATCCGTAATTTTGTTTTCAGTTTAATTCGAGTATTTCCATTTCCAGTCTCACTTAAATTTCCATAACCTTTAATTCCGTCGGTAGCGCCAGGAAACCCATTAACAATTAATGTTCCTAACGAAAAATGGGATAAAAACTTAAAGTCATATTGGTCAATCCATTCCAACTCAAATTCACCTTCTCTATTCTGCCTAATCTTTTCTTTCAATTCAGGTATAGTCCCGTTAAAATCAATTGAGTCTTTTAGTAGGATTTTGTCTATCAATTTCAGTTTGATTTTAATGCATTACAACGTCTCGTATAAAAACTGTGCGAGCTGGCGAGCACGGGGTTTCGATTTGAAACAGGTTTTATCATTGTTTTTATATAATGTTGGCGGTAGTTTTACTTTTCCCTAAACTCTATTATTTGAACATTCGTCCTTTGATTTTCTCTACCTGAAACCCAGCCACTCTTAAGTTTGTCGATTAGAACTTTTCTTATTTTATTTCTTACGGATTGGTAAGTAATAAATGTCTCTTGAAAATACAATACTTCATTTTTTAGGTTTAGGAAAGCCAATGGAGATGGATATCTCCCCCAATCCGGTATCGCCTCCGAAAGAACACCAATTAAATTTTGTTCCGAATCAGTCAGCTCGATTTCGTCTGTTTTTTCGATCAGAGACTGTAAATTATGTGTTTTAATTTTGCCGCTTAATTTTCCAGTATTTATAAATTCTGGATTGTCAAAAATTAAAGTGCCCTTAATCAAATTTTCTACTGCGAAACCCATTAATAGAAAAACAGATCGTGAACTCATATCTTTTTTAATAGGTATTCCGTCCCACGTGTCGGGTTTAAAATAGACGGATGAATTATTTTTTAAAATCATTTCAAGAGAATGATGTAATTCATCAGAAACTTCTAACCATTCATTTGGATTAGCTTTGTAAACAAATTCATCTATTTTTTCTTCCATTCTGATTCAATTACCGCCAACGTCCCGTATAAAAACTATGCGAGCTGGCGTGCGTGATTGTCCGCAGGACAATCCACTAAGCAAGCGAGCACGGAACTTCGATTCAAGAACTGATTGAGCATTGTTTTTATATATTGTTATGCCACGTTTTTTTGTCCGCTGGTTAGTATATTAAAGTTTTTCTTGCATTTCTAAAGTGGGAAGTCCGATTTCAAGCCGATTTATATTTACCTGGTCTTTATCGGAAATCATATTGTGTTCTTTGTTTTCATAGGTTCCAATTATTTGAAGCTCATCGTTGAATAAGTGCAAATTATCAATTACTACTCCCAAAGTCTTTGGATCACAGGAACCCTCTTTTACAAATTGTTTCAATTTTGGGATAAAATAATTAATTCTTATGGAGTCTGGTGTATGCATTAATAAAATGGTTATATCCGAGTTTGTGAAATCTACATTAAAAGGACCAATTATATTGTTTCCAGGATAACCTATTTCTTCAAAAATTTCAATTAACCTTGAAGTGTTTCTTTCAAAAATTACATTTCGTTTTTCCTGCTCTTCCACATACATTTGATCATTTTGCATCATTTCCTGAATTTCGGATCTAAGCTCAAGGTCCAGAGTCGCTAAATATTCAGAGCGGTCAGCTTCATAGTCCGAAACTATTTTTTTTCCACGATCAGTTTTAAAGACATCAGCAAATACAGGATTGTGTAGATAGGAACGTAATAGCATTCCCTGATTAATATTTTTCTGAATGAAATCAAGAGCTATTTCTTCTTTTCCTAAAATAGCAGATACTTCTGCATATTTGTCCATTTCATAATTGCTTAAAGTATTTTTTGGTTTACAAGAATTAAACGCTTCACTATAGAGATCAAATGCCTCTTGATAGCTTTTTTGATTATAATTCAATTCCGCTTCGTAGATCTTGGGGTAATAATCTTTGATGTAATCGCAGTTCGTTTTTTGATTAACTGAGCAGGATATAAAGAGTAGAAGGAAAAGAAGTGAAAAAAAATTCTTCATAATGGTTTATTCAATGTGGCATAACGTCTCGTATAAAAACTGTGCGAGCGGGCGAGCGTGATTGTCCGCAGGACAATCCGCTAAGCAAGCGAGCAACGAATTTCGATTCAAGACTGATTTGAGCATTGTTTTTATATGTTGTTGGCAAAAGTTTTTCTTCCGATTAATAGTCCATAAAACTCTAAGAAACACCACGCCAGTTATTCAGTCCGCACCGTTTCCCTCTTCCAGTTTTATTTGCGAGCTGAAGAGATCAGTTTTTTCCCTTTTGTTATCCAAAGTATCGGTCCGATTATGGCGACCAGGGAAATTAAAATCCAACTGAGTTTATCTCCTTTAAATTCTTTTGTTAGAATAAGATAAATAGCTCTAAAGGTTGTAATGAGGGACCAAAAGGCTACAATGATAATAGCAATTACTAAAATTTGTTCCATTTTTTATTTAATTTTTGCCAACGTCTCGTATAAAAACTGTGCGAGCTGGCGCGCGTGATTGTCCGCAGGACAATCCGCTAAGCCAGTGAGCACGGAACTTCGATTAGAGACTGATTTAAGCATTGTTTTTATATGTTGTTGGCAATAGTTTTACTTTGCGATATTCCCTTCTTCATATTCGACCCTTTTCTCTAATTTCCCATTTACATCAAAGTAAAAAAATGTGCCGTGGGCTTTTCCCTTTTTAGTTTGGCCAATTTCCTTGATTACTCCATTTTCGTGGAATTCTAAAATTTGGCTGTCATTAAAGATATCTGCGGTTCGAAATTTTTTAATAATGCCGCTATCGTAAAAGTTAATTAAAACACCCTCAGGCTTTCCATTTTTACTTTGGTATATATGTTTTGGCTTAAAAGTATTTTCGTTTAATAAAAGTCCGAAACCATTTAAAGTATCACTTTTATAATGTCTGATGCCGACAATGTTTCCATCCTCGCCCAATAATATCCCATTTCCAGATTTTAATCCGTCTTCTAAAGGGACCTCCATTGATATGGTTCCGTCTGGATGGTAGCTAAAAAAGGTGTCAGCAGTTTGTTCTTTTACAGTATCCGTCGCTTTCTTCTGCTCCGTTTGAGAGTGAGCACTGTAAATGAAGAGGAAAAGAATAAGAGTAAAAGTGTAATACGTTGTCATTGTATTTGATTAGTTAGGTGTTATCTTATATTATTGCCAACGTCCCGTATAAAAACAGTGCAAGCTGGCAAGCGTGATTGTCCGCAGGACAATCCGCTGAGCAAGCGAGCACGGTGTTTCGATTCAAGAAAAATTAAGCATTGTTTTTATATTTTGTTGGCAACTGTTTTATTTCTTTAAACTGTATGTTTCCTCTAAACAATAGAATTTCAGGGTATAAATGGTGTCTTTATCATTCCGCCAAACATTTACTTGCAGACTGTTCGGGTTCTTCGAAATTGAGTCGCCAATTTTTAGAAAATCAAAAAATCCACTTGTTTCCCAATCCAAAAGAATTACGTCGGTTCCTGGGCTTTTATCAAGAATCACTTTCTCATACATATGTTGATCTTGATCAATGTACTTTTCTATTATCACTCCGCTATATTCGTCCGATTTTTCATTTTGTTTTAACGATTCACAGTCCACTTTATGATC
This sequence comes from Salegentibacter salarius, assembly GCF_900168265.1. Taxonomy (GTDB): domain Bacteria; phylum Bacteroidota; class Bacteroidia; order Flavobacteriales; family Flavobacteriaceae; genus Salegentibacter; species Salegentibacter salarius. The sequence continues at coordinate 15,396 of NZ_FVZF01000005.1, read as the reverse complement.
AGCTGTGCCAAAGAAAAATGCCAAACCTATTACCCCAATTAAACCAAGTATGATATTAATTTTTTTCATTCAGAGAAGGATCCTTGTTCAAATTGTTGCCAACGTCTCGTATAAAAACAGTGCGAGCTGGCGAGCTTGATTGTCCGTCCTGTCCCGTAGCTTTTGCGGAGTGAAGGACAATCAGGCGTTGCAAGCGAGCACCCCCGATAGCTATCGGGGTTCGATTCGAGACAGGCTTGAGCATTGTTTTTATATGTTGTTGTAGCCAGTTTTTACTCCTTATAAATGTACAATCGTATCTCGTTAATATTACTAAAATTGAATAAGTAAGCATGCATGTTGGTTTTACTTTTCCATTTTGTTTTTCGTCTGCCGCTATCTTCTCTCACATTGGATATTGGTTCTCCCAAGAGCTTACTGATTTGAGTTAAAACAAAATCATACTTTTCCTTAAATGCTAAGTCTTTATCCTCAGAATCTGAGTTCTCGGAAATCGGGAAGCCGCTTTTCTTAAATTCTTTCCATCCATACGAAACCACCTTAACCGACTTTTCCTCTTTCGTGTAGAAGAAATTAGTTGTTCCGTCAAAATATGGACATTCTAATCGTCGATAACTTATTGGGTTGCCAAAAGTAAAATCACTACTGTTCGGATAAATACCTTCTCCTAAACTCCAAAAATGTCCCAGTGAAACATCCTCAGTTTTTAAAGAATCTTCGAACTGCAGTAATTCATTTAAATCAAATGATTTATCGCTTTTTAATCTATTGATTGTTAAGGCAGAGTGATCAATAAATAGTTTATTACCATACTCAATGTTGTATTCTTTGTTTTCTATGCATGATGAATCAATTTGTGGTTTATGAACATATTCTTCAAGTTCATGTGCTGCAGTGAAGTTAGAGAATTGAACATACTCAATCATATAAGGCCAAAGTTCAGTTGAAGGTACATTTGTAAGTAAATCAACGACTGAGGTCTTAACAAGTTTTCTTTTTTGAGGAACTTTAATTTCCAGTTTATAACTAATCGAATTTTCAAGTCCATTCTGAATCAATAAAATGCTACTAGTCCTGCTGCCAAATTTTCCTCTTGTAAGGATCCCTTGGATTTGGTTTTTTAAAGAAACACTATCCAAATACTTCCTTCCATCAGACCATTCGATTTCCTGTGTAAAAGGCTCTTTAGATACTATCTTAAAAGTATATGTTAATGAATCCTCCGTTTGTAATTCTAAAGTAAATTTTGAATTCATTTCAATTACATTGTCTGCTCTATTTTTCTGTCCGAACACATTAATTGAAAATAGGATGAATACTACTATTACTATATTTCTCATTGTCTTATCTAATGCCTGTTTCTTAAATTGGCTACAACGTCTCGTATAAAAACTGTGCGAGCTGGCGCGCGTGATTGTCCGCAGGACAATAAGCTGAGCAAGCGAGCACTGAATTTCGAATTGGGACAGTATTAAGCATTGTTTTTATATAATGTTGTGATGCGTAAAATTTAGTATATCGGAGTCGGCGGAAGTTAAGTCCGAAAATATTTTACAAAAGCAGCGATTAAAATAGCAATTCCAATAATGGTTAATATATAGCTTAGAACAGATCCGTCCGTACTCAATTTAGACAAAATAAAGAATACTCCAGAAAGTAAATAAAGGTAAACTGGTTTTAAATTTATAAGTTTTTCCATTATCGAAGAAATTTAGTCTTTTATGCATCACAACGTCCCGTATAAAAACAGTGCGGCGATTGCCGACGATGATTTTCCGCAGGAAAATCAGACGCAGCAAGTACGCACAGACTTTCGATTCGAGATTAATTTAAGCATTGTTTTTATACATTGTTGTGCGCTGGCTTTTATCCAATTAATCAATACTTTTGTTTTAAATTTTCTATAAATCGGTTAGCAGTTTCTTTGTCCATTCTCAACGAATATAGCTCAGCTATTTTATTTAATCGGTCATCGTTAAATTCATATAAATTTCGATAAATCTCTGAAGAAAGAGCTTCTAAAAATTTATTAGGACAGTCCTTTATTCTTTTAAAAAATGCGGAAAGTTCATAGTGTCTCATATATTTAAGATTCGAAAATTCCGAAATACTTTTAATTTTGTTGTCAATATGTTTAGTTGAATGCTTTATAGAATTATTGACTTTGCGTAAATCATTAATTTCTTGATATGCATTCAGTTCTGAATATCTAATTTTTTTAGACTTTAAAAAGTCGGTAACGGAATCCCATTTGTAGAATTCTTTGGTTTCAATACCGTAAGCGGCACTAATTAGTTTCTTAAGGTTTATTTCAAAATCTTTGTAGGCATAAACAATATTCATCTCGGAAAGAGCCAGCAGTTTGTCTTCTAAGAAATAGGTGTCTAGGTGGTAGTTCTGATGCGCATTTTCCTGTTGTTCTTGAAACTCTAAGAATTCCGTTATTTCCTTATTTAGTTCCGTTTTTAAGTTTGTTATTAATTCATTAACGGCGTCATTGAAGCTGTTTTCTTTAAGATTATGAACAAATAGTTCCAAGCCTATTTTGTCCATTTCTCTTTGGTTTTCAATACTGTTTGGATTAAACTCTTCGTTCATATAGTATTTTTTTTAGCTTGCGCACAACGTCTCGTATAAAAACAGTGCGAGCTGGCGAGCGTGATTGTCCGCAGGACAATCCGCTGAGCAAGCGAGCACGGACTTTCGATTCAAGACAGGTTTGAGCATTGTTTTTATACATTGTTACAAAACGTTTTTATACTCACCATTCTCGTATTTTAGGATTTCAGTTTCCTTTCTGGTTTTCTCCTTTACCTTTTCACAGTCTTCATTCCTTTCGCTGAACTCGATTTTGTCGGTGAATTCTAAATCCGCAAACTTATTTGTGTAAGTATCCAAAACTTGTATATTTTTCGAATGTTCTTCAAATTCACCTTTACAAGTTGTGTCCGTTTCTCCATTAAATTTCTTTATTGAGAAATCTTTTAAAACGCAATTTAATTTATTTTCTTCCAGAGCGTATAATGATAACTGAGTACTTGAATAAGGATTTGGTCGGCTTTGGTTTGAATAAAATACTTTTAGTCCGAAAGCGACAGTTGTTTCGTTCAATTGATAAAGTTTGGGCTCTATTTCAATTTTATCAATTGAAACAGCATCAATATACCAGTCTTTCTGTCCGCTAAATTTTGCTTTGACTTCACCAGTATTTTGATTGATCAGAATGATATTGCTGTTGAAAATTATATATCCGTCTCCCTGTTCTGCAATTTCAGGGATTACTATCAGAGTCCCATTATCGAATTGTTGTGATGTCGAAAGTCTTGAAAATATTTCTGAGTTTTGAATTCCGACTTTTTGAGCGGTTTGTTCAATCAGCTGTCGCGGTTGGTTTTGACTTATACAATTCAAGCATAAAGTCAAAAAAATAATGGTCAGTAAGTTTCTCATAAATGTTTTGTAACGTTCCGTATAAAAACTGTGCGAGCTGGCGAGCGTGATTGTCCGCAGGACAATCCGCTAAGCAAATGAGCCCGTAGTTTCGATTTAAGACTTATTGAGCATTGTTTTTATATGTTGTTGTAAACTGTGCTTTATTTTAATTTTTGATATAGGCGGTGAATCAGTTGCAAGCTATCCGGCTAACTTTCAACTAAAGATTAAATAAATTCCATACACGAAAAAAAACAATAAGGATCCGAGAATTTTTGTTTTATAATATTTCCTGGTTTCATCATTCTTTTTGATCTTCAATGCGTCCTTTACTTGAAAATAGGATACTACAGAACAAACAATTACAAGAAGAATCCCGATGTAAAAATTCTGGTCAGTCATTTATAGGAATTAGAGTCTTTTATGCATAGTTTACAACGTCTCGTATAAAAACTGTGCGAGCGGGCGTTTGTGATTGTCCGCCTGACAATCCGCTGAGCAAGCGAGCACGGAGTTTCGAATTGAGACAGGCTTGAGCATTATTTTTATATGTTGTTGGCAACTGTTATCTATTGAAAGTCATTGTTGCAACAAAATAATGAGGGATATCAAATTCTTTACCTAAATTTTCTGGTTTTATTCCTGATTGTGCAACTCTACAATATGATTTAGAACCGTCTTCGTAAACCGTAGGCGTTATAATTGTGAATAGAGGAAATGAACTATTCTTATCATAACTTTTTGAGTTTTCTGAGCTTAAAAAATCTTTGTAGGCATATCTTCCGTTGGATTCAGATATTTCATAATTCATTTTTGGACTTGAAAATCCGTTACCGTTTAATTGAAAAATAAGTTCTTTATTTGTGTTCTTAGTTATAAAGTTTAGTTTGAGAGTATCTTCTTTTATTTTGAAATAATCATCTTGTGAGCTATAGAATATCGTGTCCGTTTTTACTAATTCTCCTTTTTTATATTCATCAATTTTTATAGTATAATCTTGACCCTTTATATTACCAATGAAATTGAATTTTGCCAAATTAATTTGTTCAAATCTCAAAATTGTTTGTAAATCCTGACTATCAGTACTATAATCGATATTCATTGAAATTTTTTCTTGAGCAATTATATTTGAAATTGAAAATAGAAGTATAACGAGAGAAATTATGATTTTCATTTTTGTTTAGATTAAAATTATTGGTTGTTTAAAAATGTTCATTTAGTAATTGTTGCCAACGTCCCGTATAAAAACAGTGCGAGCTGGCGAGCTTGATTGTCCGCAGGACAATCAGGCGTTGCAAGCGAGCGCTGACCTTCGATTCGAGACTGATTTAAGCATTGTTTTTATACAGTGTTGTAGCACGTATTATTTCCTAAACTTAGAGTCGAACCAGGCTTTCAACATTTCTTCTTTATCCGCTTCGTTGTTATAATTGATGTTAACTCCAAAAGACTCATTATTTATCAGACGACTGTAAACCAATTGATTTAAAACAAGTTCTCCTTTGGAATTATAAATCCGAAATTTGTAATGCTGAAATTCAAGCCCGTCCACCTCTATTATTTTGGTTGCGGTCGAATCCACTTGGACACCGTTTGAAACATAGTTATTAAAAACCATTTCTTTTAATCCTTTTTGGTAGAACTCCCACTTTTCAGGATGGTCAAGGTGTTCAGACGAGGACTGAAAAAAATTAAATATATTTTTTTTGAAACCGATCAAATATTTCAATCCAGATGTATCTATTTCGTAGTCCGAGGTTTCTTTTCCTATTTCTTCTAATTTTTTAATTTGAGTCTGTGTTATAACGTCCCAATTTTTCGGAACTTCTATTGTCCAACCCAGTTCTTGATTGGAATAAATATTATTATCAGGATTGTGGTCTTGATGTTTCTGTCCACAAGAGGTGAGAGAAAGGAATATGGCTAAAAAAGTTATAAATTTTTTCAATTTAAAAAATGTTATGTTGGTTTATATTCTGACTAACGTCAAATTAGTTGGTCGATACTAAGGTTGGTGAAAACCCCAGATCCTCTGGTTTGAGTTCCAATTTAGCTATATTTTTCCTTAACCTTGCCACCATCTTTAATTTCCGCTTTTGATCCAAGAATAGGTATTCAGTTGGTGGAAGATATGGAACTTTTTTTACCATCATGTTCCAAACTATTACCGCAAGTTTTCTGGCTGTTGCTGAGACTGCTGCAGTCCTACCTTTCCTGTAGGCTACTCTTTTAAAAAAATTAGACAGATGTGTGTCTTTCAGATTTCCTATTGAATTGGCCGCTTGTCTAAAAGCAATTTTCAGCCGGTTGCTTCCTTTTGGTATTCTATGGCTTAAGATTTTTCCTCCGGATATTTTATTGTTTGGTGCTAATCTTAGCCAGGAAGTAAAGTGTTTGGCAGATTCAAATTTTTTAAACCCTTCTGGCCCTATCTCGCTCATTATTGATACTACTGTAGCGTGGCTTAAGCCTTCTATGGTAAATAAATCGACACCTTCAAAATACTGATAGGCTATCTGGTTAAGGTTTTTAATTTTAGGGGCATTCTTATTGATCCTCTTGTATGGTTTTTCGGTGGTTTTAAGTGCCCTTTTGCCGGGATACTTTTTGAGCTCTGCATTGATAAACTTTTCCATCTGTTTATCACATTCCTCAATCTTCTTCTGCAGAAACAGGTAAGTTTCGTATTCCTGCTTTAGGCCAAAAAGGAAATCTTCTCTATTGTTACCGTGCAATGCTTTGGCTATCTCTTCTTCTGACTTCCTACAGTTGTAATGCCGGTGCTTTGCAAGTTTTTCCGGATCTAAATTTCCTTTACAAATATCACCAATAATTGCAAGTCCTGTAAGGCCACAGACATCCTTTACCACTACATCAAGCCTAAAGTTTAAGAACTTGAGAAACTTCTGCATTTTATGAGTGGTGGATGCCGCCTGATCTACCCAGTTGCCACGCTGTCTGCAATAAGTGCGCAGCTTCTCTGTGGTCTCATCTGGAAGAAAACTCCCGGAGAGAAGCCCTAGAGTATGTAGCTGCTGGATCCAGCGACAATCCTTTACGTCCGTCTTCTTCCCTTTAGCATTTTTGGTGAATTTTCCATTGACCAGGACAACTTCCAAGCCTTGTTTAACCAGCTCCGAAAACAGGTTTTGCCAATAATCACCTGTGGACTCCATTGCAACAGTTGTAACCTCTTTAGATTTTAACCATACTCCAAGTGCCGAAAGTTCTTCGGCATACACGCCAAATTCCTTTACATCTCCTGGTAATTGCCCAACGGCCACATAGTGTGAGCGACTGCCAACATCAATCCCGGCTGCATTGGGATTAATGATTTCCATTGAAAGCTTTTTTCGTCCCATAATTAAATATTTTAGAAAAAGACTCTAAGGAAATGTATCTTTGATTTGAACAATATTCTGAACGGGCTCTCCAAAAGGGGCACCACTGAAATTATCAACAAGCTCCTGAACCACTAATTCAGGGGCTTTTTTACATTTCGACCAGAATGTGTCACGGGCTTTATTGCAAGCACCAATTTAAAAAACGGCCACACATAGAGTCCACTTAAATTTAATAAAGGAGGTGATATTTTGCATCCCGTTAGCCAAAGAAATTAATGGAGTTTCTTCATGTGGGGAATGTGTGCCAACGTCCCGTATAAAAACTTTGCGAGCTGGCGGGCGTGTTTGTCCACAAGACAATCCGCTAAGCAAGCTGGCGCAGAGATTCGATTGGAGACTGATTTAAGCATTGTTTTTATATGTTGTTGTAAAACGTTTTTTATTTATCAAATATCCCGCGAGCAGTTAATACTCCATCTTTCTTTTTACTGAACAATTCCTGTATGCTTTCTCCATTACTTCCTGTCCAGGTACCCTTATCATTTTTCACCACCGAATCAAATTGATATTTTTGATGATAATAATGTCCTTTTTCTTCATTCCACGATAAGTATAGAAGCACATCTTTAACATCCTCAAATCCAGGTCGGCCGTAATGATCGTAAGCAACAAAATCAACCGTGTCCGTTTCTAATTTGTTGAAAATATTTTTAACCACCTTATATCTGTTATTAAAAGCATTATCCATTACAAAACTTTTAAATCTGAGGGTGTCTCCAGTTACCGAATCGATTTCAATCCGGATAGGGTTTTCATTTGGGTCAAATTCCGTAATTGATATTTTTTCTCCTATAAAAGCGTAAAGGTTTACCGATTCATCAACCACCGGGAATTCAGCCTCTGATTTTAGATCGGTCGATTTACAACTCAATACCAGAATTAAAATTCCTACTAAAATTGTACGATTCATTTTTTCGATGTTTTACAACGTCCCGTATAAAAACAGTGCGAGCTGGCGAGCTCGAGTGTCCGCAGGAAAATCAGGCGTTGCAAGCGAGCAGGAAGTTTCGATTCGAGACAGGTTTAAGCATTGTTTTTATACATTGTTGCCATTAGTTTTTTTCCTCAATATCATTCTCAAATCCGAGACAAGGTAAAAGCCAACCATAGATAAAGTACCAAATGTCAGAAGGTATTGTCCTTCTGGTATATATAAGAAAATGCTTAGGAATATGAGAAACAAACAAAATGGATAGGTAAATGATCTAATTAAAATGTTTTTTAGAGACCATTCTTTTTCAATTTTTTCTGGTTCGGTCTCAATATCTAAAATTTCAAATATTTGTTTCAGTTGATTTTTCTTTTCAAACCGATATAAACTTCTTCCGATAAGAATTAGAATCCATAAAAAGGCAAATACTACCAAAAAAGGAACCCAGCTGAGTAAGTAGTCCGCTTGAGGTAGAGTCCTTGGAAGAAGGAGATACAGCTGACCTGCTACAAATAATACGAAGAAAAGCTTTCCAATTGGGTTTATCTTATCTTTTATATTTACCAAATGATTATTCGCGTTAAGTTCGAATATGAAAATTGGATAAAACGTAGAATTCCAAATGCTTTGTCTCCAAACCTTTATTTCAGTCCGTCCAACTTCTCCATTGGGCTGGTAATTACGAGACAGTATATTCCAAAAGTGATTGAGAAAAGTATCTTCTTTTCTTAATTCAATCAGTTGTTCAATCTCTTTTTTTGTTATTTCCAATGTCCGTTTAAATTAATGGCAACGTCCCGTATAAAAACAGTGCGGCTGGTAAGCTTTAATTTTCCTGGGAAAATTAGGCAACACAAACACCCAGAAAGTTTCGGTTCAAGACTAAATTAAGCATTGTTTTTATATATTGTTGGCAGTAGGATTTTATTTTTCCACAACCTTTTTTGCAGTTTTCAAAAGTCCCCAATAATCACTTAAACCACAAATTGTTTCCTGTCTCAGACTTTCCCCTTTTGTTTCCACTTTAATTGGGTCTTTATCCCAATTGTAAGAATAAATTAGTTCTGAATAGTTAGTTTCCAACTCTTTATCATAATCAATTTCGGTAAGATCCTTATTCCACTGAAAATGCTTTTCCGTCTCTGTAATTAATATTGGTTGTTCATTTTTAAGATAAACAGTGGTAATAAATTGTCCGTTTGAGAGAAAAAGAGTCTGAGTAATCTTTTTGATATTTCCTTTATCCACCCAGAGCTCAAAAGATCTGCCACCATCAGTAGTCTGATTGTAAATTTCATTTGTATCAAAAACGTGATGTTTTAAACCGTTGTCGGAATTTATATTATCAACCTCGGCCTGGATTTCGAGAACGGACAATTCTTGACTCACTGCAGTCAGACTTAGAAGAATTGTAACTATCGTAAATAACTTTTTCATTTTTTATCTTACTGCCAACGTACCGTATAAAAACTGTGCGAGCGAGCGAGCTTGATTGTCCGCAGGACAATCAGGCGTTGCAAGAGAGCAGAGAGTTTCGATTTGAGACAGGTTTGAGCATTGTTTTTATATAATGTTGTGTGTAGGTGTTTTTAATCCAGTTTTGTCATTCCATTTTGGTCAATCGCTTGTTTCCCATTTTCTGCGAGTGAAAAACTTAAATCAGTCCAGGCTGTTCCCTCTAATCCTTTGAATTCAATTCCTTTATCAGTTCTGGTTATGGTAAAAAGAAAATCAGCAAGATTTGAATCCTTGTTTGATGAAACATTATCCAAATCAGTCATTCCATATTCGTCAATCGCTTGTGGTCGGTCGTTATTTATAGTAAATGACAAGTCAACCCACGCAGTTCCTTTAACACCCTGCATTTTAATTCCACTTTCCGTTTTCTCTACCACCAACTTAAAATCTTTTAAATCCGTCGATTTTTTTTCTTGAGCAACTGATTCTAAACTTGCAGTCAAAACAAATAGAGGAATAAATAAATTCAGAATTGCAGTTTTAAAATTCGATTTTGTTTTCATATCCATAGTTTTAAATTAAGTTAGACTTTTTCACACTTACACACAACGTCCCGTATAAAAACTGTGCTGCTTATAAGCAATGATTTTTCTGAAGGAAAAACCAGGCTTCGCAAAAACGCACATAGTTTCGGTTTAAGACTAAATTAAAGCATTGTTTTTATATTTTGTTGTGAGACGTCTTCAAATCCGACAGCCGAAACTTCCAAATGTGCTAAAAAAAAGCGCCACTTCCGGCTGATTGATTTTATAACACGTAGCTTTTTTTCTTCCCGAGAAAAACTACAATTACCGATAAAACGCCTTTTTTTAAAGTTCTTACGAACCAATGCAGAAATGGCTGAAAATAGATTTTAAGAATAAATAGCTATTGCCGATTTACCCGTCATTTGCTAATTAAACGACCAAAGATTGAAAAACAAAAATCACCGGCTTTCTCTATTTTCAATCTTTCCCTAAAAATCCTCTCGATGACTCACAACGTCTCGTATAAAAACTGTGCGAGCTGGCGCGCGTGATTGTCCGCAGGACAATCCGCTGAGCAAGCGAGCAAAAAGTTTCGATTCAAGACTGATTTAAGCATTGTTTTTATATGTTGTTGTAAAACGTTTTTATTCCCTTAGTTACGTTTTTTTGAATCCGATTTTCGCTGATCACACAACCCTTTTGTAATAACAACAAAATCCATTAAAAATCCGAAATCCACTTTGTCAGATTTAAATGCCCGTCCAGGATTTTCATATAAATATCGGAAGTCCTCAAACAAATTAGAATGATTTTCGAGTAACTCCGTCATTTTACCATTTTTCAATTCGTCAACTCTACCTTTCTGGGAATAACTAAAAATTAGAGACATATAAATAGTATTCCGGTCGTTCTCATCTAATTTATTAAATAGCTTTTTAAGATTATGTCCCCAACCTTTTTCACTGTTTTCTTCAATCAGATATTTTAGGAATAATTCTGCAGCAAATGCCAGATTTACAAGTGATGCAAATGGTTGCGGTTCAAAGTCCTTTGTTTTTCTTTCAAAGCCTTTTTTTCCAAGTTCGAGGAATTGATCCGCTAATTCATATAGTAATTCATTTCTTTTCCCTGAATACGATCTGTATGGTTTTTCCAATTGCTATTCCTCTAAAAAGTTGTGGCGAAATGTTTTACAACGTCCCGTATAAAAACTGTGCGAGCTGGCGAGCTTGATTGTCCGCAGGACAATCAGGCGCTGCAAGCGAGCACGCACTTTCGATTCGAGACTAAATTAAGCATTGTTTTTATACGTTGTTGTGAAATGCACCGCTCGCCCGAGTGAGCCGCTTCGCTTTTCAATCCGCTGCCTTTTGCTTTTAAAGTTTCTATTTGCTTACCTCTCAAAAAAGGCATTTTCACGTCCGATTTTTTTCTCTGCTTGAGTGAGAAAGTCCGTTTTATTTGGATCTGAAACTCTGATTTACTAACCTCTCAAAAATGATATTTTTATCGTTTCTTTTTTTCTCCGCCTGAGTGAGAAGTCCGTCGCAACTCTTCTTTTAAAACTCAATTTATTTTTCCTTTCAAAATGGCATTTTTAGAGTCCGTTATATATCCGAGTCAGTTTTATTTTTCCTGCGTATTGTTAGTCAGCGGTGTTTTTCACAACGTTTCGTATAAAAACCGTGCGAGCTGGCGTGCGTGATTGTCCGCAGGACAATCCGCTGAGCAAGCGAGCCGGAAGTTTCGATTTGAGACTGGTTTGAGCATTGTTTTTATATGTTGTTACCACACGTTTTTGTTTAATTTTCTCAAGGAAACTGAATGTTCTTCTTGAGCATAGGAAGAAAATTCGAGGCTGTCTCCTCTAACATGTTTTAACACCAGAGTAGGAGATTCAAATCCACCCAAAAAAAGGATTTCATAACCGGAATGGTTTATTTGATCCCAACATCGGTCAATATTTTCCATTTTTGAGAGGTAAGTATTATTACTGAGGAACTTTATAGTGTCCGTCCCTTGTTGTGAATTGATTACATAAGTATTGCCTGTATATTTTATTTCTTTGTTATGGTCAGGTAGGTTTATGTTTTTCAATTTCTTGTAAACTCTTTGGCGATTGTCATCCCCTATTATGACTAAGCTGTCAGAATTCAATTCCACTTTTATTGCTTCTTTTTTATCGCCCAGATAAAGAACACCTTTTTCAAATTTATAATGAGCTTTACTGATAAAGACAGAATCGCATATGATTCTTTCAACTACAAAAGCCGAATCTGTTCTAAATGTCAGTATTTGATGGATAGCACTATGAGGTGCGAAATGAGAGGTTTCCTGACTTAAAGAATAGGCGCCGATCCAAGTGGCCTGAATATCCTCTCTGTTTTTACAGGAGGAGGTTAAGATTAAAAGGAAAATAATTAGAAATTTGGTTTTCATAATGTGTGGTAACGTCTCGTATAAAAACTGTGCGAGCTGGCGCGCGTGATTTTCCGCAGGACAATCAGGCGTTGCAAGCGAGCACGGAACTTTGATCTGAGAACAAATTAAGCATTGTTTTTATATGTTGTTACCCAACGTTTTTTTAAAATATTTCATTTTTTTCATCCGCTGATCGGTCAAACAATTTCCAATATTTTTCAAAATCTTCACCACTGATTTCAAAAGAAGAAAAATGTTCTTGAAAATCTTTTAATACTAGATTGTTGTCAGTCCAATATCCATAATTGTTTTTATAAGGCATCTTTAAAATCGGTAGTTCATTTTTATCTAAACCAATTTCCCGTTCTGGGATTCCAGATTCTGAATCAAATTCAATCAGCCAGTTTTCTATAAGGTTAATTCTATGGTCAAAGTCCGGATTCGCTTTTGGAATTAGTGAGGTCAAAATTCCATTGACAGCTTTCTTAAAAGTTTGCTTTATTATTCCGTCGGTTTGCGATTGATGCCCAGGCTTTGGAGCTTTAAATTTTATGTAAGTTGCTTTTCTCATATGTTGGGTAACGTCCCGTATAAAAACAGTGCAAGCGGACGAGCGAGATTGTCCGCAGGACAATCAGCGAACCAAGCAAACACGGAGTTTCGATTCAAAACTGGTTTAAGCATTGTTTTTATATGTTGTTGGCTGTAGTTTTTTTGGTTCAGCCGTTTTCCTGAAAAGAAAAAAAAGTGAAAAAGCTGCCAGCATCAAAATTAGAGAAATCACAAGTGATGTTGGGGCTCTTTTCTCTCTCAGTACTTCTTTAGAATTAAGAAAAACTATATCATTTCGGGAAATGCCATAAATAGGTAAATTCCCATTATTAAATCTATGTTTCTCTTGTTCTTTGGGAATTTGAAATAGAACTTCTTCACCTATTTGGATTTCATTGATAAAATTATTTTTATCAAAAAGCCATATTTCGTCCGCTCCTATCTGATAAGTATCAGGTGAATTTTCAAGTTTAAGTACGTAATTTTTTAAATCATACCTTATACCACTATTATAATTTTCAAACACATAATTTTCCAAATTTCCTGAGAAAGAGACTAAATCATTATTCTCAACTACAGTATCTTGCCAAAAATGTTGATACAGAAAGAAGAGAGAAGTCAGGAAACATGCAATCATCCCAAATTTTATTTTCTCCCTATTTAAACCATTTTCTATCATATTAAAATGTATGCTTTCTGAGTTTTACTAATTACAGCCAACGTCCCGTATAAAAACAGTGCGAGCTGGCGAGCTTGATTGTCCGCAGGACAATCAGGCGTTGCAAGCGAGCACGGAATTTCGATTCGAGACTAATTTTAGCATTGTTTTTATAAGTTGTTGGCAGCAGTACGATCTAGATTTTTTGAAAATATTTTTTAAACACAAAACCTGATTTTGGTTCACCGGTTTCAACATCAATATACATTATTAAAAGCCATTTATGTCTTATTTCTACAACGTTAATAATTTGTCCTTTTTTAACCAATCCGAGCTTCTTAGAGTTCTTCTTACTTGAAAATCTTAAGTTAACATTCGTTTTAGCTATTCTTTGTTTATCCAGATTAGCTAGTTTTTCATCTAATTTTTTTTCAATCTCTAATTTGAAATTTTCAAATTTTGATTCCATCACCTGGACATTTTGCGGATTTTGGATTTGGATCTGAAGAGTAGTGTGATTTGGTTTTGGAACAAATGCAGAATAAGCCGAAAGTACAAAACTTGCCAGGTTCATAAACTTCCATAGAAATTCAACAACTTTTGGTGACTTAGCTTTTAGAATTAGCTCTTGAAGATGGGATAATAATTTATCTCTGTAATCTAAAATTTCTTGAGGACTAGCTATTAGGTCCGGTTCTGAAATATCTAATAGTTCTTCATTTGCTGAGTTAACATAGTCCAAGTCACTCCAAGAATCCTCTCTAGCAATATCTTTTATCAGAGTTTTGCTTAAACCACTTATAGCAACATTAACGGTATTTATTTGACCAAAACCATCGAAATTTAGGGATTTGGTGATTTTATCAAAATCATTGATAATTCTCTGACTATTAAAAGTAAATCTGGTGATACTTTTAAGTACTTCTTCATTAGAAAATTGAATAGAAAGTTCTCTGTTTAAATTACCCCAAGAATTTAATCTTGATATAAATTCGGGATTTTTAAAAGCAGATTCAATCGTCTGATTTAGTGAAGAATTTAGTCTATCATATTGACCTATTTGTTTAGAAATAGTTTCTGCAATTTTTTCGATTCCTTGGATTCCAGCAAGTCCACTGCTGATTATTGAATTCTGTTTTTCAATAGTTTGTGCGATCTTATTAAGATCTAAATCAATAAAATTTAATCTGTCTTTTTTCAATTTTTATTCAGATTTTTGTATTGCTGCCAACGTCCCGTATAAAAACTGTGCTGCTTACAGGTAATGATTTTTTCTGTAGGAAAAATCAGGTTTAGAAAAAAACGCACATAGTTTAAATTTGAGACTAAATTAAAGCATTGTTTTTATATTTTGTTGGGCACAGTTTTAATCCACGTAGAGCTCAGTTCCTTTTCCTAATTCTGAACCATTTACGACGAATTTGATATCTTTCTTTGATTTTGGAACTTGAACTATTAAAAAAGGTGATAGTTTCTCTTCGTCATTTTTGGTGTCGCTGTTAATTACATTGTAATTTACGATTAGATTCTCATCATTTTCTTGAATTCCTATCAATTCAATTTCGTCCAGGCCTTTTCCATCAGTGTCGGAGTGAAAAAGTTCAACTAACATTTTCTTTTTATAGAGACGTTTTTCGTCCAGGTTGTATTTTTTTCGAAAATCGCTCGGTAAATAATCTTTGTTGAAATATTTATTGAAACATACTATTTGAAGATCGGGGATTGGTGAGTCCGTTCCTTTTGCTATTATGGTATATTCAACATCATTTAAATTTCCTTCTTGTCCGTAGGATTCACAAAAAGAAATAATTGTCAGGGTAAGGGAAATAATAAAGGCTTTAATCTTCATTTTTTGTTGTTTTTAATTCTGACTAACGTCAAATTTTATTATTGATTTTCAATTAGTTGTATTTTTTCACTCTTTTACTAATTTCCTCTTTTCTCTATCCTTTTCCTTGACGTTAGCCGAAGAAATTAATGAAGTTTCTTCATTTGGAGAATTGTGCCCAACGT
>NZ_FVZF01000016.1 GCF_900168265.1 Salegentibacter salarius | reverse complement strand
TCCGGATATAAAGTTGGCATTTAAGCTTACACAAAGACTTAGAAATATATTTAACAATGCTAAATCAAAAGAAGGGGCTTATACAAAACTAGCTCACTGGTACAAGGATGTGGAGGAGACGGGGTTTAAGGCTTTTAATACCATAGCCAACACCATTACCCTTAATTACAAATCTATTCTCAATTACTTTATCAACAGAAGTACCAACGCTTCAGCAGAATCCTTTAATGCAAAAATAAAAGCGTTTAGGGCTCAGTTTAGAGGAGTGAAAAATGTTGAATTCTTCTTATATAGATTAACCACAATTTTTGCTTAAACACAACAATTGGGCTTGATCCGAGAAGATTCACAACAAAATCACTGAATTTATTCCATAAAAAAAGCCCCTCAATTGAGGAGCTTTTTGTTTCCGATGCTTCGGAAAGCGGTCTGGACGAGACTCGAACTCGCGACCCCCTGCGTGACAGGCAGGTATTCTAACCAACTGAACTACCAGACCGTTGCGTTATTGCGAGTGCAAATATACACCTGTTTTATAATTACACAAACCTTTTTATAAAGTTTTTTTCAGCTTTTTTTCTTTGCTTTAGGCAAACTTTTGTCTTTCAACAAAATAGGTGGTCAAAATTTTATCGAAGTTTTTATTAATATCCGCTTCCACATAATTGATCTTGTATTTAGCGCATTCCATTTTGAGGTCAGCAACATATTTCTGTACCGCCTTTTGGTAACTTTCTCGAATATTTTCAGAATAAAGATCTATTTCAGCCCCGGTTTCCACATCAGTAAATCTTTTCGGAATATTTTCAAAGTCAAAATCCAATTCCCGCTTTTTATCCATCACGTGAAACAAAACAACTTCGTGCCTGTTATATTTTAAATGCCGTAAAGCTTCAAAAAGTGCTGCTTCTTCAGTATCGGCCTGAAACATATCAGTAAACAAAAATACCAGAGAACGCCTTTTTAGTTTTTCAGCAATTTGATGCAAAAAAGTATAGGTTTTAGTAGTTTTATGATCTGTTTTCTTCTCCAGGCTTTTATTTAGTGCATCCAGTAACATATGCTGATGCCTGTCACTGCCTTTTTCAGGCGCGTAGAATTCAAATTCATCGCTATATATGCTAAGACCTACCGCGTCCCGTTGACGCTTTAAAATCTGCATAATACTAGCGATAGATAATACCGAAAAGCCAACCTTATTTAATGAGTTTACCGAAAATTTCTTCACTTCGGGATAATGCATCGAGGCCGAATTATCCATAATAAAATGGCAACGTAAATTCGTTTCTTCTTCGTAGCGTTTTGTGTAAAGCTTATCGGTTTTAGCAAAAAGCTTCCAGTCTATATGCTTGGTGCTTTCGCCGTTATTGTAAATCTTATGTTCGGCAAATTCAGCAGAAAACCCGTGAAACGGACTCTTATGAATTCCCGAAATATAACCTTCCACAACCTGTCTTGCCAGGAGCTCTAATTGCGTAAACCCCGCAGCCGAACTATATATTTCATCTTTTAAATTCATACTCCACTAATATAAGAAAAGCGTGAGTTACCGCACTGCAATAGCCATCAAATAAAAAACCCGGCACAAGACCGGGTTTTAATAATTATATAAAATGCTAAAACTTATAGCAATTCGTCTAAAGCTTCAGCGTAAGTATTTTTTGGCGCAACGCCTACCTGGCGGCCTACTACTTCTCCATTTTGAAAAATAAGTACAGTTGGAATGTTTCTCACACCATACTTAGCAGCAAATTCCTGGTTTGCATCAACATCTAGTTTTCCTACAACGGCTTTCCCGTCATATTCAGTACTAATTTCGTCAATAATTGGTCCTACCATTCTACAAGGTCCGCACCATGCAGCCCAAAAATCTACCATTACAGGCTTTTCGCTTTTTAGCACCTGCTCTTCAAAATTCGCATCAGTTATTTCAATAGCCATAATTGTCTGTTTTTTCTGTTATACTTATTGCGTAAAATTAGTCAAATATTTTTGCTTTCCTTACACAAGCGATATTGTATTTGGTTATACGCTTATTCATCACGTTTATTTGGCGGTTACCCCGCGCTCGTAGCGCGGGGTCGGGCTTTCAGCGCTACACGGTAGCTTGCTTCAATCCCTAACCGGAAAATTTCAGTTGGCAGTTTTCAGTGGGCAGTGAGCAAAAAAAAAAAAAAAAAAAAGATTGCCGCAACCGTTTAAAACACGGTCTCACTAAATATTCGTGCATTCGTGGCAACCCACAACCCATAACTCACAACTGATAACTGCCAACTAAAATCAATTCAACTTATACATTACCTGTTCATCTTCCAACGTATGCAAAAGCTCTTGCGAAATCTTCACTTTCTGTTTCTTGCTCGGCATATGTAATTTCACCTGTTCTTTCATTTCATACACCACAAAATTCAGTTTATGATCCCCCCTGTGGGTTCGAAAAACATCTTTAAACCAGTTGATTTTATCCTCGTGGAGATCAGCAATATCCAATTGAATCGTGAGCTTTTTCGCAAACTGATCCATCACATCGTGCAACAAATAAATGTTGTTAAACTGAATTCTTGGTTCTCCCTTTTTACCGGTTTCTTTATTGGTCCAGCCTTCTTTTACAAAGATCTTGATATGCACAAAAGAATTAGGAACCAGAAAATGCCTGAATTTTAAATATTCCTCACCAAACATCCTAAATTCATAAGTATCGGTATAATCTTCAACCGAGAACATCGCCCAGCCTTTACCCATTTTTGAAACCCGGTGCTGCACATCGCTTATCACCCCGCCAAAGGTAAGGTCACGGTTTACACATCTTTCCAAATCATTAAATTCTCCCAACTTGGAGTTACAGAAATAATCCATCTCATACCTAAAATCATCCAGTGGGTGACCCGAAATATAGATTCCTACCACTTCGCGTTCCCTTCTCAGTTTTTCCATCGTACCCCACTCTTCGCAAGGCGGCACAACAGGTTCCGGAATTTGTACTTCACTGGCTTCCCCAAATAAACTTACCTGGGAAGAGTTCTCATTTTCCTGAAATTTCGCCGCATACTTGATTACTTTTTCCAAAAAGGTAATTCCGTCGCCATCATCGTGAAAATATTGTGCGCGGTGGGTATCGCCGAATCCGTCGAAACCTCCAGCGAGCGCCAGGTTTTCAAAGGCTTTTTTATTCGCAGATCGTAAATCAATACGTTTGGCCATATCAAAAATAGATTTGTACGGCCCGGCTTCGGTTTTTCGGTTTTCCACAATAGTAGCCACCGCACCGGAACCCACTCCTTTTATGGCGCCCATTCCAAACCGAACAGCATAATCTTTATTTACCGAAAACTTATAGAAAGATTCATTCACATCTGGACCCAATACATCAAGCTTCATTCGCTTACATTCTTCCATAAAGAAAGTAACCTGCTTAATGTCATTCATATTATTAGAAAGCACCGCCGCCATATATTCTGCAGGATAATGCGCTTTTAAATAAGCGGTTTGATAAGCAATCCAGGCGTAGCAAGTAGAGTGAGATTTATTAAAAGCATAAGCCGCAAAAGCCTCCCAGTCTTTCCAAATCTTTTCTAAAACATCACGCGGATGCCCTTTTGCTTCTCCTCCATCTAAAAATTTTGGTTTCAGTTGTTCCAGTAAAGCAAAGATTTTTTTACCCATCGCTTTACGTAAAACATCGGCTTCACCTTTACTAAATCCGGCCAGTTTTTGCGAGAGCAACATCACCTGCTCCTGGTAAACGGTAATTCCATAAGTTTCCTGGAGATATTCTTCCATTTCCGGTAAATCGTAGGCAATTTCCTCGTCGCCGTGCTTTCGGGCAATAAAACTTGGAATATATTCCATAGGCCCCGGACGGTACAATGCGTTCATTGCAATAAGGTCATCAAAAACCGTAGGCTTAAGATCCTTCATATGCTTCTGCATCCCGGGCGATTCATATTGAAAAATCCCTACCGTTTCACCACGCTGGAAAAGCTTATAGGTTTCTTCATCATCTAAAGGAAATTCATCGGGCACCAAATCTATATTATGCCTGCCTTTTACAATTTGAACCGTGTCTTTAATAAGGGTTAGTGTTTTTAACCCTAAAAAGTCCATTTTTAGTAGTCCGGCGCTTTCTACAACCGAGTTATCAAACTGGGTTACATAAAGATCGGAATCCTTTGCTACCGAAACCGGCACATAATTGGTGATATCTCCCGGTGTAATAATTACCCCACAAGCGTGAATCCCGGTATTTCTAACCGAACCTTCAAGAATTCTCGCCTGGTTTACCGTTTGCGCTTCCAGGTCGTCGCCTTCAGCAATATTTAAAAGTTCATTTACTTTTTCTAAATCTTCACTCCTGAATTTCTTTTTGAGTTCCTTCTCATCCATTCCAAAGATCTTCCCGAGCTTGGACATGGTAGGAATCAATTTCGAAATCCTATCAGCATCCCCCAGAGGAAGATCCAGCACCCTGGCGGTATCACGGATAGAAGATTTAGCTGCCATGGTTCCGTAGGTAATGATCTGCGCAACCTGGTTAGCTCCGTATTTTTGAATCACATAGTCCATTACCCGGCTTCGACCTTCATCATCAAAGTCAATATCAATATCGGGCATACTTACACGATCGGGATTCAGGAAACGCTCAAAAAGCAGGTCGTACTTAATAGGATCTATATTGGTAATTCCCAAACAATAGGCCACCGCACTTCCCGCCGCTGAACCACGCCCGGGCCCAACCGAAACATCAAGATTTCGGGCTTCGCGAATAAAGTCTTCCACAATAAGGAAATACCCGGGATAACCGGTGTTTTCAATCACCGACAACTCAAAATTAAGTCGGTCTTCAATATCTGGTGTAATTTCTTCGTATCGCTCTCTAGCACCAACAAAAGTGATATGTTTTAGATAAGCATTCTCCCCTCGTTTACCACCATCGTTTTTATCTTCTTCTACTAAAAATTCCTCAGGAATGGTAAAGGCAGGTAATAATACATCACGAGCCAGCTCAAAAGGCTCAATCTTATCTACAACCTCCTGCACATTACTAATTGCCTGAGGTAGATCTTTAAAGAGATTTTTCATCTCTTCGCCACTCTTAAAATAATATTCCTGGTTTGGCAAACCATAACGGTAACCACGACCACGACCAATTGGTGTGGCCTGTTTTTCCCCGTCTTTTATACATAATAAAATATCGTGGGCGTTGGCATCTTCTTTAGCGCAATAATAGGTGTTATTAGTTGCAACCAGGTTTACTTTATGCTTTTTAGCAAAATCTACCAGCACCGTATTTACACGATTTTCATCTTCCTGGTCGTGACGCATGATCTCTATGTAAAGATCGTCGCCAAACTCTTCTTTCCACCAAAGCAAAGCTTCTTCAGCCTGGTGTTCCCCAACATTTAAAACCTTACTCGGCACTTCACCATAAAGGTTACCGGTAAGCACAATAATATCTTCCTTGTATTGCTTTACAATTTCTTTATCAATCCGCGGCACATAATAAAACCCATCGGTATAGGCTTTTGAAGACATTTTTGCCAAGTTATGATAACCTTTCTTATTCTTAGCCAACATCACCACCTGGTAGCCATTATCCTTTCGGGATTTATCGGCGTGATTTTCACAAACAAAAAATTCACAGCCTACAATTCCTTTTAATTCTCTGGCCTCGGCAGGTTCATTATTGGCAAGTGCCTCTTCATTTTTCGCTCTTACTGACTTATTATAATCACCAATTTCTTTTACAAAATGAAACGCACCCATCATATTCGCATGGTCGGTAAGCGCTACTGCTGGCATATTATTTTCTGCAGCAACATTTACCAGGTCTTTAATGCTAATAGTTGATTGCAACACCGAAAACTGTGAATGGTTGTGTAAATGAGCAAAAGGAACCTCATCCAGTTTTTCGAGGTTTTCCTCGATCTCCTCGGTGGTGATTTCTGAGGTGGGTTGTTGCTTCTGAAGTCTTTTTCTAATCTCTTCGGAAGCCTTCTTAAGGTTAATATGTTTTAACCCAATTAGCTTTATTCGCTGCGGATTTGCTTCTGAAAAATTCTCAAAATAATCTGCAGGTACATCAAGTTGCTCTTTTGTAAAAGCTCTTTGACGCACCAGTTCCAAAAAACATCGGGTAGTTGCTTCCACATCGGCAGTTGCGTTGTGGGCTTCGCCAAAAGGCTCATCGAATAAAAATTCGTGTAATTCGGTTAGTGTAGGTAATTTAAATTTACCGCCACGCCCACCGGGAATTTTACACATTTGAGCAGTAACCTCGGTACAGGTATCCAAAACCGGTAACTCCTGGAGGTTATTTTCCATCGCTTCCCTATGGAATTCGGCTCCCATAATATTCAGGTCAAAACCTACATTTTGTCCTACTACAAACTTGGTTTTATTCAGCGCTTCTTGAAATTTCTCTAGCATTTCAGTTAAAGAAATTCCTTCTTCGGCAGCAAGCTCGGTAGAAATTCCGTGTACTTTTTCAGCATCATAAGGAATATTGAAACCTTCGGGCTTCACCAGGTAATCCTGACTTTCTACTAGCCTCCCCATTTCATCGTGCAACTGCCAGGCAATTTGTATACATCTTGGCCAGTTATCAGAATCGGTTAAAGGAGCGTCCCAACGTTTGGGAAGACCGGTAGTTTCGGTATCAAAAATAAGGTACATGTGCGGCGAAAATTAGGAATTAAGCTGAATACCAGGCGATTATTTCAGAAGAAAAATCACCTAATCTGAGGCTAAAATTACATATAATTTAGCGCAGCCTCAAGTTAATTTTTCAGGATTTATTAACGATTTATATCCCTAGTTTTTAGGCCATTTTTAATCTTTCGAAATAAAAAAAGCCTCACAAACACCGTTTCCGGTAAGCTATGAGGCCTATACGAACACTAAAAACTACTACTTCAATCAAACATCTGTTCGTACACTTTTACGTTATTAATGCTACTTTGTATATTTTGCTGCTGCCGGTTAAGCTTAGAACTAAGTGTGGGCGGCAAATCTTTTTCTTTGGTTATATCTTTATAATCCTCCAGCGCTGCTTTTTCTCCACGAAGGCTTTCTTCTAGCATGGCTTCATCATTATCGCTTACAGAAGATTTTAAATTCATCCAGGTGCGGTGCATATCTCCTTTTACACTTCCATCTTCTTTTGGCTCCTGTCCATAACCTGTGATTTCTTCTCTCAATTCCTGGATGAACATATCTCGTTCTTCCGCTTTTTGCCTGAAGTATTCCTGCAACTTTTTATTTTTGGCATTTTTTGAGGCTGCGTGAAATCCTTCTTTCGCGTCGTAACTCTTTTCCAGTATTTCATTGAGCTTTTTGCCCATTTCTTCTTTTGTTCTCATACTTAAATTGGTTTTAGTCAGTAGCTAAACTTAAATTTCCATCGATTTCAATTTATTAAGCGCAGCTACAATTCCATTTTTCTGTTTTAACAACAAATTTGCCGTGGTTGGTGGAATATTAGGATCTTTTAATACATCTTCATATTCATCTGCAGCAACCTGCTCCCCTCTTACTGCTTCTTCCATTGCAGCTTCATCTTTGTTGGAAGAAAGGCTGCTTTTAAGATTCATCCAGGTACGATGAGCATCTCCGGCCAAACTGGAACCTTTATCGGGGTTTTCCCCGAAATCGCGGATTTCAGTTTCAAGCTCGTGGCTAAAATCGTATCGTTCTTGAGCCCGCTCAGAAAAAAAAGCTTTCAATTGCGGGTCCTTAGCATTTTCAGCAGCATATTTATAACCTTTCTCGGCATCATGATTTTTTTCTAATAAGGCATTTAGTTTTCTAGAAACCTTTTCAGAGTAATTCATTGTCTCTCACTTTTACTTAATTAGATGCTTAAAGATAAAACCAAAGAAACACAGCAACAAGCTGTTTAACAGGGTTTAGCACTAATTAACTGCTTTTAACAGCAGCAGTCTTTTTTTACCCAAAAACTTCCTAATTTTTATTGATTTAGCCTTCTCTAAGAGGCTAAATTTATTTACAGTCAACTCCTTGTGAATTAGAAAAATGTAGTATCTTTGCAGCCTTATTAATAACCGGGGTCGGGAACCCCACAATTTAATTTTTATGCCAGTAAAATTAAGATTACAAAGACACGGTAAAAAAGGAAAACCTTTTTTCTGGATCGTAGCCGCAGATGCGCGCTCAAAAAGAGATGGTAAATTCTTAGATAAACTAGGAATCTACAATCCAAACACCAACCCAGCTACTATCGAGCTAGATGTAGACGGAGCGGTAAAATGGTTAGAAAATGGTGCGCAGCCTACAGATACTGCTCGCGCTATTCTTTCTTACAAAGGAGTTTTACTTAAAAAACATCTTGCCGGTGGCGTTAAAAAAGGTGCTTTAACTGAAGAAGAAGCTGAGAAGAAATTCGAAGCCTGGTTGGAAGAAAAAGAAGCTAAGATCGCTGCTAAGAAAGATAACCTAACTAAAGAAGAACAAGAAGCAAGAAAGAAAGCTCTTGATGCTGAAAAAGAGGTTAGCGCTAAGCGTGAAGCTGAAGCAAAAGAAGCCGAAGCGGCAGCTGCTGCAGAAGCTGAAGGTGCCGCAGTAACCGAAGAAGGTGAACCAGAGGCTAATGTGGAAAAGGAAGTTGATCAAGAGACTGCCGAAGAAGCAAAAACCGAAGAAAAAAAAGGCTAAAACCTTAACTGGCGATGACTAAAGACGAATGTTTCTTTTTAGGTAAAATCGTTGGTAAATTTAGCTTTAAGGGCGAGGTGCTTATTAAATTAGACACCGATGTTCCTGAAATGTATTTAGAAATGGAATCAGTGCTCATTGAATATAATGAGAACCTGGTTCCATTTTTTATTGAACGTAGTTCGTTGCAAAAAAGCACCTTACTTCGCGTTAAATTTGAAGATATTGAGACCGAGGAAGACGCCGAAGACCTTGTAGGCGCTCTTACGTACCTTCCACTTACCATGCTTCCGGAACTGGAAGACGATCAATTCTATTTTCACGAAATTATAGGTTTTGACGTCATAGACGCCACCCACGGCAATATTGGCAAAATCGCTTCTATAAACGATAGTACAGCGCAGGCGCTGTTTGAAATTCAAAAAGGCGAAAAGCAAATCCTTATCCCAATGAACGATGAGTTTATAGATAAAATAGATAAGGATAACAAAACCATCTATTTAACCACTCCTGAAGGTTTGGTGGAGTTGTATCTGGGGTAGACTACAGTTACCAGTTTTTTAGTTGGCAGAGGACAGTAATTCAACACTTTACAAAGCAAAGGCTTCTTTTAATTTTGTATTTAATTGCTCTTTTTCCCTTTCAGTCAATTCACCTAATTTACCAACAATCAAATTCTTATCTAGCGTACAGATTTTTGTAGTTTTAATAAGAGAAGGCTTTTTTAATCTATTAGTTTCAGAAGGATTTATTAATAACTCGAAAGAAGAGATTTTAGCGATTCGGGAAGTTATAAAAGCTGCAACAACATCCATTTTTCCAATATAAAGAATTACCGCCGGTCTTCGTTTGCTACCCTTTAGATTGGTAAAAGGAAAAGAAACCAACACAATATCTCCTTTATTGATCAAAATTTTTCAGTTAAATCTTCATCACTATACAACTCTTCCTCTTCCTCCAAAAAATGAAAAGATTTAGATTTTGCAGCGTTGCTTTGAAGGTCATTAACCAATTCCTTCTCTTCACTTTTTTGTAGCAAGAATTCAACAAAATCTGATACTTCCCGAATCCTCCATTCAGGAAGTCTGGAAATATCCTGCATTGTCTTTTTTAAAATCGCTTGCTTTTTCATAATGAGACAATTTCAAATAAATATAATGATTTTTAAGGTAATTAAATTATACAACTTAGACCCTGAAATAAATTCAGGGTGACGATAAGTACAGATAAAAAAATCCGTTCCCAAACCAAGGAAACGGATTTTCAAATCTTCAAATTATATAATCTATAAATCTTTTTAACCTACAATATTTACAATCTTACCCGGCACAACAATCACTTTTTTAGGTGCTCGCCCGTTTAATTGTTTTTGAGTACGTTCATCAGCCATTACGGTTTTTTCAATCTCGTCTTTTGGCATATCCAATGGCAATTCCATTGTAAAACGCATTTTACCATTGAAAGAAACCGGATAGTTTTTGGTGCTTTCTACCAGGTATTTTTCTTCAAAAACCGGGTATTCTGCTGTCACCACAGATTCTGAATTTCCTAATTTACTCCATAATTCCTCGGCAATATGTGGTGCGTAAGGCGCTATCAAAATAACAAGAGGCTCCAACACTTCCCTGCTATTGCATTTTTGTGCTGAAAGCTCATTTACACAGATCATAAAGGTAGAAACCGAAGTATTAAAACTGAATTCCTCGATATCTTCAGTTACCTTTTTAATGGTTTTATGCAGACTTTTTAAAGAATCGGCTGGAGCTTTTTCATCTGAAACCTCAAACTGCTCGCCGTTGTGATATAACTTCCAAAGCTTTTTAAGGAAATTATGCACTCCAGTAATTCCTGCAGTATTCCAGGGTTTCGCCTGTTCTAAAGGTCCAAGGAACATCTCGTACATCCTCAGCGTATCAGCGCCGTAGTCTTCACAAATATCATCGGGGTTTACCACGTTGTATTTAGATTTCGACATTTTTTCGACTTCGCGTCCTACTATGTATGCCCCTCCTTTTTCGGTTAAAAACTTCGCATCCTTAAACTCAGGACGCCATTTTTTAAAACCTTCCACATCCAGTTCATCTGAATGATTTACTAAAGAAACATCGGCGTGAATTGGCTGAACATTATTTTCTCCTATCAGATTTTTAGAGACAAAAACATTTTCTCCTTCCAATCTATAAACAAAAGCACTCTGCCCTAAGATCATTCCCTGGTTGATCAGCTTTTTAAAAGGCTCTTCTACCGAAAGATATCCACGGTCGTGAAGAAATTTTGTCCAGAAACGGGAATATAATAAATGGCCGGTGGCGTGCTCGCTTCCGCCTATATATAGATCTACGTTTTCCCAGTAGTTTTGAGCTTCTTCAGAAACGAATTCCTCAGTATTTCCGGCATCCATATAGCGGAATAAATACCAGGAACTTCCTGCCCAACCCGGCATGGTGTTCAGCTCTAATGGAAAAACTGTTTCATCGTCAATTTTCTCATTACTCACTACCTCGTTGGATTTGGTATCCCAGGCCCAATCGGTAGCATTTCCTAATGGTGGTTCGCCGCTTTCAGTAGGAAGGTATTTTTCAACCTCTGGAAGATGCAAAGGTAAATTTTGCACATTTATCATTTGCGGCATTCCGTTTACGTAATACACCGGGAAAGGTTCGCCCCAATAACGCTGGCGACTAAAAACCGCATCGCGCAATCTATAATTGGTTTTCCCGTAACCGTGACCGGTTTTTTCCAGTTCTAAAATCACTTTTTGAAGCGCTTCCTTATATTCGAGTCCACTAAGGAAATCGGAATTTGCGATTACCGTTCCTTCTTTTCCGGAGAAAGCAGTTTCAGAAATATCGGCATTTTCAAAGATATTTTTGATCGGAATATCAAAATGTCTTGCAAAATCGTAATCCCGCTGATCACCACAAGGCACGGCCATTACCGCACCGGTTCCATAACCTGCAAGCACATAATCGCCAATCCAGATAGGTATTGATTCTCCGGTAAAAGGATGCTCTGCATAAGCGCCGGTAAAAACCCCGGTAATGCTTTTTACATCGGCCATACGTTCACGCTCGCTGCGTTTTGCACTGGCAGCGACATAGGCTTCAATTTCTTCTTTTTGCTGAGGCGTGGTTATCTTTTTAACCAGTTCGTGCTCTGGAGCCAAAGTCATAAAAGTCACTCCAAAAATGGTATCGGGCCTGGTGGTGAAAACACCAATTTTATCATCAGAATCCTGAACATTGAAATCTACATGTGCCCCAACCGATTTCCCAATCCAGTTACGCTGACTTTCCTTTATACTCTCGGTCCAGTCCAGTTGATCTAAACCTTGTAACAAACGTTCTGAAAATGCAGAAATTCGCATACTCCATTGCGTCATTTTTTTGCGAACTACTGGATAGCCACCACGTTCTGAAACGCCGTTTACAATCTCGTCGTTAGCTAAAACGGTTCCCAGTTGCGGGCACCAGTTAACTTCGGTTTCAGCCAAATAGGTAAGCCTGTATTTTAATAATATTTCTTGTTTTTCTTCCGAAGAAAAAGCATTCCAGGCATCAGCTGAGAATTCCTCAACCTCATCGTCACAAGCGGCATTTAGGCGAGAATTCCCTTCCGCAGAAAAGATTTCTTCAAGCTCTGAAATATCTCTTGATTTTTCAGCTTCCATATCATACCAACTCTCAAAAAGTTGGATAAATATCCACTGTGTCCATTTGTAATATTCGGGATCGCTGGTGCGCACTTCCCTGCTCCAATCAAAAGAAAAGCCTATCTTATCGAGCTGTTCGCGATATCTTTTAATATTCTTAGCTGTGGTAAGCGCAGGATGTTGCCCGGTTTGAATCGCATACTGCTCGGCCGGTAAACCAAAACTATCATAACCCTGAGGGTGCAATACATTATGTCCTGTATGGCGTTTGTAGCGAGCATAAATATCGCTGGCAATATAACCCAGTGGGTGCCCAACGTGAAGCCCGGCACCTGAAGGATATGGAAACATATCCAACACGTAATACTTTGGTTTATCTGATGAATTGCTGGCGCGAAAAGTTTGATTTTCGGCCCAGTATTTTTGCCATTTGGCTTCAATTTCGTTAAAGTTGTAACTCATTGTTTTATTTTTCTTACCTGCTGATTACGCGCAACGCGACTTTATATTAATGCCTGCAAATTTACAATTTTAAACCACTTATGAGAATTTACGTGTGATGGATTGGGAGGATATTTGAAATCTGAAGAAAAAATTAAAATATTGTTTTAAAGCTAATTTCTTATCTTAGTATTCTTCTAAAAATGTTTAAATGAATTTACAGGAAGAAAAAATATCACTCGCTCAATTATTGATGGAAACCAATGATCCTGAATTAATTAGATCTATTCGTGAAATTCTAAGCGAAAGAAAACCATCTGATTTTTGGAACGAACTTTCATCTGAAGAAAAAGCTGAAATTGAAGAAGCTGACAAAGAAATAGCCCGGGAGGAAACAACTTCTTATGAAAATTTCATTAAAAAGCACAGATAATGCCCCGAAAGGTAATTATCACAAAAACTGCTGAGAAAAAGCTTATTAAGCTTTTTGATTATTTGAGGGAAAATTGGTCTAAAAAAGTGAAAGATGAATTTCTTAGAAAATTAGATCACAACCTTAAAATTATAAAAATCCATCCCGAAATATTTCCAGAATCCCAAGATAAACCCGGTTTACACCGCGCTGTAATTACAAAACAAACCACAATTTTTTATCGATATAATTCTTCTGAAATCAAGATAGTTACAGTATTCGACACCCGCCAGAATCCCAATAGTCTCAAAAAGGATTTATAGCCCGAAAGCTTCCTTGAATTTGAAATCTCATATTTAAATCCAATTTACATAAGAATTATATAACTTTTTTTCCATAGGCTTTGTGTCTTTATTTTACTAAATTTATAGGGATTTGACGATAAATAGGGTTTTAATTTTTAAAACCTTCAAAATTTTTGATCTTAAAATCACTAAAAAACAACCGGATTAAATCAATAATCTTTCAAAGATTTTAATATGAACGTGATACACGTAAGCGCTGAATGTTACCCTATTGCAAAAGTTGGCGGCCTGGGAGATGTGGTTGGTTCTTTACCAAAATATCAGCAACAGGCAGGAGTTAGCGCTAAGGTGGTAATGCCATTTTATGACAATAAATTTACCGCTTCACACAAGTTTGAAAGTGTTTACGAATCAGAATTGGTTCTGGGCGAAGACAATTTCTCGTATCGAATACTGAAATTAAAAAAGGAGGTTTTGGACATTGAAGTCCTGTTTGTGGATATTCCAGAGCTTTTATTTAAGGATTATGTATATTCTGCAGATGACACGGCTCGTTTTGTCGCTTTTCAAATCGCGGTAATGGATTGGATTTTGACCCTAAAAACCAAACCTTCCATAATTCATTGTCACGATCATCATACAGGATTAATCCCTTTTATGGCGCAGGAGTGCTTTAAATATGAATCGCTGAATAAAACCCCTGTTATTCTTACTATTCACAATGCACAATACCAGGGTTGGTTTGCTCACGACAAAGTACATTACCTTCCTGCTTTTGATATTTCAAATATTGGTTTACTGGATTGGGACGGTGTTATAAATCCATTGGCTGCGGGAATAAAATGTGCCTGGCGGGTAACTACGGTTTCCCCAAGTTATATGGAGGAATTACAACAAGCTGCAAATGGTTTAGAAAGTTTACTGAGCCACGAGAATCAAAAATGTGTTGGAATTCTAAATGGGATTGACGCTGATGTATGGAATCCCGAAACCGATGAATTTATTGCAAAAAATTATTCAGCAAAAAATATTCAGACCGGAAAAGCAGCCAATAAAAAATGGCTGTGTAAAGAATTTGGCTTTTCAGCTTCAAAACCTTTGTTTGCTTTTATTGGAAGACTGGTTTTTGAAAAAGGCGCCGATTTACTACCGCAAGTTTTTGATGAAATTCTTTCAAAAAAAGAATGCAATATTCTCGTTTTAGGTTCTGGAAACCCTGAGGTAGAAGAAAGCTTAAAAACTTTAAAGAAAAAACATAAGGGCGTATATAACACTTTTATTGGTTATGATGAAAAACTCTCGCACCTCATCTATGCGGGCGCAGATTTCTTATTAATGCCTTCCCGCGTGGAACCCTGCGGACTTAATCAATTATATTCCCTTCGGTACGGGACCATCCCGGTTGTGCGAAGTATTGGTGGTTTAAAAGATACCGTTATAAATATTGAAGATGGAGGTTTTGGGTTTTCACACGAGGATGCTTCAGAAGATGATATTCTTCAATCTTTAAAAAGGGCTATAGCATTTTATAATGATAAACCTGCATTTAAAAAAACCAGAAAACATATTACGGGCATTGACCATTCCTGGAATGTTTCGGCTCAACAATATATCGATTTGTATAACTCACTAAAAAGCGATTAATCATGCTAAACGACAAAGTATTATCGGTTATTCTTGGAGGCGGTCAGGGTACCAGGCTCCATCCTTTAACAGAAAGCAGGTCTAAGCCTGCCGTTCCTATTGCAGGGAAATACAGGCTGGTAGACATTCCGATTTCCAACTGCATTAATTCCAACATGAAAAGAATGTATGTGTTAACGCAGTTCAATTCGGCTTCCCTCAACAAACACATTAAAAATACCTTTCACTTTAGCTTTTTTAGTGAGGCTTTTGTAGATGTTCTGGCGGCAGAGCAAACCCCGAATAACAAAACCTGGTACCAGGGAACTGCAGATGCTGTGAGACAGGGAATGCATCATTTTAAAAAGCACAAATTCGATTATTTTCTTATTCTTTCAGGAGATCAATTATACCATATGGATTATAACCGCATGGTTCAACAGCACATAGATAGCGGCGCAGAAATTACCATTGGTACCGTGCCTGTGAACGCGAAAGACGCCCCAAGTTTCGGGATCATGAAAACCGATAAAGACAATAATATTACTTCATTCATCGAAAAACCCAAATCTGAACTTTTACCTGACTGGACCTCGCCTGTAGGCCCCGAAATGGAAGCTGAAGGCAGAAATTACCTTGGCTCTATGGGAATATATGTATTTAATAGAAAATTGTTGGAAAAATTAATGGACGATCCCAACACCGTAGATTTTGGTAAAGAGATCATTCCGCAGGCTATAGGAAATAAAAAAGTTTGTGGTTATCAATTTGAAGGTTACTGGACAGATATTGGAAATATAGAATCATTCTTTGAAGCAAATATTGGTTTAACCGAAGATATTCCAAAATTCAATCTTTATGACATGGAAAACCAGGTGTATACCCATGCCAGGATTCTTCCAACTTCTAAATACACCAATACCAAACTCAAAAAAGCAGTTATTGCTGAAGGTTGCATTATTCACGCCGATAGGATTGAATCTTCGGTAATTGGAGTCAGGTCCAGGATTGGAAAAGGTTCAGTTATAAAAAATTGCTATATGATGGGAACCGATTTCTATGAATCTTTAGAAGAAATTGAAAAGAATAAAATTAAAATACTCACGGGAATAGGAGAAAACTGCACGATAAAAAACGCCATAATCGATAAAAACTGTAGAATTGGAGACAATACTACTATAAATGGCGGCCCGCATTTAGAAGATACCGAAACAGATTCTTATGTAATTAAAGAAGGCATTGTAGTACTTAAAAAAGAGGCGGTAATTCCACCCGGAACAACTATAGGATAATATGGCAGAAGTTATAACGCACAGTTTATTTTCAGAATTCGATATTAATTTATTTAAGTCTGGGAAACATTATCGCCTTTACGAGAAGTTTGGCTCCCATCCACTTACTTTAAATAAAGTTAAGGGAACATATTTTGCTGTTTGGGCTCCGGGCGCGAAGCAGGTTTCGGTAATTGGAGACTTTAATTTCTGGAAAGATGACGAACATCTGCTTGATGTGCGTTGGGATGGCAGTGGAATTTGGGAAGGTTTTATTCCTAATGTTGAAAAAGGGAATTTATACAAGTATAAAATTCATAGTAACCATAACGAAATTGTAACCGAGAAAGCCGATCCTTATGCGAGGCGCTGCGAACATCCGCCAAATACCGCTTCGGTAGTTTGGGAAGATGATTATAAATGGAAAGATAAATCATGGTTGCAAAAACGCAAACAGAATAATTCTTTACAAGCTCCTTATTCGGTTTACGAAGTACATTTATCTTCCTGGAAAAAGAAAACCGAAGAAAACAGGTCGCTCTCTTACTGGGAACTTGCCACCGAATTAGTTTCCTACGTTAAAGAAATGGGCTTTACTCACGTAGAGTTTATGCCTATTATGGAGTACCCTTACGATCCAAGTTGGGGATATCAAATTACCGGATATTTTGCGCCAACCTCACGGTTTGGCTATCCAGATGAATTTAAATTTTTAGTAGATAAACTTCACGAAAATGATATTGGAGTGATCCTGGATTGGGTGCCTTCACATTTTCCGGAAGACAGCCACGGCCTTGGTTACTTTGACGGAACGCATCTTTATGAGCACCCCGACCCGAAAAGGGGTTATCATCCCGATTGGAAAAGTTTGATCTTCAACTACAGCCGAAACGAAGTAAGAGCTTTTTTGATTAGTAACGCTTTATACTGGTTAGAACAATTTCATATTGACGGCTTACGGGTTGATGCCGTAGCCTCCATTCTTTACCTGGATTATTCACGAGAAGAAGGTGAATGGGATCCCAATGAGTATGGAGAAAATAAAAACCTGGAAGCGATCTCGTTTTTAGAAGAATTAAATAAAGAAGTTTACGCTTCTTTTCCCGATGTACAAACTATTGCCGAAGAATCTACTGCTTATAGTGGAGTTTCCAAACCCGTGTTTTTAGGCGGACTTGGTTTTGGGATGAAATGGATGATGGGCTGGATGCACGATACGCTTCAGTATTTCTCTAAAGAACCTATATACCGCAAACATCACCAAAATAATATTACTTTTTCCCTTACTTATACATTTACCGAAAATTTTATGCTGCCTTTATCCCACGATGAAGTGGTTTACGGCAAGCATTCTATCTTAGGAAGAATGCCGGGAGACGAATGGCAGCGTTTTGCCAATCTGCGCCTACTTTACGGATATATGTTTACCCACCCGGGCACCAAATTACTGTTTCAGGGGTGTGAATTTGGGCAAAGTGAAGAATGGAATTTCCAGAATAGTTTAGACTGGCATTTACTGGATTATGCGCCGCATAAAGGAATTCAGGAGGTAATTAAAGCTTTAAATAAATTCTATAGAGCTGAGCCCGCTTTATATGAAAATCAATTTGTACCCGATGGCTTTGAATGGATCGATTACAATGATGCCGAGAATTCGGTTATTAGCTTTATTAGGAAAGGAAACGAACCTAAAGACAACTTGATTATTGTTTGCAATCTAACCCCAATTCCGCGGGAAAATTATCGAGTAGGCTTACCTAAAAAAGGCGTGCTTAAAGAAGTTTTCAATAGCGATAAAAAGAAATTTTATGGTTCCGGCACATACATCAATAAATCCATAAAAACTACAGAGCATAAATGGCATTCCAGGAACTATTCCACAGTAATAGATATCCCGCCTTTAGCAATGGTAGCCTTAAAATATTCTACTTAGTTAAATGAACAACAACGATATAGTTAATAAACACTCATAAATACTTTGAGAATTCTAACTTATATTTGCAAACTATTCTGTTTTTTTACCTTACAGTAATCCATTATAAAATATGATCACGAATACCGAGTTAGAACAAAAAGGAAATGCATTTCCATCTAATGTAATTTCTTTCCGCAAAGATGTGGATACGCTTTATTTTACTACAGAAAACGATGTGGCTCTGCAAATCACAATTCTTAGAGATGGCTTGCTGCGATTTAGGTATTCTACAACCGGAATGTTTGCGAATGACTTTTCTTATGCAATCACCAAATATGCGAGTATTGGTTATAACCAGTTAGATATTGAAGAAAAAGAAGATTGTTACCGCATTACCACTTCTAAAATTATATGTGAGATTTCCAGGATAGGTTTACTCATCAAAATCTATGATAAGGCAGACGGAAGCTTGATAAACCAGGATGAACTGGGATTCCACTGGGAAGAAAGTTATGAATTTGGAGGCGATATCGTGAAAATGAGTAAAGTTTCTCACGACGGGGAGAGTTATTTTGGTCTTGGTGATAAACCGGGGCATTTAAATTTAAAAGGGAAACGCTTCGAAAATTGGGTGACCGACTCTTATGCCTACGGAAAAGATACCGATCCTATTTACAAAACCATTCCGTTTTACACCGGGCTTCACAACAAGAAAGCCTACGGGATTTTCTTTGATAACACCTTTAGATCTTATTTTGATTTTGCCCAGGAAAGAAGATTTGTAACCAGTTTTTGGGCACAGGGTGGCGAGATGAATTATTATTTTATCTACGGCCCAAAAATGACCGATGTAGTAGAATATTATACCGATCTTACCGGAAAACCAGATCTACCGCCACTTTGGGCCTTAGGCTTTCACCAGTGTAAATGGAGTTATTACCCTGAAAGCAAGGTAAAAGCAATCACTTCTAAATTCAGGGAATTACAAATTCCTTGTGACGCTATTTATTTGGACATTGATTACATGGAAGGTTTTCGCTGTTTTACCTGGAACAAAGAGTATTTCCCAGATCCAAAACGAATGGTTAAGGAACTTGAAGAAGATGGTTTTAAAACGGTAGCGATCATAGATCCGGGGATTAAAATTGATAAAAAATACTGGGTATACAAAGAAGGCTTGGAGAACGATTATTTCTGTAAGCGTGCCGATGGCCCTTATATTAAAGGGAAAGTTTGGCCGGGAGAATGTTATTTCCCAGATTTCACCAATCCTCAAGTAAGGGAATGGTGGTCTGGATTATTCAAAGAACTAATTGAAGAGATTGGCGTTAAGGGTATCTGGAACGATATGAACGAGCCTGCCGTGATGGAAGTACCAAATAAGACGTTTCCACACGATGTGAGACACGATTATGACGGCAATCCCTGCAGCCATAGAAAAGCTCACAATATTTACGGGATGCAAATGGCCCGGGCAACTTACCATGGCGTAAAGAAATTTTCGCATCCTAAACGTCCGTTTGTAATTACGAGAGCGGCTTATTCGGGAACGCAACGATATACCTCAACCTGGACCGGAGATAACATTGCGAATTGGGAGCATTTGTGGATAGCTAATGTGCAGGTGCAGCGTCTCGCTATGTCTGGTTTTTCATTTGCCGGAAGTGACATCGGCGGTTTTGCTGAACAGCCCCACGGCGAACTTTATGCAAGGTGGATTCAGCTAGCAACTTTTCACCCATTCTTTAGAGTGCACTCCTCGGGAGATCACGGCGACCAGGAACCCTGGACTTTTGATGAAGATATCACCGATATAGTGCGTAAATTTAT
The DNA here is from genome assembly GCF_900168265.1 of Salegentibacter salarius. Classification (GTDB taxonomy): domain Bacteria; phylum Bacteroidota; class Bacteroidia; order Flavobacteriales; family Flavobacteriaceae; genus Salegentibacter; species Salegentibacter salarius. Next base: position 58,560 of record NZ_FVZF01000016.1, on the reverse strand, counting down.
TGAATTGCGCTACCAACTATTGCCTTACTTATATACTGCATTCTGGGATTATACTGAGAGAGGTGTGCCTATAATAAAATCTCTGGTGATGTTTGACCAGGAAGACGTGAACACCCATTACCGAATAGACGAATTTATTTTTGGGGATAGTATACTCGCCTGCCCTGTTCAAGAGCCTAATGCTAAAGGAAGACGTATGTATATTCCAAGAGGGGAATGGTATAATTACTGGACCGATGAATTGGTTAAAGGCGGAAAAGAAACCTGGGTAGATGCCGATATAGACAGTATGCCTGTATTTATAAAAGAGGGTGCTATTATTCCGAAATATCCGGTGCAACAATACGTAGGAGAAAAAAAGATAGAGGAGATCACCTTGGACATTTATTACAAAAAAGGGAAGGAAGATTCTCAGTTTTTCGAAGATGCGCAAGATGGTTACGACTATACCAAAGGGCGTTTTTGCTTGAGAAGCTTTAAACTTACTGGAAGAAAAAATCAGCTAGTTATTCAGCAGCATAAAGAAGGCTCTTATGAATCTGATTGCAAAATATTCAAATTACAGATACACGGATTGCCGTTTGATGTGAAAAACATTCAATTGGACAATGAAACCAAATCTTTGGAACAGCTGCATAGTAATGGATGCCTTACGCTTATGATAGATGAAAACTTTTCAATATTAGATTTAAATGGAGCAAACGAGGAATAATTAAGAATTCCTCGCTTCCTTTTCCATAGGCAGTAAACACTCGTAGATCATTTTATTTACGGGTGTTGCAATGCCTAGTTTTTCGGCTTCTTTTACGATAAAGCCGTTAAAATTTTCTAATTCTGAAGGCCGTCCCGCCATAATATCTCTTTGTGTAGAAGCAGTAGTTCCCGGTGGTTGATTTTGAATAATTTCAAAGGCTTTTTCCAAATGTTCTTCGGCTAACGGAATATCTTTAGCATTAGCTATCAATTTAATTTCCTGAGCGGTTTTTAGCAGTAGATCATATAAATATTTGCTTTCCCTAATTTTATCTATAGAAACCCGTGTTAACCCACCAAGGCCACTAATAGTAGTAATAAAAAGGAACTTTTTCCAAATCTCCAGCTGAATATTTTCAGGATTAAAATTAGTGATCTCAGCTTTTCCAAAAACCGTTTTTAATCGCTGAATTCTTTCTGAATTAGAATTATCAATTTCCCCGAAAGTGATTCTGGGTTCAAAAGAAACGTGTTTTATCTTTCCGGGCTTTTCTACAAAACTTACAATATGGCAAAGCCCGGCCAAAATGTTTCGCTTCGGTAGAATTTCCAAAAGTTTTTCTACATTATTGGCGCCATTCTGTAAAGGTAAAATCATTGTTTCGGGCGAAATTATTGGCTTCAACTTATTTGCTACTTCCTGGATTTGCCAGGATTTAACCCCTAAAATCACCAAATCTGGAGTAGGAACTTCAGCTAAATTATCGGTAGCGAGGTTTGGTTGCACCGTAAAGTCACCATTGATACTTTCAACTTCAAGTCCGTTTTCTTTAATTTCTTCCAGGTGTTTCCCGCGGGCAATCATGGTTACGTTAAATCCAGCCTGGGCAAGTTTTCCACCAAAATAACCACCAACGCCCCCAATTCCGAAGATTAGTATTTTCATAGTATTCTGCTTTTCAAAATGAAATTAGAAGTATCTTTAAACTCTAAATATTTTTCTGCATCTAAGTTAATGAACATATTAGAAGCTGAAACAAGTTCAGCTTGACGAATAATTTTTCACAGATACCTTATGGTAGTTTCCTATTCCTGAATAAAAAATTTAAAACTTCGCTAATTTTTTTAAACTTTAAACGTTTTAAAGATATTGCAAGCTTATCTTTTTTATTTTTACAAAAAATCTGAAATCGCCCTATGAGCACATCCTTTGAAAAATACCAGAAACGCCGCCTGGTATCTTCTTATTTTTCGGTAGTGATTAGTATTGCTTTAGTACTTTTTTTATTGGGAATGCTGGGATTGCTGGTTTTAAACACCAAAAAGGTGGCCGACCATTTTAAAGAACAAATTGCGCTTACGGTATATTTAAAAGATAACGCCAAAGATGTTGAAATAGAACAACTCAAGAAAAGCCTGGCGATGGCAGATTATACCAAATCTACCACCTATGTTTCTAAAGAAGAAGCAGCCGAGGCGCATAGCAAGGAAATAGGCGAAGATTTTATGGAGTTTTTGGGCTATAATCCTTTACAGAATTCTATAGATGTTTATATGAATGCCGATTTTGTCTCTGGCGAACAGGTAGATGAAATTGCAGCCGATCTAACTTCCAAAAATTTTGTAGATGAGGTGGTTTACGATAAACCGCTTATCGCACTTCTAAACGAAAATGTAAAGAAAATCAGTTTCTGGGTACTTATTGCCAGTGGAGTTTTCACATTTATTGCAGTATTGCTTATCAACAGTTCTATTAGGCTTTCTGTATATTCCAAACGATTTATTATAAAAACCATGCAAATGGTGGGTGCCACCAAAGGATTTATTCGCAGGCCATTTATCTGGCAAAGTGTAAAACTGGGAATAATTGGAGCCATAATAGCCCTTATTGGAATGGCCGGCGCCCTTTATTACCTTAACAATAGTTTTCCTCAACTTGCCCTAACTTCAGATGTAAAACTACTTGCAGGGCTTTTTATAGGAATTTTTCTTTTAGGCATATTAATTACCTGGTTAAGTACATTTTTCGCCACTTCCAGGTTCCTAAACCTAAAAACCGACGAGCTTTATTACTAAAAAGCGAGTTTTTATTCCCCTTTTTCTTCAGAAATAGAATTATCTCGATATAATTTCTAGCCTATTTTACTGTTTTTTCAGCAGAAATATTCTTTTATTTTGGTATTTCGAAAACGTTTTAGCCGCTACAAACCTCTGTAAATACTATAATTCCTTTTAGTATGGCCCAAAATAGTCCTGGTAAGAAATATTCTCAAACCTGACTCTCGTCATAAATTCTGCTGCATTTCTACCCCAACTTTGTACCAAACTTAAAAACCTAATAGCATGAAAGTTTTAAAATCATATCAACTAATACTCACAGGCGTATTTTTTATGCTGCTAACCGCAGGAAGCATGGTTGGCCAAAATTTTAGAATGGATAATTCTTCAGAAATTATTGTTGAAGGAACTTCTAATATCCACGATTGGGAAATGAAGGCAAACTCTAAAAAAGGAGGCGCCACAATCACTACCGAAGATGGGAAGCTTACAGGAATTTCTAGCTTACAGGTTACCGTTCCTGCTGAGAGTTTAGATAGCGGAAAAGGTGGAATGGACAAAAATGCTTATAAAGCGCTTAACACTAGCGAATATAAAAATATTGAATTTAAACTGGACGAAGTTAAAAAGATTGAAGCTCAGGGAAGCGACTCCTATAAAGTGAACGGTCTTGCCACACTAAAAATCTCAGGAGTTTCTAAACAAGTTCCCGTAGAATTTACAGTAAAACTTAATGGAAATAAACTTGAAATTAACGGAAAACAGGATATCAATATGACTCATTACAAAGTAGACCCTCCTACTGCTATGTTTGGAACAATTACCACAGGAGAAGAACTAACTATTAAATTCAAATCAACATTTTCTAAATAACTATTCAATTTAAAAACTATTACAATGAAAAATTCAATCAAATATTTCGGAATTGCTCTAATGATGGCCGCAGGCTTTCAGGCACAGGCACAAGACGTAGACGTAGATGTGGATGTAGAGAACAAAACTATATGGGACAGAGATCTTCCTAACTTTAGAGAAAGAGACCAACGCGGTATCAACGATTTTGAAGCTAAAAAAGATACTGAAACTGAATTTGACGGAGTACAGGTAAGAGTTGGTGGTGCTTCTACCATCCAGTTCCAGTCTTTAGATCACGAATCTGACGCAGCTGAACTTCAAAACCTTGAAGGAAACTTCAACCTGGCTACTGCTAACCTAGACCTTGATGTATTACTTTATGACGGTGTGAGGATGCACTTAAGAACTTATCTATCTTCTCAACACCACTCTGAAGCTTGGGTAAAAGGTGGTTATATCCAGATAGATAAATTAGACTTCATAAATGAAGGATTCGCTGAAGGTCTTATGGATCACATGAGAATCAAGATTGGACACATGGAAAACAACTACGGTGATGCTCACTTTAGAAGAACAGACAACGCTCACTCACTTCACAACCCATTTGTAGGAAACTATTTAATGGACAGTTTCACTACCGAAGTTGGTGCTGAAGTATATATGTTCAACGGGCCTTGGTTAGGTATGGTTGGATTTACAAATGGTAAACTAAACCAGTCTACTGCTGGTGACGGTGAGACAGATCCTTCTTTCCTTGCAAAATTAGGATATGATAATCAATTTAATGAAGATTTCAGATTTAGATTAACTGGATCTCTTCTTTATAGTGGACACAACTACGGACGTGGCAACTACCTTTACACAGGTGACCGTGCCGGTACTCGTTACTACAACGTAATGACTGATGTTGATGGAAACGGACCTGGTTTTAGAGCCGGACGTATCAACACATCTTTCAACAATGAGATGACATCTGTAATGATCAACCCATTTATTAAGTATGGTGGACTTGAATTCTTCGGAATCATTGAAACTATTAGTGGACAGGACAAAAACGATACTGATACAAGAACATACAACCACTATGCAGGTGAACTTATCTACAGATTTGGTGCAGATGAAGATTTCTACCTGGGAGGTCGTTACAGTACAGTAGACGGTGAACTTGACAGCAGCACTGATATTAGCGTAAACCGTTTCCAATTAGGTGCAGGTTGGTTTATGACAAAGAACATTCTTGCTAAACTGGAATATGTTAACCAGGAGTACAATGACTATCCTGTAGGAGACATAAACAATGGAGGTCAATTCAACGGAATTACGCTAGAAGCAGCGATTAGTTTTTAAGTTGAATGTTGAGCCCCGGATGTTATCTCTAAGAGATTCGCCGGGGCTTTTTATTTTCTGTTTGGAGCAATTTTTGAATAAACTACTTCGAAGCAAGCTCGGGAAGATGATTATTGAAAATATAATTTGATTTCGAGGAAAGCCTCGGAGCATTCAATCTCGATTATCGAGTAAAATCTATTGCTTATATTTATATAAATGCCCTAATTCAATCAGTATGAAAACTTATTTTCTATTTTTCTTCACACTATTTCTTGCTATTCCTGGGATAGCACAAGCTGATTTTGAAACCAGGGAAATTACAATTCTACCCAACAGTAATCTTAGTATTTCTGGGACTACCAATATCAATGACTTTGAATGTGACTTTAATACGCTTCGTTTTAAAGATGAAAATTTTACAGTCCATTATTCAGAAAAAGCAAATATCATGCTTTTCAAAAACAGCGTGTTACCCCTAAAAAATGTGAATTTTGACTGCGGAAACCGAAAAATAAACAAAGATTTCCATGATCTTCTAAAAACTGAAGAACATTCAAAAATTCTATTGAAACTTAAGGAAATAGATATGAGCCGGGAAGGAAACGCCCTGGTTACCTTAACTTTTAATATCGCAGGAATAAATAAAGATTACCAATTCCCCGTGGAGATCACCCGGGATAAACAGCTTTGTTTTGATGGAAAACTACAGCTAAATATTAAAGATTTTAATCTGGAAGCGCCCAGTAAAATTTTCGGATTAATTGTATTAGATGAAGAGATTGAGATCAATTTTAATCTGAATATTCAAACTTAGAATTGTGAAAAATCCAAAGATATTATCTGCACAGCAAGCCGTTGCTATAGTAAATTCCGGTAATCGTATTTTTATTCAGGGTTCAGCAATGACCCCAATTAAATTAATTGATGCCTTATGCGATCGCTATAATGAGTTAGCAGATGTAGAAATTCTTCAAATTCATACGGAAGGTAACGCAAAATATACCGAAGAACCTTATTCGAAAGCTTTTAGCATAAATAGTTGCTTTGTTGCCGGCAATGTAAGGAGCGCGGTTAATTCTAATAAAGGAGCCTATATCCCCATTTTCTTAAGTGAAATACATAATCTCTTCCGAAGAAATCTTCTCCCATTAGACGTTGCATTCATCCAGGTATCACCACCAGATAAACACGGCTATTGCTCACTTGGAACTTCGGTAGATATCACTTTACCCGCTATTCAAACAGCGAAAAAAGTAATTGCGCAAATAAACCCAAAAGTTCCAAGAACTCACGGAGACGGGATTATTCATAGCAACCAAATTGATGCGGCCATAGAAGTAGATGAACCTATTTTTGCCACCTCAATAGCCACTCCTACGCAAATTGAACAGGAAATTGGAAAACACGTAGCCAGCTTAATTGAAGACGGTGCCACCCTGCAAATGGGAATTGGCGGAATTCCCAACGTGGTTTTAAACAATTTAAAAAATCATAAAAACCTGGGAATCCATACCGAAATGTTTTCTGATGGCATTTTACCCCTTGTTAAATCTGGAGTAATAACCGGAAGGAATAAAGAGATAAAAACCGGAAAACTGGTTACCTGTTTTGCAATAGGTTCGCCAGAATTATATGATTTTATAGACGATAATCCAATAGTTCATTTTAAAGAAGCTGCATATACTAATGATACCGCAATTATTCGGAGGAACCCTAAGGTCACCGCAATAAACTCGGCTATAGAAATAGATCTAACCGGCCAGGTTTGCGCCGATACCATTGGGAAATATCAATTCTCTGGAGTTGGTGGCCAAATGGATTTTATAAGAGGTGCAGCTCTTTCTGAAGGCGGCAAACCTATTATCGCTATGCCATCCATTACTAAAAACGGGATTTCTAAAATAGTCCCTTTTTTAAAGGAAGGTGCCGGCGTAACTACTACCAGGGCACACGTGCATTATATAGCTACAGAATACGGCGTTGTAAATCTCTACGGAAAAAACCTTAGGCAAAGAGCAAAAGAACTTATTTCCATAGCACATCCAGATCATAGGGAACAACTGGAAAAGGAATCATACACCCAGTTTAGATAAAGAAACTATTTAATGATTTTAAAGCCTGAAGAAACTCAATTTTCTTCAGGCTTTTTTTGCTCATTATGATTTTACTCATAAGAAAACTTCTGTTGACACTTTAATTTTACGCCAGAATTAAAAATCATGAAACTTTACAAGAATTTACTAGTCGATTTTGAAGAGATGAGTTTGGGATATTCAGCAATGGGAATTATAGCTTCCAGTTGTTTAGGATCTGTAGCGGCTATGCTAATTTTAATGAACGGACACAGCTTTTTAGATATGTTTCAACTATTTATTGTAGTGGTAGCCTGTATGGGTTTCAACACTGTAATTCTAGCTCAGTTTAAACCGAAAGTTGTTTTTAATGCATTGTTGATAAGCCTTGCTATTTCCGCTACCTTTATTCTTATAAATATTTTTTAAATCCTTTGTATGTCAGGTGATATTAAAACCCGGGAAGATGTTTTTTTACTTGTTTCCGGGTTCTATAAAAAAGTAAGGCAAAACCCTGAAATTGGTCATTTTTTTAATGAGGTTATACAGGATTGGGATGCACATCTCGAGAAGTTAACCGATTTTTGGGAAAGTAACCTCTTTTTTAAGGCTCTGTACAAAGGGAACCCGCAAAAGGTTCATGTAAAGGTAGACCAGGAAAACAACCAGCAAATCTCTTCCTATCATTTTGGGATATGGCTCAACCTATGGTTTGAAACCATAGACGAATTATTTGAGGGCGAACTAGCCAACCGGGCTAAAAACAATGCCCGTAAAATGTCTTCCCATTTATATTTAAAGATCTTTCAGGCAAGAAAATAGATTATATAAAAAGGTTAATTTCGTCAAGCTGAACTGGTTTCAGCTTCTAATATCTTTCGATTCAAACGACTTAGATCCTGAAACAAGTTCAGGATGACGTTTTTTTCATTTAAACTGAACAAAAAAAGCCCTAAAGATTAATACCATTAGAGCTTTTGTTATGGAATATATCTCTTTATAGAAAATCTACTTTCCCGGAATCTAAATTGTAATAAGCCGGTACGATTTTCACTTTTCCGCTATCGGCTGCATCTTTAATAATCGTAGAGCGAGTTTTAAGCTCTTCAGCAGTTAATTGCGCATTCTTCTTCACTACATCATTAACTGGAGCATCTTTCCCTGAAGCAGCTATTGCAGGTGCTATATGAGAAACAAGGTGGTTTAAATTATATCCATTATCGCCACCTTTCATAGCAGCAGTAACAGCACCACAGCTTTCGTGACCCATTACCACAATAATTTCGGTACCTAAATTTGCTACCGCATATTCCATACTGGCAATAGAAGAGCTATTTGCAATATTTCCGGCTACACGCACAGTAAATAATTCTCCAAGGCCGGTATCAAAAGCAAGTTCTGGCACTACACGGCTATCGGCACAGCTCAATACAATGGCGTAAGGTGACTGCCCGCCGGTTAATTCTTCTCTTCGGGATTTATCCTGTAATTTTCCTTCCTTTTTATCTTCAGTAAAACGCTTATTGCCTTCTTTTAATCTATTTAATACTTCGTCTTTATTCATAATTTCTTTTTTAAAATTTATTATTTTCTTATAAATAAAAAAGCTGTCTGAAAAAAAATGAAATCGTCATTCTGTCCCGAAACATCGGGATATTTCAGAATCTAAGTTGTTATTGTTCAAAACATGTTAGAAGCTGAAACAAGTTCAGCTTGACAGAAATAAAACCTTTCAGATACCCTCTTTAGATTGAACCCTAAACATAGGGTTTTCTGCTATATTTAGCAAAAACACAAGCGCTTAAAGGATAGATTTTAATAGGAAAAGAGTAAACTTTAACCAAAATTTAGAAGATTATCCGTGAAGTATTAGCACAGGAAGGTTTTGCTTCCTTGTTCCTACTGTAGAAAGCCTGTTTAAAAGCTTTTCTGTAATATGAAGTTGACGGGCAAAAAATACAATTAGATTGGCTTTAGCATTCGCTTCTGGCCAAAACTTATCCAGGAAATCTGATTCTTTTTTTAAGGTTTGGCGATGCAGCTCATAATTAACCGATCTAAAATCTTCAATATTTGCTCCCGAATTGTTTAGATCGAATTCCCAAACATTCAGCGCTACATTTTCTGTTACCGGCAGTTTTTGCAGTAACTGTAAAGCCTGGGTATTTACCGGAAAACGTAAATCTAAAGGAAGATATAATTGTTCCCACTGCTTAAAATCGCAATTTGGCACCACCAACACCGGGCATTTCACTTTCTTCACCACATTACAAGTATTACCTCCAAGCCCCTGAAAATTAGAAGTGTTTTTTCCTGAAGCTCCCATCACAATTAGATCAATCCGCTTTTCTATAACAGCTTTTCGGGTGGCGTTAATAAGATTATCGGAAAAAGGAAGAGCTGAAAAACAATGCTCCTTTGCCGCAGGTTGCTTCTTAAGTTTGCCTACCATTTCTGAAAGAGCCTCATCCACTTGTGCAGCTTCCCCATTTGAGGCATGGAGCACATAGAAATTGGAAGGCCCTGACGTAGAGTTTAAGGCATACCTGGCAGCATTATAAGCCTGAGCAGAAAAGTCTGTAAGTATTAAAACATTCATGGGCTTGAAATTTCAGCGCTAATTTTGGCCAAAAATAGTTTGAAAGATCAATCCCAAATATGATTCCCGTCAGGTCTTCGAAAAATTAACTAATACGCTCCAGTTTTTCGGCGTCTAAGAGCTTAACATTTCGCCCTTCAATCTCTATAAGTCCTTCTTTTTTAAAATCTGAAAGGGTTCTAATTAAGGTTTCTGAAGCTATTCCTGCAACTCCCGCCAGGTCGGCCCGGGAGATCCTTATGCTGTGCAAAGGGTTTTTCTTTATTTTATGAGCAAACAGTAAAATGGTACGTGCTGTTTTCCTTCTCACCGAAGCATAGGCAATTTCCATTAATTGCTCTTTTACACCCATTAAATGGTCGCCCATTTCCTGCAGCAATTCCATGCTAATATTGCTGTTGTTCTTTAGAATATCACGCAAATTATCTTTAGAAACCACGTAAAGCAAACTGTCTTCTAAAGCTGTGGCATACTCCCCGTAAGCCGTATTCTTATTAAAGCTAAGGTTTCCAAAAAAGTCATCTTCTTTATACAATTCAGTGATCATTTCTTTCCCTCGGCTATCAAATTTATGAGCTTTTACAACGCCGCGGCCTACCATATAAAAATGAAGCGAAGATTTCCCTTCTTTATAAATATTCTCCCCGGCTTTAAACTGTATTTGTTCCCGGTTCTTCATCATTTCCCTAAAAGCAGACAAATTCTGCACAGATTCTCCATCATCTTCATTTTTCTGTGCCTGGATAATTTCCACCTTCGCCAACCTGCTTTCAATAGCACTTAAAAGATCTTCTTCTTCAAAAGGTTTGGTTAGGTAATCGTCTGCCCCAAGATCCATCCCTCTTCTTACATCTTTATGCTCGGTTTTTGCTGAAAGAAAAATAAAAGGAATTCCTTTAGTGGTTGAGTCTTCAGATAACCTTGTGAGCACATCGTAGCCATCTAGCTCTGGCATCATGATATCGCAAACAATAATATCTGGAATTTCTTCTTTGGCTTTATCTACGCCTTTTTTTCCATCGGGCGCGGTTACTACTTCATAATTTGAGAGCTCAAGCAATTCAGCTGTATTCTCCCTAACGGTTACATCGTCTTCAATTAAAAGTATTTTCCTCATTTCAAACTATTTTCAATGCTCACCAATATAAACTGGCGACTATCTATTTTGGTTAGGTAATGTTACGGTAAATTTAGTGCCTTTATTTTCTACACTTTCAAAAAATATGGTGCCGCCCATATTTTCTACGTGCACCTTTACAATATTGAGTCCAATCCCAGTTCCCTGGTTTAGCAGGGCATTTTCTGCCCTAAAATAACGCTCAAAGATATGCTTCTGGTCTTTCTGCGGAATTCCCATTCCTTCGTCCTCTACTTCAAAAATAATCTTTTTATCCTTCGGAAATATTCTAAAAAATATCGTGGAATCTTCCGGAGAATATTTAATGGAATTCCCAATTAAATTTGAAAGAATAAGTTCCAGTATCTTTTCATCCTGATACAGGGTAACATCTTCCATATCATTATCATACTCTATTTCCTGGCCATATTTAAGCGTTACATTGGCATTGTAAATTACCTCGTTCACTAATTTATTAAGACTAAATGCCGTGTATTTATAATTTACATTGCCAGATTCCAGGCGTTCCAGCGAAAGGAAATCGTTCAGAATATTATTGAGATAATGCACCTTGTTTTTGATTGTGGTAAGGTGCTTGGTACGTTTTTCCTGCTGTTCGGTTTGGGTATATTTTTCGGCTAAAGTGGCCGAAGTAAGTATTCCGCTTAGCGGGGTTTTAAATTCGTGTGAAACCAGGGAGAGGAATTTCGTTTTTAATTCATTGAGTTCTTTTTCCTGTTTTAAGGCCAGTTTAATTCGTTTTTCAGCCTCTTTCCTTTTTGAAATTTCCTTCTCCAGGTCATCAACCGTCTTGCTAAGTTCCCGGGTTCTTATTTTAATTTTATCCTCCAGTTCAGCATTCAATTCTCTAATTTGACGCTGATTTTCTTTTCTAATCGTAATATCTACGATTAAAGACATTACAAAGCGCTCCCCGTCTACCTTAAACGGATTCAATCCTGCTTCAACAGGAAATTGAGTTCCGTTCTTTTTCACTCCAAAAAGATCCCTTCCGTGACCCATCTGCCTCTTTTCGCTATGCTCCATGAACTTATCAAAATGTTCATGATGGTTGGCTTTATATTGTTTAGGAATAAGGATGTTGAGGTTTGCTCCTACAAGCTCTTCTTTTTGGTACCCGAACATCTCCAGGGCAGCCTTGTTTGCGGTAACGATTATTTGTTGACTATCTACTACCACAACCCCTTCTGAAGCCGCTTCGAATAAAAGATTAAATACTTGTTCGTTTTCTTTAAAAAATTCTAAAGCCACAATTTATTGGTTAGGATTTATGGAAACTAAATTACAAAGTGTTGAACGAATTATTAAGAAAACAAGATTTTAATTTTTTTAAGAAACTAGAAGAAACAGCTGGTATTTTTACAATTCAGCTAAAATTAAGGATTTAGAAATCTGTCTTTTTACATATAGTCTTAGTTTTTATCTTTGAACACCAAATAAACCTAATGTTCAAAAGATTCCTTTTTCTCCTTTTACTCTGCCCAATATTTGCAAACGCCCAGTTGGTAAACATAGAAACTAAAAGACTTCAAACCGATTCTTCCCGTTTTGTATTGAATGCCGATTTTGCGTTTAACCATTCTAATAATGATGGGCTGGCGGTGAATCAACTAAACGGAACGCTTACCACGCAATTAAAATCTAAAGATTTAAAGAAAATCTATCTCTTTTTAGGGAATTACAAATTAATAGATGCTGAAGAAGGAAATTTGCAGAACTCCTGGTTTCTACATACAAGATTCAATTACAAGTTCAGTAACCTATTGAGGCTGGAAGCTTTTCTACAGGGACAATACAATCAGCTTTTGGTGGTAGAACAAAGAAATCTGGTTGGAGCCGGTTTAAGGATGAAATGGATGGACCGGGAATATTTTACAGGTTATTTGGGAAATAGCTATTTGTACGAGGTAGAATATAGCGACAGAGCCGGCTCAACAAATTACAATCATAGAAATAGCACCTACTTATCAATTTCGTATCTCTCAAAATCTAATAGATTTTCTATCACCAATACCGTTTACTATCAGCCACTTTACAGAAATTTGGAAGATTACAGAATTTTGGAACAATTCAGGCTGGATATTCCCCTGGCAAGCTGGTTTAAGGTTTTTATGATCTACGATTATTATTTTGACAGTAAAACTCCGTTAAATACCAAAGAATACACTTCACAATTACAAATTGGGGTAGGATTTAATCTTTAGTTGAATTTTTCTGTTAGTCTTAACGAAAGAATAAAGCTTAATGATGGATTGCCACCTCGGCTAACGCCTCCTCGCAGTGACGCACTTTTTTAAAATAGGTTCCGGGCAAATTATTACAAAAACAAAAAAACCGAACTCTTTTCAGAATTCGGTTAATTTTTGTTGGCCTACTAGGGCTCGAACCTAGACTCTTCTGGACCAAAACCAGACGTGTTGCCAGTTACACCATAGGCCATTGCTGTAATGCGGATGCAAATTTAAAACAAAGTTTCTATTGCGCAAACTTTTTCTTTAAAAAATGAAGAGTATTTTTTTCCCGGCTAAATTTTGCTTCAAATTCTCGAAAAACAAAGTTTGTAAAACAGCTTTATTTTCAGTCTTTTCAGAAAATATTTCGTTTTAAAGTCCGTTAGTAAAACATTCTTATTTTTATTATTAAATTCGCCACATAAGATTCAATTTTACTCAAAAATGACAGATTTTAGCTTCAGGAAGTGGAATAAAATATTAGGATGGCTGGTATTTTTAATTGCACTTACTACTTACACCCTAACCCTGGAACCAACAGCAAGCTTTTGGGATGCAGGAGAATATATTGCAACTTCCGCAAATCTTGAAGTAGGCCACCCTCCGGGAGCGCCTTTATACCAGATGCTGGGCGCATTCTTTTCCACCTTCGCACCAGATAATTCGCAGGTTGCGCTAATGGTAAACTTTATGTCTGGGGCCGCCAGTGCTTTTGCCGTACTTTTCATGTTCTGGTCTATAAGTTTACTGGTTTTAAAGATCGCAGGACCCGTAGAAAAACTTAAACCCGCCAATAAAATGGCTGTTCTGGGTAGCGCTCTTGTTGGATCTTTAGCGTTTACCTATACCGATAGTTTTTGGTTTAGCGCCGTAGAGGCTGAAGTTTATGCTATGGCGGCCTGCCTTATGGCCCTACTCTTCTATTTAGGGTTGCTTTGGGAACGCGATATGTTTAAACCTCGTGGAAACCGATGGCTAATTCTAATCTCATTGGTCGTAGGCTTGTCTTTTGGAGTCCACTTTTTGGGACTGCTTACTATTCCAGCTATCGGCTTTTTATACTTCTTCAAAAATTATAAAAAAGTTACGGTTAAGAATTTTATTATAGCGAATATCGTAGTAGTGGCAGTTTTGATGTTCATCTTTAAACTACTTCTGCCTTACACGCTTACTTTCTTTGCCGCTTCAGAATTGTTCTTTACTAATTCGCTTGGCCTACCGTTTAACACCGGTACCGTGATCGCGCTTTTAGTGATTGTGGCCATCTTTTACTTCGGAATTAATTATACCCGAAAGAAAAATTATTTTCAGCTAAACACCTTATTTCTTTGCATTCTATTTATTCTAATAGGATTTTCAAGTTGGGTAATGCTTCCTATAAGATCTAACGCCCCTACAGTTATTAATGAAAACAGCCCCGACAATGCTCGTGAATTACTAGCCTATTACAATCGGGAACAATACGGGGAAACACATTTATTTTACGGCCCGCAGTTTTCAGAAATGTATGCAGGTTTAGATGAAGACAATCCTTACTCTGATGCCAAACCGAAATACGAAAAGGACGAAGAAGCAGGAAAATATATTATTGTAAACGATTATAAGAATGCCAGGCAAAACCTGGATGACTCCCATAAAGCATTCTTACCAAGAATGTGGAGTTCGCAACACGCGGCAAACTATATGGATTTTACCGGTCCGCTGGATTTTACCATAAAACAGGAATACCAGGGAGAAGAAAGGCTGGTTAGCGCAGTAAACGAATTCCAAAACCGTTATGCGCAGGGAGAACTGGATAATAGCGATTACCATAATTTCTTACGGCAATTTGGGGAATATCTGAACGTAGAAAAACCATCTTTTGCTTCTAATATTGGCTATTTATTAGAATACCAGATCGGGTATATGTACTGGCGTTATTTTATGTGGAATTTTGTTGGACGCCAGGACGACAACCAGGGGAAATATACCGATATGAACGGGAATTGGATCAGCGGTATCGATTTTATAGACGAGATGCATGTTGGCCCTCAGGACAATCTTCCCAGCGATGTTAAAAATAATAAAGCGAGAAATACTTATTATTTCTTACCCCTAATTTTAGGTTTAATAGGACTCGTTTTTCAGTTTAAACGAGATAAAAATAATTTCTGGGTATTACTCGTGTTTTTCCTTTTTACAGGAATCGCTCTAAAAATATACCTTAACGAAAGACCTTTTGAGCCACGTGAGCGTGATTATGCCCTGGTAGGTTCCTTCTACGTTTTTGCGATTTGGATTGGTTTCGGAGCCTATGCCCTCTTTGATTGGGCTAAGAAATTCCTAAAACCAAAGCTTGCGGCGCCAATTGTAATTGCTGCTTCAATACTTGCGGTGCCGGTGCTTTTAGCTTCCGAAAATTGGGACGATCATGACCGTAGCGGTAGAGATACTACACTTACTATGGCTAAAATGTACCTGGATTCTATAGATGAAAATGGTATAATTTTCACCATTGGTGATAATGATACTTTTGCGCTATGGTATGTACAGCAAATTGAGCGCTACCGCACCGATGTGAGGATTGTAAATACCAGTCTTTTTGCTACAGATTGGTACATAGACCAAATGAAGCGAAAAGCATTTGAGAGTGATCCAATTCCTTCACAGTTTGAAAATGAAGATTACAACGGTGTTAATGATGCTGTGTTTGCTAAAGAGGTGACTAAGGATACCATTCCGCTTAAAACCTGGTTAAATTATATTCAGAATGATGATCCAAGAACTCAAGCCGAGTTACAAAGCGGACAGATGATAAATACTTTCCCTACAAAAAATGTAAGTATTCCGGTAGATAAAGAAACTGTTTTGGAAAATGGAATTGTAGATGAACGTTTTGCAGATCAAATTGTAGATGAAATTGCTATTAACCTCGACACCCAGGTTATTTACAAAAACACCTTGATGATGCTGGATATTCTTGCTAACAATAATTGGGAAAGGCCAATTTATTTCTCCGGCGGAAGCTTTAAAGACGAAGACTATCTCTGGATGAAAGAATATCTTCAGTTAGAAGGAGTTGCTTATAAATTAGTACCAATAAAAACTCCGGTAGATCCTAGAAATCCTTACGATATGGGACGTATCAATACCGATAAAATGTATGATATTGTGATGAACTGGGATTGGGGTAATATGGGATCAGACGATATTTACCATGATCCTGAAACTCGCAGAAATTCTATTACCTACAGGAGTAACCTGGCCAGGCTGGTAGAAAACCTGTTAAACGAGCAAGATACCACGCGAGCTAAAAAAGTACTTGATCTAGCAATGGAGAATATGCCGGTAGAACATTATAATTACTACGCTTTACTGGAGCCTTATGTTACCGGTTATTATGAAGTTGGTGAACCCGAAAAAGCCCGGGAAATCTGGGAGAAGATCGCCACGCATTATAAAGAAAATTTAGAGTATTATAGCAGCTGGGATATAGATAGGCAATACCGTTATTTTAACGAAATTGTATCTAATATTGAACGCTATAGAGCTCTGGTAGATTTACTTGTAGTGCATCAGGATGAAGAAATTCTAGAAGAAAAAGCCGATGAGTTTAATGAACACCTGGAAATGTTTCGCCATTTTTATGGAGAAGAAGAAGAAGAAATAACTCCTGCAGATCCAGAAGAAACACTCATTGAAGAAGGAATGAATTCCGAATTAAATGGAGGAAATAATTCACTTAGAATAGATTCTTCGGAATAAAAACTATTAGAATTGTAAAAACAAACCTGTAAGGCCATATCGCTTTACAGGTTTTTTAGTTTAAAACTGTATCTTGAACCCACTGTTATAAAACCTGGTGCCTGAATATGAACCCGTTTTTCATCAAATATCCTCTTCTTCTAAAAAAACTCTACCCAAATAGAATCACCAAAATTAAAGCCGAAAAAACCATTTATCTCACCTTTGATGATGGCCCAATTCCTGAGATCACGCCCTGGGTTTTAGATATTTTAAAACAGTATAATGCAAAAGCCACTTTCTTTTGTATAGGAGATAATATTAGAAAACATCCCGAAGTATTTCAGCAAATAATAAAAGAAAAACATAAGGTAGCCAACCACACATTTAATCATTTAAACGGGTGGAAAACTTCCGAAGAAAAATATATTGAAAACACGCTTTTAGCAGAAAAAGAAATTGAAAAATTTAGTCCTCAAAAAACCAAACTCTTTAGACCTCCTTTCGGAAAGATTAAAAACTCACAGGCTGCAAAACTTGTAAAGCAGAATTACACAATAGTGATGTGGGACGTAATAAGTGGAGATTTTGATACCAGGATATCTAAAGATAAATGTTTAAGCAATGTGCTGAAAAATGCTTCAGCAGGAAGCACTATTGTTTTTCACGACAGTATTAAAGCTTCAGAAAGTCTAAAATTTACGCTACCAAAAGTATTGGATTATTACGCCGAAAAAGGCTTTGATTTTAAAGCTCTTTAAACATACTCTTTAAGAATACCTACAAGAGTTGCAGCATCCTGCTCACCGCTTTGGCGCCACTTCATCTCCCCAGATTTATAGATCATAAGCGTAGGTAAAGTCTTTACCCTAAGCGCTTCTGCGAGCTGAGAATTTTTATCTACATCTATTTTTATCACCTTCACCTTGTTACCCATGGAGGCGGCAACTTCCCGCAAAACCGGGTTCATAGTTTTCGAATCCTCGTTCCATTCGGTATAAAAATCCAACAACACCGGAATATTGAGATCTATTAGTTCACCAAATTTTGACATGTAGCTTTTTCT
The DNA here is from genome assembly GCF_900168265.1 of Salegentibacter salarius. Taxonomy (GTDB): domain Bacteria; phylum Bacteroidota; class Bacteroidia; order Flavobacteriales; family Flavobacteriaceae; genus Salegentibacter; species Salegentibacter salarius. The sequence continues at coordinate 40,796 of NZ_FVZF01000016.1, read as the reverse complement.
TTAAATTAAATTTCACCCTCAATTTCATTTTTTAAAACGAGGTTAATAATCTCTAAACTCACCTGGTTAATTTTCCGGAGAAATCACTAACTCAAATATAGTAAATTCTGCAGATTATGCAGGTTTTAGGCCTTTTTTGAGTTCAATTACGCTTATTTCTGGCCAAATTCCCACTCTTCCGGGAAAAGCCAAATAACCAAAGCCGCGATTTACATTAATATAACGACCAAATTCCTCATATATTCCAGCCCAATTTTGGTAACGGTACTGCACTGGACTCCACTTGAACCAACCGGGAATTTCAATCCCAAACTGCATTCCGTGGGTATGCCCGCTAAGCGTTAAATGATAATTCTTTTTATCATTTTTAATCTTTTCCTGCCAGTAAGAAGGATCGTGACTCAGTAATACTTTAAAATCTTTTTCGTTTAAACCTGCTCCTGCTTTATCGAGGTCTCCATCTTTTTTAAATCCGCCGGCACCCCAATTTTCCACTCCTACTAAAGCGATCTTTTCTCCATTGCGCTCAATAAGTTTGTGCTCATTTAGCAAAAGCTTCCAGCCCATTATGGCGTGAGTATCTTTTAGGGTGTCTAAATTTTGTTTTTTCGCTTCAGGAGAACTCCAGCTTTTATAATCTCCATAATCGTGATTTCCAAGGATAGAATAAACACCGTCTTTAGCCTTTATTTGCCCAAATAATTCCTTCCAGGGTTCCATTTCTGAAGCTTCGTTATTCACCAAATCTCCAGTAAAAACCACCATATCGGTTTCCTGTTCATTTAGAAGATCTACCCCGTATTTTATCTTTTTTTCATTATCAAAACTTCCGCTATGAATGTCACTAATTTGCGCTAGCCGGTAACCATCAAAAGCTTCAGGTAGATCATCAAAATAAAGTGTATAATTAAGTACCCTGAAATTATACCTGCCCTGGTACATTCCATATAAAACCGAAGCTAGTGGAATGGCAGCTATTCCCATGGCTAACTGACTTAAAAATTTTCTCCTGGATGGCAGTGAAAAATCTCCTTTTGCAGAAAATAATTTCTCAAATCCACCGGCTCCCAATCTAAAAATATCTTCCCCAAACATTATTAAGGTTAGAATAAGTTTAAAAAGCATTACCGAAAGTAAAAAGCCAAAAGCGTAGCCTCGTGCCCCTGTGAGAACGCTCCCTTCCACCGGTGTTAACCATTGATAAAGAAAGTTAGTAAATACCGCAAGGGTAACCACAAAATACAGGATTACCACCCAGTAATTTCGGGTTATGGTTTTTAATGCCTGGTAGGCATAAATCTCAATTAATAAGAAAAAAACTATGAAAATTATCCAACGCATGAGCAATCCTAAATTTTTGCGAATATACTTTTAATCATCACTTTATAAATTTGGTTTAGGTTTAATTTAACGCCTGTCACAAGCCTAAACCCTGAAATAATCTGAACCTAAATAGTGCCAGAAATGTTGTTTAGCTATAAAATTTGACTATACTCTCAATAAGAAGTATTTTTCAGGGCTTTTCAATTATAATCAATCTAGTGATGAAACGAAGGAATTTTATAAAAGCTGCCGGGATCTCTGGTGCCGGCCTTAGCCTATTACCTGTTACCCATAATTTAAATGCTTCCACCTTTAAAAAACAGGAAAAACCCACTCCTATTTGTGTGGCCACCTGGAATTTTCACGAAGCCAGCAAAACTGCCGGTGAGCTTCTTTACAAAGGAGCTTCAGCCTTAGATGCAGCCGAACAAGGTGTAAGAGTTGAGGAAGCCAATCTAAAAAATACTACCGTAGGAAATGGCGGCGCACCAGACAAGGAGGGTAACGTCACTTTAGATGCCTGCATAATGTCACCTTCAGGAGACTGTGGCAGCGTAGTTTATTTAAAAGAAATTGAGCACCCGGTTTCGGTAGCCAGGAAGGTTATGGAAGAAACCCCGCACGTAATGTTAGCCGGAGAAGGCGCTTTGCAGTTTGCTATTCAGCAGGGATTTAAGCGGAAAAATTTACTGACTAAAGAATCTGAAGAAAACTGGAAAAAATGGCTGGAGAAAAAAGAATATAAACCTATCATCAATATTGAGAATCACGATACCATTGGGATGCTTTGCCTTGACGAAAAAGGTGATATTGCTGGCGCTTGCACTACATCTGGCCTGGCATATAAGATGAATGGCCGGGTTGGGGATTCTCCTATTATAGGTGCCGGCCTGTATCTTGACAATGAAATTGGGGGCGCAGTTGCTACCGGAATGGGCGAAGCAATTATGAAGAGTGTAAGCAGTTTTCTTATCGTAGAATTAATGCGCCAGGGTAAAAGCCCGCAGGAAGCCTGTGAAATTGCCGTGCAGCGAATTATTAAACAAAACCCGAATTACAAAGATTTTCAAGCTGCATTTATAGCTTTAAATAAAAATGGGGAAATAGGTTCATATTGCATTCACGAAGGCTTTTCGTATGCTAAATACCAAGACAACAAAAACACCAACAACCCCAGTCAATCTTATTTGTAAATGGAACAGAAAAAATCTTATCGCACCGCATTTATCTTTGTAACCATACTTTTCTTCCTTTGGGGATTTATCACCGTTCTTGTAGATTCACTTATTCCAAGACTTCGAGAGGTTTTCACGCTTTCATATTTCCAGGCAGGGATGGTGCAATTCGCCTTTTTTGGGGCCTATTTCTTACTCTCCATTCCGGCAGGCTATATTTTATCAAAAATTGGATATAAACGAGGAATTATTCTTGGTTTAGGTACAATGGCACTGGGTTGTCTCCTTTTCTATCCCGCTGCTTCCTATCGCGTCTTCGGAATTTTCATGTTAGGTTATTTTACGCTTGCTGCCGGGATCACTATTCTTCAGGTAGCTGCCAACCCATATGTAACCATTCTTGGTCCTGAAAAAACCGCTTCCAGTAGATTGAACCTTTCACAGGCTTTTAATTCCCTCGGAACCGCTATTGCACCGGCTTTAGGCGCACTTTTTATTCTTCAGGATAAAGTAAAAACAAGCGCTGAAATTGAAGCTCTGGATACTCCTGCTCAGGAAAGTTATTTAGTAGCTGAGGCTGCAGCAGTGCAAACCCCATTTCTAGGGATTGCAGCTTTTATAGTTATAATCGCTCTGGTTTTCTTTTTTGTAAAACTTCCAAAAGTTGGTGACAAAGAGGCCTCCAATGACTATCGAAAAGTCTTAAAAAATAGAAATCTTATTCTAGGCGCCATTGGTTTATTTTGCTATGTGGGAGCTGAAGTTGCACTGGGAAGTTATATGGTGAATTATTTCTTGAGCCTTGATCTTGCCGCTACGGTAAGGGAAACTTCCTTTATGCGAACCATTGCCGAATGGATCTTGACCACAGGTGTTTCAGCTTCCAGCGATATGGCCGTAGTGGGAGTTTTCGTGACCTTCTACTGGACAGGAGCAATGATTGGGAGATTTATTGGTTCTTACCTCACCTCAATTTTTAATCCTGCAAAAATCTTAAGCATTTTTGCCATCGGTGCGATTGGTATGATCTTAATCTCAAATTTCTCGGTTGGCCTGGCTGCTATGTGGACCATTATCGCGGTAGGATTGTTTAACTCCATTATGTTCCCCACAATTTTTAGCCTTGCTTTAGACGGATTAGGCGATGATAAAGCGCAAGGATCTGGAGTATTATGTACTATGATTGTAGGTGGTGCAATAATTCCGCCGGCATATGGATACTTAACCGATTCATTCAATTTTAATGTAGCGTTGATTCTGGTAATGGCTTGCTACGCTTACATATTTTATTATGCATACAGCAATAAAAGAAGAAAAGTAGCAGCAGCCTAATTCTCTTAATTGCTTAGATTTTTTAATAGACAAGTTTTTAAGAACGCCTAAAGCCTGTATGATAATATCTTTGTAGTTTTGGGATATTCAGAAAAAATAATATTCCAAAATATATGTCTGCTCAAAAACGCCTGTTTCTTGTTGATGCCTATGCCCTGATTTTTAGAGGTTATTACGCTTTTATTAAAAACCCCAGGATTAATTCTAAAGGTTTTGACACTTCAGCGATAATGGGTTTTATGAATTCCCTTTTCGATGTAATTAGACGTGAAAAACCAGATCATCTTGCCGTTTGTTTCGATAAAGAAGGCAGCCAGGTAAGAACAGAAATGTTCGCTGAATACAAAGCTAATCGCGATGCTACCCCGGAACCTATAAAAGATGCAATTCCTATTATTCAGGATATCTTAAATGCTATGCATATTCCCGTAGTTGTACTACCCGGATGTGAAGCCGATGATATTATTGGCACCCTTGCCCAACAAGCCGAGAAAGAAAACTACCAGGTTTTTATGGTAACCCCGGATAAGGATTTTGCCCAATTGGTAACCGAAAATATTTTTATGTACCGCCCGGCCAGAATGGGTAACGGAATTGAAATTTGGGGTATTCCTGAAGTTCAGAAGAAATTTGGAGTAGAACGTCCCGAGCAGGTGATAGATTTCCTGGGAATGATGGGCGACGCCGTAGATAATATCCCCGGACTTCCCGGTGTAGGTGAAAAAACCGCTAAAAAATTCCTGAAGCAATTTGGAAGTATGGAAGAATTACTGGCCAATACCGACCAGTTAAAGGGAAAAATGAAGGAAAAGGTAGAAAGCCACGCCGAGCAGGGAATTCTTTCTAAAAAGCTCGCGGCCATTCTTACCGATTGTGATGTGAAATTTCACGCTGAAGATTACGAACTCTCTCAACCAGATGCCGAGAAGGTTCAGGAGATTTTTGATGAACTTGAGTTTAGAAGACTTAAAGACCAATTTATAAAATTATTTAGCGGCGAAGAAGACCAACAACAAACTCAGGTCACTAATTCTCCATCAGCCAAAAAAGTTTCCAATACAGCCGGGGAAGGACAGTTTTCTTTGTTTGGCGGTGATAATTCAGAAAAAATTGAAGCTAGCACAGGCGGAAGGAAATCCTTAAAAGATACTCCGCACGTATACCAGAGCCTGAATACTAAAATGGCCAGGGAAGTGTTTCTTAAGAATTTAATGAAACAAAAAAGCGTTTGTGTTGATACCGAGACAACAAGCTTAAACGCCCTGGAAGCAGAACTGGTTGGAATCGCTTTTTCCTGGGAAACCGGAAAAGGTTTTTACCTGGCTTTTCCTGAACAGCGTGATGAAGCACAGCAACTTATTGAGGAGCTAAGACCGTTTTTTGAAGATGAAAAGATTGAAAAAATTGGTCAGAACCTTAAATATGATATTAAGGTTTTAGCTAAATATAATATTAAAATAAAAGGAAAGCTTTTCGATACCATGATCGCGCATTACCTGATCAATCCAGATATGCGTCATAATATGGATATACTTGCCGAAACTTACCTTAATTATACCCCGCAACCTATTTCAGAATTAATAGGAAAAAAAGGAAAGAATCAAAAGTCGATGCGAGAGGTTCCGGTTGAAGAGCAGACCGAATATGGCGTTGAAGATGCCGATGTCACCCTTCAGCTTAAAAAATTCTTTGAGCAGGAATTAAAAGAAGCAGAAACCCGAAAGCTTTTTGATGAAATTGAAATTCCGCTGGTTAGAGTGCTTGCCGCAATGGAACTGGAAGGCATAAAATTAGACGAAAATTTCCTAAAATCCCTTTCTGATGCTCTGGATAGCGATATTAAGGAACTGGAACAAAGTATATATAAAGAAGCAGGAGAAGAATTTAAGATCAGCTCCCCAAAACAATTAGGACTTATCCTGTTTGAAAAAATGGAATTGGTTAAGAAACCCAAAAAGACCAAAACAGGACAATACTCAACCAGCGAAGATGTACTCTCGGTTTTAGTTAAAGAGCATAAGATCGTGGAAGATGTTTTAATGTATCGTGCTTTGGTAAAACTCCAAAATACTTATGTAGATTCTTTACCAAACCAGGTACAGAAAGCTACCGGCAGAATTCATACCGATTATGTACAAACTATTGCAGCTACGGGCAGATTGAGTTCCAACAATCCTAACCTTCAAAATATACCAATTAGAACCGAGCGTGGTCGCCAGGTGAGAAAAGCTTTTGTTCCGCGGGACGAAAATCATATTCTACTCGCTGCCGATTATTCTCAAATTGAATTGCGAATTATCGCGGCGCTTAGCGAAGAAGATAATATGATAAAAGCCTTTAAAGAAGGCAAAGATATTCACGCTTCTACCGCCGCCCAGGTTTTTAATGTAAATATAGATGAAGTAACCCGCGAGCAAAGAAGCAATGCTAAAACTGTGAACTTTGGAATTATTTATGGCGTTTCAGCTTTCGGTTTAAGCAATCAGACCAATTTATCTCGTGCCGAAGCAAAAGAACTTATAGACACCTATTATAAAACCTATCCTAAATTAACCGGATACATTGCAGACCAGGTCGCTTTTGCCAGGGAGAACGGTTATGTGGAAACCATTTTAGGCAGAAGGCGATATTTGAAAGATATCAATTCACAAAATGCCGTAGTGCGTGGCGCTGCAGAAAGGAACGCGGTTAATGCACCAATACAGGGTAGCGCAGCAGATATTATTAAATTGGCAATGATTAATATTTACCGAAAACTTACAGAAGGCAAGTTTAAAACCAAAATGTTACTCCAGGTGCATGATGAATTGGTTTTTGACGCCCATAAAGACGAAGTTGAAGAAGTAAAGAAAATGATTCAGTTTGAAATGGAGAACGCCTACAAACTGGAAGTTCCTTTAGATGTAGAATTAGGAGAAGGCAATAACTGGCTGGAAGCGCATTAGAATTTCTCCGTCATTGCCATGGAGGCACGAATGAAGCAATCTTTAGTAAACAACTTCAGAGCAAGCTCCCGAAGCATTATAATTGGAAAATATAATTTGATTTCGAGGCAAGCCTCGGAGCATTTAATCTCGATTATCGAGTAAAACAAAAAACCTCGCAACTTTGGTTGCGAGGTTTTTCTATCTAACACTAAAAAGATTGGTTAGGTTAGTTCACTCTTGTATATTCTAAAGATAAAACGGTAACCTCTTCGGCATCCGTCCCGTCCGGATTTCCATAATATTGTTCAGATTCAAATTTGCTGATTTCGAAAGCAAACGTATTGGCAGTTCTTTCTAAAATTCTGCTGTGGGTACGAGTAGTTCCATCAATAGTCATCGTAATAATAAGACGTTCGTCGTTATTTACATTTTCAACATCCCAGCTCCCGGTATCTGTTCTTCCTGAAAGGCATTTAAAATCATCATTACTAACACCGGCTTTAAAATCAAGTTTAGAATTCGTAGTAGTCATACTTCCATCTGCATTGTAAGTTACTCCCATATCCTGGAAACAATTAGTTTCTAATAAAATATTGGAATTAAACACTCCATCGTTATTAAGATCTACCACAGTATCTGTTTGCATTGCTGAAAGTATCCATTCGCCTTCAAGATCTTCTGTAGAAATGTTAGCAGTAGCATTTAAATTATTCACCTCAGTTTCGGCAACATGATCCTGGTTAGGCTCACAAGATGCTATACTAAAGATAATTCCTAATATAAAGAGGCTTTTTAATCTAAGTAGGTTTTTCATAGCTAAATCAATTTGAGAGGACAAAGCTAAGGAGTATTTAAAGATTTTTATGACTTTATTAACATAAAAATTACCGTTTAACATTCATTATGTGCGTTTTATCGATTTAAGATAATAGGAATAGGTAGGAAATAAGCCGCAAAGGGAAACTTATAACCTAAAATTGAAAAGATTTTATTCATTTATGAAATTATGTTCCGCAGCTATATCCCTCAAAATAAATTAATTAATTTCGGATTTGCTATATGAATTTATAATTGTACATTTGCACCCCGATTTCCCGACATGATTTATGCTGGGAATGGGAATGGAATGTTTAATAATAAGTAAATTTAATTAGTGTGGACACATTAAGCTACAAAACAGTATCAGCCAACAAGGCTACCGTGACCAAAGAATGGGTACACGTAGATGCTGAAGGACAGACGTTGGGCCGACTAGCTTCTAAAGTAGCCAAGCTACTAAGAGGTAAGCACAAACCTAACTTCACCCCGCACGTTGATTGTGGTGATAACGTAATCGTTACCAATGCAGAAAAGATCAACTTAACCGGTAAGAAATGGGATTCGAAAGAATACATTCGTCACACCGGCTACCCGGGTGGACAAAAAAGTCTAACAGCAGCTGAATTATTCGAAAAGAATCCAGAGAGACTTATCGAAAAATCAGTAAAAGGAATGTTACCAAAGAACAAACTTGGAGCAGACCTATTTAGAAATTTAAAGGTTTACGCAGGATCAGAACACGATCACACTGCACAAAAGCCTAAAACTATTAACTTAAACGATCTTAAGTAATGGAGGTTATTCACAAAATTGGCCGTAGAAAAACGGCGGTTGCGCGTGTTTATGTTTCTGAAGGAAGCGGAAAATTTAGCGTAAACAAAAAAGACCTTAAAGACTACTTTACCACAGGTCCTTTACTTTACAAAGTAAACCAGGCCCTTAACCTTACCGGTAATGACGATAACTTTGACGTAAGAGCAAATGTTTACGGTGGTGGTATTACAGGACAGGCAGAAGCTATTCGTCTTGCACTTGCAAGAGCAATGGTAGAACTGGATGCAGAGAACAGAGCGGTTTTAAAGCCAGAAGGTTTAATGACCAGAGACCCAAGAATGGTAGAGCGTAAGAAGTTTGGACAGAAGAAAGCTCGTAAGAAATTTCAGTTCTCTAAACGTTAATTTTTATTGGAATTTATATTCCAAAGTTCATTTAATATTAAAAAGATTTTTGTTGTTATTCCGCTGCCAGCGGAAGTTAGTTTAGCATCTAAACAGGTAAGGCCGTGTTTATAAAAACAGCCACTTACTTGTTGCTATCTTCAACAGAACGTAAACTATTACAAAAATGGCAAACAAAGTAGAAGTAAAAGAATTACTTGATGCAGGTGTACATTTTGGACACCTTACAAGAAGATGGAACCCAAATATGGCCCCATATATCTATATGGAGCGCAATGGGATTCACATCATCAACTTATATAAGAGTGCTGCTAAAATGCAGGAGGCAGGTGATGCCCTTGCAAAAATTGCAGCCAGCGGTAGAAAAATACTTTTCGTAGCTACCAAGAAACAAGCTAAAGAAATAGTAGCCGAACAAGCTGAAAAAGCAAATATGCCATACATTACCGAGCGTTGGCCCGGTGGTATGCTTACCAACTTTGTAACTATTCGTAGAGCCGTTAAGAAAATGGCCTCTATTGATAGAATGAAGAAAGATGGTACCTTTAATACACTTTCTAAAAAAGAACGTCTTCAGGTAGATCGTTTAAGAGCTAAATTAGAAAAGAACCTTGGTTCTATTTCTGATATGAGCAGACTTCCAGGAGCACTTTTTGTTGTTGATATTACTCGTGAACACATTGCTATTAAAGAAGCTCAAAAATTAAACATTCCAATTTTCGCTATGGTAGATACAAACTCAGATCCTCGTGAGGTTGAGTACGTAATTCCATCTAATGACGATGCTTCAAAGTCTATCAACAAAGTGGTTTCTTATGTTGCAGATTCTATTGTAGACGGCCTTACTGAAAGAAAAGCTTCTAAAGAATCTAAAAAAGAGAAAGCTGACAAAGAAGAAAAAGAGCCAAAAGCACCAAAAGCTGCTGTAAAGCAACCAGAAGCTGAAGCTCCTTCTAAAGATGCTGAAGATAAAAAGGCAATGAAAGAAGCTAAGAAAGATGTAAAACTTGAGTCTAAGAAAGAAACTTTAGACAAAGCTTCATCTAACGAAGAAGAATAAAATAACATTTTATAACATTCAAAAAGTCGTTTAGTTTCTTTCCTAACAGTTGGTCTCTAAGCGACTTTTTTAAATAAAAAACAATACTATGGCTAAGATAACCGCCGCAGAAGTAAACAAATTAAGAAAAGCTACCGGTGCCGGTATGATGGATTGTAAAAAAGCACTTGTAGAGGCAGATGGTGATTTTGACAAGGCTATTGAAGTACTTCGTAAAAAAGGTCAAAAAGTTGCTGCTAAGAGAGCCGATAGAGATTCAGCCGAAGGTGCTGCAATTGCTAAGGTAAACGACGATAACACCAAAGGTATTATCATCTCTCTTAACTGTGAAACCGACTTTGTTGCTAAAAACGATGATTTCGTAAAAATGGCAAACAATTTCGCAGATATCGCACTTACTGTTTCTTCAAAAGAAGAATTGCTTAAAGCAGATTACAACGGGATTTCAGTTGAAGATAAATTAACTGAGCAAACTGGTGTAATTGGTGAGAAAATAGAAATTGGTGCTTTTAAAACTTTAGAAGCTCCGTTTGTAGGTTCTTATATTCACGCAGGAAACAAAATTGCTGTAATCACCGGTCTTTCTAAGAATGTTGAAGGTGCAGATGAAGCTGCAAAAAACGTTTCTATGCAAGCTGCCGCTATGAACCCTATCGCACTTAACGAAGAAGGTGTAGACCAGGAAACCATAGATAAAGAAGTAGAGATCGCCAAAGATACGCTTCGCCAGGAAGGTAAACCTGAAGAAATGCTAGACAAAATAGCAAAAGGAAAAATTCAGCGTTACTTTAAAGACAATACTTTGGTTAACCAGGCGTTTATCAAAGACGGAAAACAGAGCGTTGCAGACTACGTAAAATCTGTAGATTCAGATCTTACTGTTGTAGGTTTCAAAAGAGTTGCTTTAGGAGAGTAATTAAAATTTGTCATTTCCGCGCAGGCGGAAATCCCAATAAATCTAAAACCGCTTCATTAATCTGGAGCGGTTTTTTTAATTTTATCAAATGTCAGAAAAAGCATTTCAGTTTAAAGAATTCAAGATAGAACAAGATCGCTGCGCCATGAAAATTGGCACCGACGGCGTTTTACTAGGTGCCTGGGCTTCCCTGGAGCATCAACCAGACAGTATTCTTGATATTGGCACAGGAACCGGTTTAATTGCATTAATGCTCGCACAACGCTCCCCTGCCCTTCTTATTGATGCTTTAGAAATTGACGAGGATGCTTACGAACAAGCTGTAGACAATTTTGAACAAAGCCAATGGGGAGACAGGCTATTTTGCTATCACGCCGCTTTTGATGAATATGTAGAAGAAATGCAGGATGAAGACAAGTACGAGCTAATTATTTCAAATCCGCCATTTTATGCTGAAGATTATACTTCAGAAAGCGCAAGTAGAAATAAAGCCCGTTTTGCTGAAGCCCTGCCTTTTTCAGAATTACTTGAAGGTGTTTCAAAATTACTTCATCCGGATGGGGAATTCAATACGATTATTCCGCATAAAGAAGAAACAAATTTTATAAGCCTGGCCAGTGAATTTGGGCTTTTTCCGAAGAAAATCACCAGGGTGCGCGGAAATGAAACATCAGCAATAAAAAGAAGTTTACTGAGCTTCAATTTCAAAAAGGAGCAGCTTAAAGAAAATGAACTAATCATTGAAATTTCACGGCATAATTATACAGATGCTTATAAAAAGCTTGTAAAAGACTTCTATCTTAAATTATAATCTTAAAATTGTTTGCTTTAAAAAGCTTAGTTACATTTGTGTAAAACACCACACAAATGAGAACAGATAACTTCCAGGCTCCAGATTATTATAATATTGATGAGCTGCTTACCGATGAACATAAGATAGTTCGCGATGCCGCCAGAGAATGGGTGAAACGCGAAATTTCTCCAATAATTGAAGATGCTGCTCAAAAAGCAGAATTCCCTAAATCTATAATTAGCGGTTTAGCTGAAATTGGAGCTTTTGGCCCTTATATCCCGGAAGAATATGGAGGTGCCGGTCTGGATCAAATCTCATACGGACTTATCATGCAGGAAATTGAACGAGGTGACAGTGGGGTTCGCTCTACCGCATCTGTTCAAAGCTCCCTGGTAATGTTTCCTATTTATAAGTACGGTACCGAAGAACAACGCAAAAAATACTTACCAAAATTAGCCTCGGGAGAATTTATGGGATGTTTTGGGCTTACCGAGCCAGATCACGGTTCTAATCCCGGCGGGATGACCACCAACTTTAAAGATAAAGGCGATCATTATTTACTAAATGGGGCTAAAATGTGGATCTCTAATGCACCTTTTGCAGATATTGCAGTAGTGTGGGCAAAAGATGAAAACGGCCGTATTCACGGACTTATCGTAGAAAGAGGAATGGAAGGCTTTTCTACTCCTGAAACTCATAATAAATGGTCACTTCGAGCCAGCGCAACCGGCGAACTTATTTTTGATAATGTAAAGGTGCCAAAAGAAAACCTAATGCCAAATAAAAGCGGACTTGGCGCTCCATTAGGTTGTCTTGATTCTGCCCGCTACGGAATTGCCTGGGGAGCTATTGGCGCAGCAATGGATTGTTATGATACCGCTTTGCGCTATGCAAAAGAGCGAGTGCAATTTGACAAACCAATTGCCGGCACACAACTTCAGCAGAAAAAATTAGCAGAAATGATCACCGAGATCACCAAAGCGCAGCTTATGGCGTGGAGACTGGGTGTTCTTAAAAACGAAGGAAAAGCAACTTCCGCTCAAATCTCTATGGCCAAAAGAAATAATGTGGAAATGGCTATAAAAATAGCCCGGGAAGCAAGACAAATTCTAGGCGGAATGGGAATTACCGGAGAATACAGCATTATGCGCCATATGATGAACCTGGAAAGTGTAATTACTTATGAAGGCACACACGATATTCACCTGTTAATTACGGGAATGGATATTACCGGGATCCCAGCTTTTCAATAAAAAGACATTTTACTAAATACAAATCGTCATGCTGAATTCATTTCAGCATCTAAGCTTGTTAAAACACAACATATTAGATCCTGAAACAAGTTCAGGATGACGCGAAATAATCTCAATCATTACAACAAATCAAAACAAGGGCAGCGTTTACAGCGTTTGCCCTTTTTATATTTTTCACAGCATTCTTTTTTAAGAGGTTTGGGATTTTTAGCCACAACACCGTCTATTTGCAAATAATCTTTTGATTTATTTGAATAAAAAACAATGACATTATATGAATTTAAAAACTGTTTCGCCATATTTTGAATATACTTCAAAAAGCTGAAATTGAGCGTTAATTCAGTTTTAAATGAATGTTTAAATTTTATAAATCCTAAAGAGAATCTTATTTTTGCAAAATGGGAGATAAAAATAAAATAAACGAGGTAAATAAGGCGCTACAGCCTAAAATAAACCAACTTTTAGATCATTCTTTATATCAAAAAATAACGACTCCAAAGCACCTTCAAATCTTTATGGAGCATCATGTTTTTGCTGTGTGGGATTTCATGTCTTTACTTACCGCTTTACAGGAAAAACTTACCAAAACTATCAATCCCTGGGTGCCTGTAGGCAATCCTGAAACTCGTTATTTAATCAATGAAATAGTACTTGCTGAAGAAACCGATGTGAATTACTTCGGCGATCATCAAAGCCATTTTGAAATGTACCTGGATGCAATGGAAAAAAGTGGCGCCGATACCGGCAGGATCAAAGACTTTCTACTCCAGGTTCACCACGGCACCGATATTTTTTTATTGATTGCAGCTACCAAACTCCCGCTTAATATTAAGATATTTCTAAAAAATACCTTTGAAGTAATTTCAGAAGAAAAACCTCATAAAATTGCCTCAGCCTTTACCTTCGGGCGCGAAGGACTCATTCCCGGAATGTTCACGTCTATCATAGAAAATATACAGCAGAATTTTCCAAAAGAAGATTTAAGTCTATTTAAATATTATTTTGATCGTCATATAGAACTGGATGGTGACGAGCACGGGCCTATGGCCTTTAAAATGGTAGAAGAACTCTGTGGAAATGATGAGGAGAAATGGGAGGAAGTAAAACGCACCGCAGAAGAAGCGCTTGATGCCCGGTTAGAACTTTGGCAAGGCATTGAAGAAGAGATTTCAGAGAATATAGATTCTAAAAGCCTGCAAACGATTTAAAGAAATCTTTCTACAAAAAAATAAACCTCAAAGGTTTTGAAAACCTGGGGGTTTGTTTAATATTGCTAATCCCCTATCCTGAGCTAGAAGTTCAAAAGATTTAACAACCTAGATCCTGAAATGAATTCAGGATGACGATCACTATCCATTCGATAGAAGAATTAAGGAGCTTCAGGTGCCAGTTTTACTTCTAAACCATCTAATTCTTCAGTAATTGGAATCTGGCAGCTAAGACGGCTGTTATCTTGCACAAAAAATGCCTGATCCAGCATGTCTTCCTCTTCAATACTTTGCTCCGGCAACATATGCTCAAAATTTAAAATATAGCATTGGCAGGAAGCACACATCGCCATTCCACCACAAATACCAATGGTTCCTTCGGCAGCAAGTTCGTAAGAGCGAACCACTTCCATAAGATTCATATTCATATCTGTTGGAGCATCTACCACGTGGGCTTCCCCTTCCCGGTCTATAATGGTTATTTTTATATCAGACATATCTTCTAATAAAAGAATATTCAAGATGGTACGTCATTCTGAACTTGTTTCAGAATCTAAGCTCTTAGAACATGAAACAAGTTCAGATTAACGACCCTACAACTGAATTTTTCTGTTTTAATTTATACTTTTTACTACTTCTTTTTTAGCTTCCTTTTTGCTACCATCAAATCCGCTCACTCCACTAACGGTAGTGTACTTCATCACATATTTCTTATCTGGGAAAATACGCTGGTAAGCACTTTGGCACATAATGGCCGCTTCGTGAAAACCGCAAAGAATCAACTTTAATTTTCCCGGGTAGGTGTTTACATCCCCAATGGCGTAAACCCCGGGAATATTGGTTTGATAATCGTAAGCATTATCAACCTTAATAGCGTTTTTCTCTATTTCCAGACCCCAATCTGCGATAGGACCCAATTTAGGCGAAAGCCCAAATAAAGGAATAAAATAATCGGTTTGCTTTATTTCCTTTTCTGAAGCAGAAGCTTTGTGAGTAATCACAACATTTTCCAGCTCATCTTCTCCCTGAAGATCGGTTACCTCAGCATCGGTAATAAGGTTTATCTTTCCAATTTTTGAAAGTTCTTCTACCTTTTCTACGGAATCTAAAGCGCCACGGAAATCTTTTCTTCGGTGAACCAGGGAAACTTCCTTAGCAATATCAGCCAGGTAAATTGCCCAGTCTAAGGCTGAATCACCTCCACCGGCAATTACTACTTTTTTATCACGGTAAACCTCGGGCTCGCGAATAATATAAGCTACACCTTTATCTTCAAACTTAGCAATGTTTGCAATAGGCGGTTTTCTAGGCTCAAAACTTCCAAGACCACCGGCAATTACTACCACCGGCGCGTGATGTTTTGTTCCCTTATTGGTGGTTACAATAAAACTACCATCCTCTTGTTTGTCTATGGTTTGCGCTCTTTCGCCAAGCGTAAATCCAGGTTCAAAAGGTTTTATCTGTTCCATTAAGTTAGTTACAAGATCTCCAGCCAAAACCTCGGGAAAACCGGGGATATCGTAAATTGGTTTTTTAGGATAGATCTCTGAACACTGCCCTCCCGATTGTGGAAGCGCATCTATTAAATGGCATTTTAATTTTAATAATCCGGCTTCAAAAACCGCAAAAAGGCCTGTTGGCCCTGCGCCAATTATAAGTATATCGGTTTTAATCATGCTATGTGCAAATTTGTGGTAAGCTCGCTGCTTACTTTTGAATATTTACCACGCTTTCTATTTGTGGTGCATATTTTTTAATCGTCATTTCTACTCCAGATTTAAGCGTCATTTGATTCACTGTGCAATCTACACAGGCGCCTTCCAGACGAACTTTAACCAGCCGATCGTTCTCTATAGAGATCAAAGAAATATTACCCCCGTCACTTTCCAAAAAAGGACGAATTTCATCGAGGGCTTTTTCTACATTTAATTTTACTTCTTCGCTCGTCATTTATTTCTTTTTAACTGCACTGCATCCGGCCATTGTAGTGATCTTTATCGCTTCAGTTGGAGGCAGACTTTTGTTTCTATTTACTGTTTCCTGAACCATATTACGGGTAATATCCTCAAAAGCTGTTTCTAAGGGTGTTGCCGTTTGCAAAGCTGCAGGACGACCTATATCGCCAGACTCCCTTAAACTTTGTACTAATGGAATTTCTCCCAGGAATGGAGTATCTATATCTTCAGCAAGGTTTTTAGCTCCTTGTTTTCCGAAGATATAATATTTATTTTCAGGAAGCTCTTCTGGAGTAAAATACGCCATATTCTCAACTATTCCCAAAACAGGCACGTTTATACTTTCCTGGCGGAACATTGCCACTCCCTTTTTAGCATCGGCCAAAGCAACATTTTGCGGCGTACTAACTACTACCGAACCGGTAATTGGCAGCGATTGCATAATGGATAAATGGATATCACCAGTTCCCGGCGGAAGATCTATTAAAAGAAAATCCAACTCGCCCCAGGCTGCATCAAAAATCATTTGATTTAATGCCTTGGCGGCCATTGGCCCACGCCAAACAACAGCTTGATTAGGCTTGGTAAAAAACCCGATTGATAGTATTTTTACTCCGTAGTTTTCAATAGGCTTCATCTTAGACTTCCCATCTACAGTTACAGAAAGAGGTTTTTCGGCCTCAACATCAAACATCATTGGGATAGAAGGTCCATAAATATCGGCATCTAAAATCCCGACTTTAAAGCCCATTTTAGATAAAGTTACCGCAAGATTAGCAGTTACTGTAGATTTACCAACGCCTCCTTTTCCAGAGGCAACGGCAATAATATTAGAAATTCCAGGAATAGATTTTCCTTTAATTTCCGGCTTCTTATCTGCCGATTCTACTTTAATATTAACTTTAACCTTGGCCTTTTGATTTACGTGTTCGTGAATAGCTTTCATAACATCCACTTCTGCACGCTTTTTTATATGCAAAGCGGGGTTTTGCAAAACAAGGTCTACAACCACCTCATCACCAAAGGTCATCACATTTTGAATAGCACCGCTTTCTACCATATTTTTGCCTTCTCCGGCTACAGAAATAGTTTCCAGCGATTTTAATATTTCTTTCCTGTCTAACTTCATTTAAAACATTTTATATTCCTGAGAATATCAGGATATTTTTAGCTGCATTAATGAGGTTTTTCGCAAAAAACCAGGCAGCTTATATAGATTCATTCTAAACGCAAATATAAGTGTAAAAGCTAAGAAAACGAAGTATTTACCCATAATTGATTTATAGAAGAATAAAGCGAAGTTATGGAGTAATTTATACCTAAAATTTTATTTCAGTTCCTTCACCGGATCCCAAAAATGTTTTTCAAAATCCTGAATTTTATTGCCTTCTACTTTAATGCCTTCAGCAGCTAACATTTGCTGCATTGCGCTGTGATCTCCAAAATGACTTTTCCCTGTAAGGAGTCCGTTTCTATTTACCACACGGTGCGCCGGCACATCGTCCATATCTTTAGCCGAATTCATTGCATAACCAACCATCCTGGCACTTTTTGCTGCTCCTACACTTTTCGCAATGGCACCATAGGAAGTTACTTTTCCCTTTGGAATTTGTCTCGCTACTTCGTAAACCCTTTCAAAAAAGTTCTTTTCTTCCAAACCTAAGAGTAATAGATTCTTAAAAGTGTTATAATTACCAGGATAAGCATTAGGGCCGTCATAAAGTAATTGGAATATTTAGAAAATGCTTCGGCTTGTTTTTCAATTCTAACAAAAGAAAGCACATAAACATATAGCGTAGTGAAACTTCCCATAGAGGCCGCAAGAATAAATGCGATAATTCGGGACCAATCGTAAGAGGTACCCACCCCAATATTCAGGGCTCCCGCAATAGCAACAAAATAAGGAACGGGAAAAATATTTAGGGCTGCCACAAGCATTCCTTTAAAAATACTATTGGAATTTGCTTTTCGGGATTTATGCTCTATTCCGCCGCGCTTTTTTGCCTGAATATAAAAGTAAACCGCCAGGAGAATAAATATTACCAGACCAGTTCGCAATAAAATATTCTGAACAAATTCATTTCCGAATATATATTTAGCCAGTAAAACAGCCACCGTGGCCTGAATAATCACTACAATAGTAGCTCCCAACGCAACGTAAAGTCCGTTTTTCTTACCCTTTTCAACACAGGTTTTAGCCACGGTCATATTCACCAAACCTGGTGGCACTACCCCAAGCAAGGCTGCGAAATAAGTAATTAGAAAAAGTTTTGTTTCTTCCAAAAAGGACTTATTTTATTCTAAATTGAATATAAGTTATAGGTTTTCCCTGGTCAAGATACTGTTTTTCATAGAAAGTTTGAATTTCCCTTACTGCTTTTGGCGAATATTCATTTTTATAAATATCATGATGCGCATATAGAATCTCATGACCTTCGCCGTGGAGCAGGCCAAGTGTATAACCGTGCATAAATTCACTATCGGTTTTAAGGTTTACTAACCCTTCAGCTTTTAAAATATGCTTATATTTTTGAAGGAATTCGGCATTGGTTAAGCGATGCTTGGTACGCTTATATTTAATTTGCGGATCGGGAAAAGTGATCCAGATCTCATCTACTTCATTTTCAGCAAAGACACGATCTATTAATTCAATTTGAGTTCTCAAAAAAGCTACGTTTTCCAGATCTTCTTCAATGGCAGTTTTTGCACCTCTCCAAAACCTGGCGCCTTTAATATCTATCCCTATAAAATTCTTTGTTGAGTCCTGCTTAGAAAGACCAATGGTATATTCGCCTTTTCCACAGCCTAACTCCAGCACTATAGGATTATCATTTTTAAAAAAATCTTTATTCCAATTTCCTTTTAAACTGAATTGATCTTTCTCCAGCTCTTCCCGGGAGGGTTGTATCACATTTTCAAATGTTTCGTTCTCCCTGAATCGTCTTAATTTATTCTTACTTCCCACGCCTTAATTTAATATTTTGGTAAAACTAAAGAAAATAGCGCACAGGCCCTTAATAATATATTTGATATATGCATAAGAAACGAATTTTAGTAACGGTTTTAAACTGGGGGCTTGGCCACGCTACGAGGTCTATACCTATTATTGAAGAATTACAGCAGCATAATTTTGAGGTTTTTATAGCTTCAGATGGTGCTGCACTAGAATTGCTAAAAAAGGAATTTCCATCAATTAAAACTTTTGAACTTCCCTCCTATAATATTTCCTACGGAAAAACGGCAAGCTCTTTTAAATGGAAATTATTTACGGAAACTCCAGGCATTTTAAATGCGATAAGACTGGAAAGAAAGAAAATTAAAGACCTGGTTACAACCCATCACCTTAACGGAATAATTTCTGATAACCGGTTTGGATGCCGGCATAAAAATATCCCCTCTGTTTTTATAACCCACCAGTTAAGTGTACTAAGCGGAAACACCACCTATTTAAGCAGCAAACTGCACCAAAATTACATATCAAAATTCGATGAATGCTGGATTCCCGACACTCCTGGAAACCATAACCTAAGCGGGATTATGGGGCATTTAAAAGAAACACCCGCGAACGTAAAATACATTGGGCCGCTTAGCCGGTTTAATAAAATACCTCAGCAAGAAAAGTATGATTACGCAGCGATCTTATCTGGCCCGGAACCACAACGGACTATGCTGGAAGAAAAATTGCTCAGCTCTTTTCAAAATTCAGATAAAAAAATAATTCTGGTAAGAGGAATTATGGCTGAAAACACTATTTCTTCTAAAAACAGAAATCTTAAGATCAAAAATTATCTAACCTCTAAAGCCTTGCAAGAGGTGATTCTAAGCAGTGAGGCGATAATTTGCCGTTCTGGCTATTCTAGCATTATGGATTTGGCCAAACTAGAGAAAAAAGCCTTTCTTATACCAACTCCCGGCCAGTATGAACAGGAATATTTAGCCAGGCGTTTTAAAAAACTAGGAATAGCTCCTTTTTGCAAACAAGAAGATTTTGAAATTTCAAAACTTAAAAATCTGGAAGATTTTCCGGGCTTTAGCAGCCTAGATTTCAGTGTCAGTTTCGGGGATATTTTTGCTCTTTTCAAGGGTAAATGAAAATTCACTACCTACTCCAAAAACACTTTCCACGTAAATTTTCTCATCGTGGGCTTCAATAATATGTTTTACGATAGAAAGCCCTAAACCGGAACCTCCTTCTTTCCTGGAGCCACTTTTATCTACACGGTAAAAACGTTCAAAAACACGCGGCAGATTTTCTTTTTCTATTCCTTCTCCATTATCGGTTACCCGCACAATCACCTTATTTTTTATAAGGTTTTCTATACTAATTTCAGTAGTTCCGTCTTCCTTCCCATATTTAATGGAATTAACAATCAAATTGGTTAATACCTGCTGAATTCTATCCCTGTCGCCATACACCCAAATAGGTTCGTCATAATCAATATCGAAAGTTAAGGTGATATTTTTCTTTGAAGCCTTCATTTCTAAAAGATCAAATGAACTCTGAATTAGCTCCACAATATTAAAATCTTCCTTTTCCAGATGAAGGTCCCCGGTTTCCAGCTTGGTGATCATATCCAGATCTCGCACAATATATATAAGCCGCTCTACCCCTTTACTGGCACGCTGCAAATACTTTTTTCGCACCGCTTTGTCTTTCATTGCGCCATCAAGCAGCGTGAGAATATATCCCTGAACGGTAAAAAGTGGAGTTTTAAGCTCGTGCGAAACATTCCCCATAAATTCTTTTCTATAGGCTTCACGAACTTTAAGGGTATCTATCTCCAGCTTTTTATCTTTGGTGAATTTTTCAACTTCGCGGGTAAGCGTAGCCATATCGGTAGTAACCTGGCTGGGACTTAAGGTAGTGGAATCTAAAAGCGAAACATTATCGTAGATCTTTTTAATTCGCTTGTAAATAAAGTGCTCTACCCTGTATTGAATAATAAAGAAAGAAACAAAATAGGTAATAAGGACAAACGCAAAAAATGGTTTTAGCATAAGCCCGGTAGTAAAGTGAGCAAAACCGGCCAATACCACGCTTAAGAAGACGGTGATATAGAGCGCAGTCTTTATTGCAAACTTATATGAACGTTTAAATTTTTTCGCCATTAAACAACAAACTTGTAGCCTACACCTTTTACAGTTTTAAAACATTCGTCTCCAATTTTCTCCCGCAGTTTTCTAATATGCACATCTATGGTACGCCCACCCACTACAACCTCGGCGCCCCAAACATTATCTAGAATATCTTCTCTTTTAAAAACTTTTCCTGGTTTTGAAGCCAACAAGGAGAGTAATTCAAATTCTTTTCTGGGTAAAATTATTTCTTCTCCGTTTTTAATCACCTTATACTCATCGCGATTAATAATAAGGTCTTTAATTGTTACCACATTAGAAGTAGCCGTATCATCTTTAAATCTTCTTAGTAAAGCTTTTACTTTACTAACCAAAACTTTTGGTTTAATAGGCTTGGTAATATAATCATCGGCACCCGCATCAAAACCGGCCATTTGAGAGTAATCTTCACCACGCGCGGTAAGGAAAGCGATAATCGTTTCCTCCAGTTCAGGGAGTTTTCTAATTTGTGCACAGGCTTCAATCCCATCCATTTCGGGCATCATCACATCCAGGATAATAAGCTGTGGCTTTTTCTTTTTAGCAAGTTTCACAGCATCTGCACCATTATCTGCAGTAATTACCTGATATCCTTCAGCTGATAGGTTATATCCAACAATTTCCAGGATATCTGGCTCATCGTCTACCAGTAAGATTTTAATGTCCTTTTTTTTCATTTTGGTTTAGTTGAATTGATAAATATTAGGTAAAAGTAACCATTAATTTGAACTTTCTTAACCTCAGATACCTTAGTAACCTTAAGCTAACATTATAATCATAAACACATAATTTCAGCTTAACAGAGGCTTTACACTTCCGCCGTTAATTTGCACCAGAGAACTAAACACAGTGATGAAGAATTATTTATTTATCTTAAGCCTGCTTATTTTAAGCATAACAGTACAAGCCCAAGACGAGACTACCGGTACAATTGCCGGGAAATTATCTGACAATGAAGTGGAGGGCGAACCTCTTCCTTTTGCCAATGTAATTATTAAGGAAACTAACAAAGGAACTACTTCAGATTTTGACGGGTTATATTCCTTAAAAAATGTTGACCCCGGAACTTATACTGTAGAATTTAGCTTTATAGGTTACGAAACCTTAACAATACCCAATGTTGAAGTTGTTGCGGGACAAGTTACAGAAGTAAACACCGGTCTTGGAGCCAGTGCTGCAGCTTTAGACGAAGTTGTAATTTCTACCGTTTCAAGACAAGATTCTGAAGTAGCTTTACTTCTGGAACAAAAAAGCGCTATACAAATAAAGGAAAGTATTGGCGCCCAGGAATTAGCTAAAATAGGCGTTTCTGATGCCGGTACCGCTACCACTAAAATTTCGGGGGTTACCAGCAGTGAAGCTTCCGGAGATATTTTTGTGAGAGGATTAGGCGATCGTTACCTATACACTACTTTAAACGGTTTACCAATTCCATCTGACGATGTAGAACGTAAGAATATAGATTTAGGTCTTTTCCCAACTCGAGTTATTAAAAGTGTGGGAATAAGCAAGACTTATTCACCTTCTTATTCTGCAGACCAGGCTTCAGGAAATATCGATATTGAATCCAGAGAGTTGGTAGGCAGCGAAGAACTTGATCTGGGAATAAGAGTTGGCGTAAACACCAATGCAATAGGACAATTTTCAAATTTTAAAGTAAGCCCTAATCAAGACAATGCCTATTTCGGTTTTCATCAGCAAAATATTCCTATTGAATATACTCTTTATAACCAAAGCTGGGATCCACAAACTGCTGATGCCCCTATTAACAGAAGATATGCTTTAACAGCCGGAAAAAAATTCGGCGAAAAACTAAAAGTTCTTTTAACGGCTTCACAATCTCGTAAATTTGAGTATCGTGAGGGTGAATTTACAGAATACCGAAACAACAACCGCTACGATTATTTTACCGATGTAGAGAATTTTACTCAAACCGATAATACTACCGGGATGTTAGACGTACTCTACGAGTTTAACGATGATCACGAAATAAAAGCAACCAGCCTTTTTATCAATAAACTTACTGATGAAGTTTATGAAGCCGGTAGAAATGGTGAAGGTGTTGTTTTTGAAGAAACAGGACCTGCCGAAGGCCTTAACCAGTTTGTACGGGACCAGAATATTAAACAAACTCGTTTATGGATAAACCAGTTACACGGTACACACAATATTTCAGATAAAAATGAATTGAATTGGGGCTTGGGTTACAACCTTGTTAATGCCGATGAACCTAACCGTATAAGAAATGAAGTGAACTACGATGGCGAAGATTTTATTCAATTAGGAAGAATGGGCGGCTACCAGCAAAGAAAGTCTTCTCAAAAAATTGAGGATAACGAAATCAATGCTTATGTTGAAGACAAGATCATTTTCGCTAATTCCGAAGAAAATGAAGACGATACCAAGAACATTTTTGTAGACTTTGGTGGAAGCTACCGAAATAAACAAAGAGACTTTGTTTCCCGATTCTTTGGAGTTGTGGAGCGCCCAACAAACACTTATAATCCAACTACTTTAGACAATTTATCCAGCGTTTTTACAATAGATAATTTTAGAAGCGGGAACTTGCAAATTAACGAGCTTACACCGGATTTTTATAATGCAGAATTACAGTCTTACGGTGGTTTTGTAAACTTTAACTATGGGAAAGATAATTGGAATGTTAACCTTGGAGCACGTTTCCAGGAAGACGAACTTAATGTAGATTTTGACGTAAACAACTACCCTACGAACCTACCACAGTTTTCCAATCAATCATACAATAATATTTACCCGAGTGTAAACGTAAAATTCTCTCCAAACGAGAATTCAAATATCAGGTTCTCGGCAAGTAAAACTATTACCCTTCCTGAATTTAAAGAAATTGCTCCTTTTGAATATGTTTCTCAAACAGGACAGGTAACCAGGGGTAATCCAGATCTTGATGCTTCGAACAACCTGAATTTTGATTTAAAATATGAACTTTTTCCATCTTCGGGCCAGTTAATTTCCCTAACCGGATTCTATAAGAATATTGAAGATCCTATCAATAAAGTTCAGGATAGAGGTGCGGCAGGTGTTTTCTCTTATTTCAACGCCGGGGAAGAAGCAAATATCTACGGATTAGAACTTGAAACTAGACTTGATGTAATTGATAATGAAACTCCAGAAGGTTTAGACCTGGAAGTAGCATTTAACGCTTCAAGAATGTGGCATAAACAAGATCTAAGAGAAGTATTTGATGGCGAAACTTTCATCAGAACTTTTAGATATAACAATAAAAGCGAGATCGGTTTACAGGGAGCTTCAGATTGGATCTTTAACGGTTCGATAAATGTTTCTACAGAGTCTGAAAACCCGTTTAGAGCTTCTTTAGTAGGAAATTACGCTTCAGATAAAATATATGCCCTTGGGGCTCCAGAAGCCCAGAACCAGGGTGATGTTTTTTACAACGACGAAATTGTAGAAAAAGGTTTTGTAACGCTAGATCTTATAGTAAGCAAAAGTTTAGGCGATCATTGGGATTTCCAGTTCCGTGGACAAAACCTTTTAAATCCTGAAATAGAAAGAGTACAGGATATTAGACCAAGTTCTACCGGTATTGAAAACACTCAAACGGTAAGATCTTATACTAGAGGCGCAGTCTTGAGCCTGGGAGTAAACTATTCATTTTAATAACCATTCAATCATAAATATTAACCATTCAATTTTATTAAAACCTAAATTATGAAAATGTTTAAAAGCAGATTTTTACCAACTTTAGCCCTGGCACTCGGGGTAACTATCACGAGCTGTAGCTCTGATGATGAATTTGAAAGGCTGGATGACGACGATCCAACCCCAACCCCGGAAGGAACCGTTCTTAACGGTAGCGTTGAGGAAGATCGCACCTTAGATGCCAGCGAAACCTACAATCTTACCGGTGTGTATTCGGTAGAACCGGGAGTTACCTTAACAATCCCTGCCGGAACCGAGATTATTGCAGATACCGATGAAGATGCTACAGGTGTTTACATTGTAGTTCAAAAAGGAGGGATGATAGATATCCAGGGAACATCTTCTGCCCCGGTAATTATGAGATCTTCTAACAGCCAACGCGGAAGCTGGGGCGGACTTGTGATTGCAGGTGATGCTGAAACAACCGCTGGTGTTGATGCTACTGCCGAAGTTGGCGGTATTATCTATGGAGGAAGTAATCCCGAAGACAATTCAGGTTCTATAGAATACCTGGTGCTTTCTGATGCTGGTGCCCAAATTAATTCAGAATCACAATACAATGGACTTTCACTTTACGCAATTGGTTCTGAAACACATATTGAAAACATTGCGATCTTAAACGGCTCTGATGACGGAGTTGAATTTTACGGAGGTTCTGTTTCTGCTACCAACCTTTATTTAGAAAATAACGAAGATGATGCTGTAGACTGGACAGAAGGTTGGAACGGTACAGTTACCAATACTTACGTACTACATAGTATCGAAAACTTCTCTACCGCAATTGAAGCTGATGGTGTGGATGGAAATCCAACTATCGAGAACTTTACCGCAGTTTCTTCTACCGGTGGAGTTGCTTTACAATTTAAAGCGCAATCTGGCGCAACTATTAATGGACTTTCACTTTCAGGTTATGATACCGCTTTAGATATCGCTGAAGAAACCAGAACAGATCTTTCTGGAATTCAATTAAACGGTGCTACTGCTGACTTGGATATGGATTATTCTGAAGCTCAAACCGTAGATCCTTCTATGTTTGACTGGGTTGATAATCGTGGAAATGTTTCTGTACTTCCGGGTACTATTGATACAGACCTTGCTTTAGATGCAAATTCAGAATATATTATTAACGGTGTGGTTTCTGTAGAAGAAGGTGCAACTTTAACTATTCCTGCGGGAACTAAAATAACTGCAAGAAGTGATGATAATGAAGACGGTACCAGCATTTATATTGTTGTTCAAAAAGGAGCAATGATAGATATCCAGGGAACAGAAGACAATCCAGTAGTAATGTCTTCTACTTCTGGCGTTGCCGGAAGCTGGGGCGGACTTGTAATTGCCGGAAATGCTGAAACTACAGCCGGTATTGATGCAACTGCTGAAGTTGGAGGAATTATTTACGGAGGTGATAATTCTGAAGATAATTCAGGTTCTATCGAGTATCTTATTCTATCTGATGCCGGTGCACAAATAAACTCAGAGTCTCAATACAATGGGCTTTCGCTTTACGCAGTTGGATCGGAAACAACCATAGAAAACATCGCTATTCTTAATGGATTAGATGATGGTGTTGAATTTTATGGAGGATCGGTATCAGCTACCAATCTTTATTTAGAAAACAATGAAGACGACGCTGTAGACTGGACCGAAGGATGGAATGGCGCAGTAACAAATACATATGTTTACCACACTATAGAAAACTTTTCTACCGCAATTGAAGCTGATGGGATAAATGGAAATCCTACTGTAGAGAATTTCACTGCAGTTTCAGAAACCGGAGGAATTGCGTTGCAATTTAAAGCACAATCTGGAGCAACAATAACAGGTCTTTCCCTTTCAGGTTATGACACTGCTATTGATATAGCTGAGGAAGGAAGAACAGATCTTTCTGCAATCCAAATTGAAGGAGAAAACGCAAGCCTGGAAGCTTCTTACGAAACTGAAGCCACTGTAGATGTTGAAATGTTTAGCTGGGTACAGTAATTTATAGAAGTATTATTTAACAATGATTTAGCTCAAAAAGGCTGCCCTCACAGGCAGCCTTTTTTTAATAAAATATTAATACTTAATGCACAATAAATCTGGCAAGATTTTTGAATTTTTATCGTAAGTTTGTAAAAACCTCTAGAAAAAAGAATGAAGCAATACTACTTCTATAGTTTCATAATAGCTGTTTTCCTCACATTCTCTGCGCCAAATGCAGTTTATGCCCAGGAGACTACTAGCTCGGGGAATAAAACCGAAATTCCCATAGAGGGCCTATCTATTTATCCAAACCCGGTTACCAACGGGAAAGTTTATATTAGCACTACCCAAAATAAAGAAAAGGATATCCAGATTTATAATGTTTTAGGAAAGCCTGTTCAGCGCACTAAATTAAGAGGTAGAGAGCTTGATGTTTCCAACCTAAGCGCAGGGATCTATATTCTAAAAATTAAAGAAGAAAAAGCTACCGCCACAAGAAAGTTGGTGGTAAGATAAACTTACATCCTTAAGGCCTTAGATTTCTTAACTTCGCTTTTCTAAATTTCCACAAGAATGTTAGCTGAAAGAATTTTTAATATTTCTACTCAGAAAGATTTTAATGAAATTACTCTTGAAGTTTTTTCTTATCAGTTTCAACACAACCCCGTTTACCGCGAATTTTGCCAATTGTTAGATCGAAACCCAAGAAACGTTTCCAGGGTTGAAGAGATTCCATTTCTACCTATAGAATTCTTTAAAAAGAAGAAAGTTATTTCTTCCGAAAACACTCCTGAAATAATTTTTACCAGCAGCGGCACTACCGGTTCTGCTACCAGCAAACATTACGTGACCGATCTAAATGTCTATGAAGAAAGCTTTTTAAAGGCTTTCGAAATTTTCTACGGAAATCCTGAAGAAATAGTCATTTTAGCGTTGCTACCTTCTTATTTAGAACGCCAGGGCTCCTCGCTAATTTATATGGCTGATAGCTTAATAAAGCGCAGCAAACACCCCGAAAGCGGCTTTTACCTTAATGACCTTGAAGCTTTACAACATCAACTTAAAGAATTAGACAAAAGCGGAAAGAAAATTTTACTATTAGGTGTTTCATTCGCGCTACTGGATCTAGTGGAAACTTACAATTTCGACTTAAAGAACACCACAATTATGGAAACCGGCGGAATGAAGGGCCGGCGAAAAGAAATGATCAGGGAAGAATTACATCAAATTCTTACTAAAGGATTCGGAGTAGACAAAATTCATAGTGAATATGGAATGACAGAGTTGCTTTCTCAATCTTATTCTAAAGGCAACGGAGTTTTTGAAACTCCGCCGTGGATGAAAATCCTTATACGTGATCCTGAAGAAGCCTTGAATTATCTCCCGAAACGCAAGACTGGCGGTATAAACGTGATAGACCTGGCTAATTTTAACTCTTGTTCATTTATTGCAACTCAAGATTTAGCGAGAAAAATAAATGATGACTTCACAGAAATTCTTGGAAGATTTGATAATAGCGATATTCGGGGATGCAATCTTTTAATCCTATAACAATTACTCACTAAACATTAGCTAATAAAAACCTAAAAATCAGAATCTTATAGTTAAAATATACTAAAGCCTGTAAATTATCAGGAGTTCTATCGACTTAGTATATGTAAGACGAAATTTAAATAAATTGAATTGATTCTTACGGCTAAGTGAAATTTTTTCATATTAGATTGGTTAGTTAGTTGCAAGCCCCGCAAACGTCCTGTTTACGGGGCTTTGTATTTTATCAACTACAACCTTTACACTGTTCTAATAATATAAGTATTCTTCTTTCCTTTATTAATAATTATATATTTATCATTAATAAGATCATTGGGAGTAATAGTGTAATCTTCTTTTACCTTTTCCTTATTTACAGAAACAGAATTTTCCTTAAGCGCTCTTCTGGCTTCGCCATTAGATTGTAAGAAATTAGTTTTAGCCGATAATGCTCCGATCATATCCAAACCGTTTTCTATTTCAGCTTTGGCAATTTCAGCTTGCGGTACGCCTTCAAAAACATCTAAAAATGTAGCTTCATCTAAAGATTTTAAATCATCAGCGGTACTTTTCCCAAAGAGTACTTCAGAAGCTTTTACTGCGTTTTCATAATCTTCTTGTGAATGTACCATCACGGTAATTTCTTCAGCCAAAGTTTTCTGAAGCGCACGTAAATGAGGTGCTTCCTTATGCTCCTCAACTATTTTTTCTATTTCGGCCTTACTTAATAAGGTAAAGATCTTAATATATTTCTCAGCATCAACGTCACTGGTGTTTAACCAGTATTGGTAGAATTTGTAAGGTGAGGTGCGCTTAGGATCTAACCAAACATTTCCACCTTCGGTTTTCCCAAATTTAGTACCGTCAGCTTTTGTAATTAACGGGCAGGTTAAGGCATAACCTTTTCCATTGGCCACACGTCTAATCATTTCGGTTCCGGTGGTGATATTCCCCCACTGGTCACTTCCCCCCATTTGCAGGGTACAATCATTTTCCCTGAACAAATGCAGAAAATCGTAACCTTGCACTAACTGGTAGGTGAATTCGGTAAAAGACATTCCCTCGGCAGCATCAGAAGACAAACGCTTCTTAACCGAATCTTTGGCCATCATATAATTTACGGTAATATGCTTCCCTACGTCGCGAATAAATTCCAGGAAACTGAAATTTTTCATCCAGTCGTAATTATTCACCATTACCGCAGCATTTTTTTCTTCCTTCCCGAATTCCAAAAATTTAGAAAGTTGATTTTTTATAGACTGCTGGTTATGACGTAAAGTTTTTTCGTCAAGCAAATTTCGTTCTGCAGATTTCCCTGAAGGATCACCAATCATTCCCGTAGCGCCGCCAATTAAAGCAAAAGGCTTATGCCCGCAAAGCTGAAAATGTCTAAGCATCATCACACTCACTAAGTGACCAATATGCAGGGAATCAGCCGTTGGGTCTATTCCTACATAAGCGCCGCGCATTCCTTCTTTTAAATGTTCCTCGGTGCCCGGCATCACATCGTGCAACATGCCTCTCCAGGTTAATTCTTCTACAAAGTTCTTATTCATAATTCAAGTAATTTTAAGCAAAAATAATAGTAAAATACCTCGGAGCAAGCTCACGGGGCATTTATAGAAATAATATTTTGATTTCGAGGCAAGCCTCAGAGCATTAAATCTCGATTATCGAGTAAATCACCTCGGGGCAAGTACCCGAAGCCTTATTACGAAATAATATTTTGATTTCTTGGAAAATTTCGGAGAATCAAATCTCAACTATCGAGTAAAGATACCATAAACTCTTATTTTTCCTAAGTGGTTTTGGTATATTTACCACATGATTTTAGTTACAGGCGGCACCGGACTTGTAGGTTCACATTTATTGCTGAATTTATTAAAAGCCGGCAAAAAAGTTAGAGCCCTTCATCGAAAAAATAGCGACCTCGCGGCGGTTGAGCACGTTTTCAATTATTATACTTCTACTGAAGAAGCCAAAAGCTTATTCCAACAAATTGAATGGTTTGAAGCCGATATCACCAACATACCTCAACTCAACAAAGCATTTAAAAACATACAATATGTTTATCATTGTGCAGCCCTAGTTTCTTTTGATCCCACAGATGATAAAAAACTTAGAAAAATAAATATTGAAGGTACTGCAAACATTGTAAACCTGTGTATTGCTTTTAAAGTTGAGAAATTGTGTTATGTAAGTAGCGTAGCCGCCCTTGGGAAAAGCTTAAACAACAAAGAAATTAACGAACGTAGCACGTGGAACCCTGAAGACGACCACAGCGACTATGCCATTTCTAAATATGGTGCCGAAATTGAAACCTGGCGAGGTACGCAGGAAGGAGTTCCAACCATAATTGTAAAACCGGGAGTAATTATTGGTCCCGGATTTTGGCAGGAAGGTACCGGCAAAATCTTCTCAAAAATTGATAAGGGAATGAATTATCACTTCCCCAAAATTGCTGGGTTTGTGGGGGTGAAAGATGTAGTAGACGTGATGCAAAAACTTATGCAGACTGAAATTGAAAATGAAGATTATATTTTAGTTTCAGAAAATCTTAGTTTTAAAACTGTTTTTGAATTAACAGCAACCGAATTGGGTAAACCAAAACCCAAAAAATCCCTAAAAAAATGGATGCTTTGGTTTGGCTGGTTCTTTCAGAAAATTGGTGGATTTTTTGGCGCAAAAAGAAACATCACAAGAAATACGGTAAATACCTTATTCCAACATGCGGTCTATAATAATCAAAAAATCAAGAAAAGTATAGGTTTTGAGTTTACGCCAATGCAAAAAGTAATTGCTGAAACGGCTAAATTCTATAAAAAAGACAGGTCCTAATTCCTGGACATTGGTTCAGGAAGGCTATCATTCACCAACCTATCCAGCGAATCTTTTTCATTTATAATAGAATCTGAAATTTCTTCGATTTCCCGCTCCTCTTCAGGGTTTAAAGAATCTTTCACTTTACCTAAAGAATCCCGTTTAGCTTCAGCAATAGAGTCCTTCAGGCGCTGCTCCTGTTTTTGAAGGGTATCCAGCTTAACTTTCATTCTTTCAAAGCCATGTTTCACACTGTCATAAATACGCTGATAAATTTCATAATTATCAGCGTAATAATCGTTGCTGCGTTTAAACTGAAGACTGTCTATATTATATTTCTCAAAAACATATTCCTGACCTTCAATACCGGTATTTTCAAAAATGCGCTTATTAAAATTTCTAGCTGATTGGAGCAGGGAAATTTCAGTAATCACATCTACCATTTTCTCTTCAGGAATAAGATTTTCCGGCTTTTCAGATTTTTCAATATCCTGACACGCGACAAAAGTCACACTGATACTAAAAAGTAAAATGAATTTTTTAAACATATTATCTATCAAACTGCAAACGCTCTGCCACCTTTGCAAACGGCTGATGCTTGAAGTTCCTGTATACTAAATTTCCATTTACAAACGTGTGCGTTACTCGAGATTTGAAGGTAACGCCTTCAAAAGGAGACCATCCACATTTATACTGAATATTATCTGGTTGCACCGACCAGGGCGCGTTTAGATCTACCAGCACCAAATCGGCTTTATAACCTTCTCTAATAAATCCGCGATCTTTTATCTGGAATAAAATAGCAGGATTATGACACATTTTTTCTACAATCTTCTCTAAAGAGATTTTTTCCTGGTGATAGAATTGTAACATCGCGGCAAGGGAATGCTGTACTAATGGCCCTCCACTTGGAGCTTTGGTATATACATTCTTCTTTTCTTCTTTAGTATGCGGCGCGTGATCTGTAGCGACCACATCAAGCAAATCATTATTTAAAGCTTTCATTAAAGCTTCCTGATCTTTCTGGGTTTTCACCGCAGGATTCCATTTAATGAAAGTGCCTTTTTTCTTATAATCAGAATCATTGAACCAAAGGTGGTGAATACAAACCTCTGCAGTGATCTTTTTATCTTTAAGCTTTTTCTTGTTGCTGAATAAACTC
Source organism: Salegentibacter salarius (assembly GCF_900168265.1). GTDB lineage: Bacteria > Bacteroidota > Bacteroidia > Flavobacteriales > Flavobacteriaceae > Salegentibacter > Salegentibacter salarius. The sequence continues at coordinate 8,572 of NZ_FVZF01000016.1, read as the reverse complement.
AGCTCCTTTTCTGTAGAAACGTGAAAAACATGCAATCTTGCGCCGGTCTTTTTAGCTAAAGCCACTGCACGGGAAGAAGATTTATAGCAGGCTTCTTCGCTTCTTATATTTGGATGCTCTTCAATTGGAATATCATCGCCATAACGCTCTGTGTATTCCTCAAGATTTTTTTGTATCGTTTCTTCATCTTCACAATGTACCGCGATAAGCAGGGGTGATTTAGAGAAGATCTGTTCCAAAACCTTTTCGTCATCCACCAGCATATTTCCGGTAGAAGAACCTAAAAATAGTTTTAAAGCTGCCGTAGTTTTTGGGTCTACCTTTAGAATTTCTTCCAGGTTATCATTAGTACCACCAAACATAAAAGAGTAGTTGGCGTAAGATTTCGCTTCAGCCAGCTTAAATTTTTCTTCCAGTTTTTCTATGGTAGTAGTTTGTGGAATGGTATTAGGCATTTCTATAAAAGAAGTGATCCCTCCGGCAACTGCCGCGCGAGAACCCATTTCTATATTTTCTTTATGGGTAAGCCCTGGTTCCCTAAAATGCACCTGATCGTCTATCACGCCGGGTAGCAAGTGTGTGCCTTCGGCATCAAAGATTTGCACATCTGGGGATTTAGCACTAATGCTTTCGGCAATTTCTACAATTATGCCGCCTTCAATAAAAACATCAGCTTCAGTAATTTTACCCTCATTTACAATCTTCGCGTTCTTGATTAAGACCTTCTTCATTTCAATTTAATCTGCTTAAAAAGACTTTTAATCTTCATTATTATTACCCCAAAAATAGCTTCAGAAATTATGGAGCTACTCATTTTTGAAGTTCCCCGGGTTCTATCTGTAAATATCACGGGAACTTCTTCTAATCTATATTTCAGCAAATATGCCTTAAACTTCATTTCTATCTGGAAAGCATAACCTACAAACTGAATACTATCCAGGTCTATTGTCTCCAGCACTTTTCTTTTATAACAAACAAAACCGGCCGTGGTATCGTGAATATCCATTCCGGTAATAAATCTTACGTATTTAGATGCCAGCCAGGATAATAAAACCCTGCTCATAGGCCAGTTAATCACATTTACACCCGTAACATAGCGAGAACCTATAGCCACATCGGCATCGTTCCTTTTGCAGGTATTAAACAATCTCACAAGATCGTTGGGATTATGAGAAAAATCGGCATCCATCTCAAAAACATACTCGTAATCCCTTTGCAGCGCCCATTTAAAACCGTGAATATAAGCTGTTCCTAAACCAAGCTTTCCAATTCTTTCTTCCAGAAAAAGATTATCGTGAAATTCAGCTTGTAATGTTCTTACACGGGTTGCGGTACCATCTGGAGAATTATCATCTACCACCAAAATATGAAATTCTTTTTGTTGAGAAAACACATTTCTTACTAGTCGCTCAATGTTTTCAATTTCATTAAAGGTGGGTACAATGACTATCCCCTTTACCATCTTACCAATTTTTGCACAAATGTAGGCATTTTAAATCTTCGTTTCCCGGCTTAATCTTCAAGTTTTAACCTCAAAATAATTATACATTTGCATAAAAATTCTTACCCTGGAAGCTGTAGAAAGACATATTAGCTCACTAGATTGGATCACCCTGACTTTAATGGGTGCATTCCTGTTACTAGCCATTGTGAAAACCGCATATCCACAGCGTTTTGAAGATTTTCTTTCACTGCTTACTTCAAACAAATTTATGATGTTTAGAGGAAAGAAGAACAAAGCTTTTCATCCTTTTAACATTTTGCTTTTCTTTGTTCATCTTATCTCTTTCTCCCTGCTTTTCTTCCTGGTTTTTAATTTCTTCTGGGAAGAATCTTCCTTAGAACCGGTGTTTCTATTTATAAGAATTGCAACTGCTTATGCCAGTTTTGTCTTGCTTAAATTTGGCCTGGAAAAAATAGTTGGGAACGTTTTTGATTTAGATGCACAGATAGATTCTTACCTATACCAAAAAATAAGTTACCGCAATTTTATAGGACTTATTTTGTTAATTCCCAGTTTAATATTCATCTATACCTTTACTCCTACCGCCTTTACCCTATATAGCCTATTGGGTATTTTAGTCCTAACCAATATATTTAGCCTGTTATTGATTTACAGAAAAAATCAAAGTCTTATTACAGGTAATTGGTTTTATTTTATTTTGTACCTTTGCGCTCTCGAAATTGCCCCTTATATTATTTTGTACAAGCTAATTACAATTTAAAAAAAGGATCAAATAAAAGTATTGATATATGAAAGTGAAAACAATTTTGGTTTCCCAGCCCGAGCCTAAAGTAGAGAACTCTCCTTATTTTGAGCTTGAGGAAAAACAAAAAGTAAAAATTGATTTCATCCCTTTTATCCACGTAGAAGGTGTTTCTTCTAAAGAAGTACGCCAGCAAAAAGTAGATCTTACTAAGTATTCAGCTATTATTCTTACCAGCCGTAATGCTGTAGATCATTTCTTTAGAATTGCCGAGGAATTGAGGTTTAAGGTGCCAGACACCCTTAAATATTTTTGTTTGAGCGAAGCTGTAGCTTATTATTTACAAAAATATGTAGTTTACCGCAAGCGGAAAATTTATGTAGGGAAAAGAACTTTTGCCGATCTTTCTCCGCTTATCAAGAAATATAAGAACGAAAAGTTTTTGTTACCGTCTTCAGATATGCTGAAGCCAGACGTTCCTAAGACCCTAAACAAACTAGGTGTTGAATGGAAGCAGGCTACATTTTATAAAACTGTGGTGAGCGATTTATCTCACTTGCGTGATGTAACTTATGATATCCTGGTTTTCTTTAGCCCAAGCGGAATTAAATCTTTATTTGAGAATTTTCCAGATTTTGAGCAGAAAGAAACTAAAATAGCTGTGTTTGGAAACACTACTATAAAGGCAGCCAAAGAACACGGACTAACCGTTAACATAAAGGCGCCAACACCAGATACTCCATCTATGACGATGGCATTGCAAAAGTATATTGCTGAAAAAAATAAAAAATAATCTATTGAAGCATTTTAAACTTCACTTTGTGAATTAAGATTACCTTCCATTTATATTTTTTAAATAAAAAATCCGGTGCAATTTGCACCGGATTTTTTTGATTCAATTAACTAATTAAAAACAATGCTATGAGGAAGTTGGCCCGCCGGCCATAATTTCATCATTGGCATATTCTTCAAACTTTTTAAAGTTCTTTTTAAAGGAGCTGGAGAGTTCTCCTGCTTTTTTATCGTAAGCCGCTTTATCTTCCCAGGTTTTTTTAGGGTTTAAAACTTCAGCAGGCACATCCGGACAATTTACCGGCATTTTTAAGCCAAACACCTCGTGAGTGGTAAATTCAACGTCTTTCAATTCTCCATTAAGAGCAGCACTAATCATAGCACGAGTGTACTTAAGTTTCATTCGGTTCCCGGTACCATAAGCTCCGCCGGTCCAACCGGTATTAACTAACCATACGTTTACGCCGGCTTCTTTCATTTTTCCGCTTAACATCTCGGCATATTTAGTAGGATGCAAAGGCATAAAAGGAGCACCGAAACAAGCTGAAAAACTTGGTACCGGCTCGTCAATTCCAGCTTCTGTACCCGCAACTTTAGCTGTATACCCACTTATAAAATGATACGCAGCCTGGCCTGGTGTAAGCTTGCTTATTGGAGGCAAAACTCCAAAAGCATCAGCCGTTAGGAAAAATATATTCTTTGGGTTTTCACCTACCGAAGGCACTTTTATATTATCTATATGATCTATTGGGTAACTCACCCTGGTATTTTGAGTAATACTGGTATTAGCAAAATCTACATTGCCTTCACTATCCAAAACAACATTTTCTAAAATGGCGCCTGGTTTAATAGCCCTGTAAATATCGGGTTCGTTTTCTTCGGTAAGGTTTATCACTTTGGCGTAGCAACCGCCTTCAAAATTAAAAATTTTATTTTCTTTAGTCCAGCCGTGCTCATCGTCTCCAATAAGCTTTCTATTTGGATCTGCAGAGAGCGTGGTTTTACCAGTTCCGGAAAGCCCGAAAAATATCGCGGTATCACCATCTTCCCCAATATTCGCTGAGCAATGCATTGGCAGCGTATCCCTATCTACCGGAAGTATAAAATTTAAAGCTGAAAAAATCCCTTTTTTGATCTCGCCAGTATATCCGGTTCCACCAATTAGAGCAATTTTTTTGCTGAAATTAAGAATTGCAAAATTCTCCTGTCTTGTACCGTCTACTTCAGGATCTGCTTTAAAACCCGGTGCATTCAGGATTAACCAATCTTCCTTAAAGTTCTTCAACTCTTTTTCTTCGGGTCTCAAAAACATATTATAAGCAAACATGTTAGACCAGGGATATTCGTTTACCACCCTAATATTTAAGCGGTATTTATCTTCAGCACAAGCATAAGCATCTCGTGCATAGATTTCTTTTCCAGATAGATATGTTGCAACCTTAGTATACAGCTTATCAAATTTATCTGAATCAAAAGGGATATTGATATCTCCCCACCAAACTTTCTCGCGGGTTACCTCATCTTTTACTATAAAGCGATCTTTTGGAGATCTCCCGGTAAACTCGCCGGTATTAATTGCTAAAGCGCCAGATTTCGTCTCAGTTCCAAGGCCATGCTCTATGGTATCATAATGAAGTTCTTCAGGAGATAACTGGTAATGTACCCTTGCGTTTTTGATTCCGTAATTTTCTAGCGAAATCGTTTTCGTAGTTTGGGCATGTACGTCCATAAAATTAAAGTGTGTGGTTTGTTTATGGGTACAAAATTATAAATCTTATACAGATAAACTGCTAAACTTTCTTAAATTATTTCCGCTTTATTTTTATGAATTCTACCAGTAAAAAAGTCCAGCCCGCTATTAATAACGTACCTCCCAGCGGGGTAACCAATGCAATTCCGCTAAAATCTATAGGTGTTAAATTATTAGTAGCGAGCAGATATATTGAGCCAGAAAAGCAAATCACTCCAAATAGTAGTAAGAAAAAAACAGGTTTTTGAAAGCGAAATGGCTCAAGCCTAAAACTTCCTACAAAAAGAAACAATAAAGCGTGATACATTTGATATTTCGCCCCCGTTTCAAAAGAATTTTGAGCCGCTTCATCTAATAATGGTTTTAAGCCATGTGCACCAAAAGCACCAATTATTACTGCTAAAAGTCCGAAAATCGCTCCGGTTATTAAAAACTTCCTATTCATTTAGGTTATTTTTTATGAGTTAAAGATTTAATACATTCGTTAACCACTACACAAAACTAATTTATTTTATGAAAGAAATCTTAATAATCGGGGCGGGAAAATCTACTTCCGTCTTAATTGACCACCTTTTGTCTAAAGCCGAGACAGAAGATCTATTTTTAAAAATTGGAGATATTGATCTCGAAAATGCTAAAAAAGCCTGCGGAAATAAAGACCGCTGCGAAGCATTTCACCTGGATGTTTTTACTACGGAAAGCAGGGAAAACGCGGTAAAAAATGCCGATATCGTAATTTCCATGCTTCCGGCGAGGTTTCATATTGAAGTTGCCCAGGCCTGCGTGAAATTCAAGAAAAATATGGTAACCGCTTCTTACATCAGCAAAGAAATGAAAGCTTTAGATGAAGAAGTAAAGAAAAACGAACTCATTTTTATGAATGAAATTGGGGTAGATCCCGGCATTGACCATATGAGCGCCATGCAAGTAATAGACAGAATTCGCGATAAAGGCGGGAAAATGCTCTTATTTGAATCTTTTACCGGCGGGCTCGTTGCCCCAGAAAGTGATACCAACCTCTGGAACTACAAATTCACCTGGAACCCAAGAAATGTGGTCGTTGCAGGCCAGGGTGGTGTTGCCAAATTTATCCAGGAAGGAAAATACAAATACATTCCATATCACAGACTCTTTAGAAGAACAGAGCTTTTACAAGTAGAAGGTTATGGAAAATTTGAAGGTTACGCCAATAGAAACTCATTGGATTATATGAGTATTTACGGTCTGGAAGATGTACTTACACTTTATCGTGGTACAATTAGAAGAGTTGGTTTCAGCCGCGCGTGGAATATGTTTGTTCAGTTGGGAATGACAGATGATAGCTTTACTATTAAAGATTCAGAAGATATGAGCTATCGCGATTTTGTAAATTCGTTTCTTCCCTACTCTCCTACCGATACGGTAGAGCTCAAACTTCGGCATAACCTAAAAATAGATCAGGACGATCTTATGTGGGAAAAGCTTTTAGAACTGGATATCTTCAATCAAAATAAAAAGATTGGCATTAAAGAAGCTACCCCTGCCCAGGCTCTTCAAAAAATATTAATGGATAAATGGAGCCTTGCTGCAGACGATAAAGATATGATCGTGATGTACCATAAATTCGGCTACGAATTAAATGGCAAGAAAAAACAGATAGACGCCACCATGGTACATATTGGGAAAGATCAAAAAGAAACTGCTATGGCCAAAACCGTAGGACTTCCTGTAGCGATAGCCACTTTAAAGATTTTAAAAGGTGAAATAACCACACCGGGCGTTCAGCTTCCTATAAAGAAAGAAGTTTACGGACCAATCCTGAAAGAATTAGAAGAACACGATATTATTTTTAAAGAAAACGAAACAGAATATTTAGGATACAATCCGTTTGGCGAAGTAGGAAATTAAATTTTTGAATTCAATTCCCTACTTTAGCTTTTTAATTAAACAAACCACCCCCAATGAAAGTTGTAAACGAAAATGTAGTTATAGATGGTATAGATAAGACCATTTTAAATTTCTTAATGGAAGATGCTAAGAAATCTATCCTTGAAATTGCCCGGAATATTGGGATTACCGGGGCGGCAGTTCATCAACGTTTACGAAAATTGGAAAAGGCCGGTTTAATTGAAGGCTCAAAACTTATGATTAACCCCCGCTTGCTTGGCTATAAAACCATGGCCTTTGTGGGGGTTTATTTAGATAAAGCGGTAAGTAACCCGCAAGCGGTAAAGCAACTTAGCCAAATCCCAGAAGTTATAGAATGCCATTACACCACTGGAAACTGGTCTATTTTTATAAAGATCTTATGTAAAGACAACGAGCATTTAATGAATGTTTTGAACAAAAATATCCAGGCTATAGAAGGTGTTTCGCGAACAGAAACTTTTATTTCGTTAAATCAACAAATAAAAAGGCAAATCAAAATTTAATTCTTTGGATTTATTCTAAATAAGGATTAATTTTGCCACAAGATGAAAGTATTACACCAGTCCCAATTCTTTATTTCTTATCAGTGCGATAAGCAAAGATGCTTTTTCATTGAATTTCCGCATAAAACCATTAAGCTTGGTTTTTGCCAGTTGCTGGCTTTTAGGCAACAGGTTAAAGAAATTGATCTGGAAGCACATTTTAACGGGCAAAACAATCACGGGATGGAAATGCTTATGCTTTGTAACCGTCAGCATTTTTTTGTGTTCAATACTTTAGAATGCATAGATCTTAAAGAATTCGTCACAGGAACTTTTGCTATGCTCGAACTCAATTCGCTGTTAGCAACTTCAGTATAATTTCTTCACTTTAGATTACTTCTAAATTCAATTCACAATTAGGTTCTTACTTGCTATTTGGCTAATTTTATAAAAAATGACCCATGAAAGATTTAGTAAGACAAAAATTAAGTATCCATGTAGATGTCATGGATCTTTTAAATAAGCAAATTGAAAAAGAAGCCCACTCCTCATCAGCTTATTTAGCAATGGCATCCTGGTGTGACCATAATGCCCTTTCTTATAGCGCAGATTTTTTCTACGAACAGGCTGCCGAAGAAAGAGAGCATATGATGAAGATCTTTAGATACATTACTGATAACGGCGGTACTGCTTTTTCTCCTGAAGTGGGTGGTGTAAACCACGATTTTAAATCTTTGGAAGAAATATTTGAAACTGCTTTAGACCAGGAAATTGCTATCACCAAATCAATACATAACCTGGTAGGAAAATGCCGAAAGGTAAACGATTATACTACAGAGTATTTTCTGCACTGGTTTATCCAGGAACAAATGGAAGAAGAACAAACCATGCGCCGTGCGCTTGAGTTGTTTGACCTTATGGGAACCGATGGTCTAGGACTTAAGTTACTGGACGAACGCATTCCACAAATTAGAGACAAACGTCCAGAATAAGACCTTTAATAGACGTCATTCTGAACTAGTTTCAGAATCTAAGTTGTTCATTATCAAAACATGTTAGAAGCTGAAATTAGTTCAGCTTGACGAATAAAGGCTTTCTAATTATATATACTAAATAAAAAGAGGCTGTCTGAAAAGGCAGCCTTTTTTGTTGTATTATTTTCTGGTTTTTAGTATTTTCATGTAATGAAAGCCAAAGCAGTATTTAAGACCTATGACCAGTCGCAGTTAAGTCTTTTACCTCCCAGTTATGATGATCTGGTCCCTGCCCATCATCCCGTTAGGATCGTCAATACGATTATTGATCAAATCGACATCGCTGACCTGGAGCGAAGTTATAAAGGAGGAGGTACCTCCAGTTACCATCCCCGGATGTTGCTCAAGGTGACCATCTATGCGTACCTTCGCAATATGTATTCCTCTCGTAAAATTGAG
>NZ_FVZF01000019.1 GCF_900168265.1 Salegentibacter salarius | reverse complement strand
GCAATCATAACCTGATCCGTCTCAAAGAAAAAGCTAGGAACCTACTATTAAGTGAAGCGGGAATAGCACATCGTAAACGTCGGTGCTGGGATGTGGAAGCCGTTTTTGGGAATATCAAGCAAAACATGGGCTTCAAGCGATTTATGCTTCGGGGAATGGAGAAAGTAACTACTGAAATAGGGTTAATCGCTATGGCGCACAACTTAAGAAAATTCAGTATAGCATAGGAAGGGGGCTTCCTTCCTTTTTTATCATTAAGAATATCTACAAAAGAAGAAGCGCTTCTCTCACAAAAACTTTTATCAATAAAAAAGGCCATCTAAATACTTTTTAGACGGCCTCTTTAAATTAAAACATCTTTAATACTATAATCCGAAACTTAGGGATAAAATAATATTAGAAAGATCTCTATTTATATTTGCGGTATTTGTTAGTCCGTTTTCAAAAAGTCGTGGATTTTCTTCATATTGTGCATTGGTGTAGGCTAAATCGATCTTCATAGTTCCAAAATCATACCCAATACCTCCCGAATAACCGGTTAAATCACCAACAGTAGTTTCATTAGCATAAGGGCTTTGTTCAAAACGGTAACCACCTCTTAAGCTCCAATTGCTAATTCTATATTCACCACCCAGTCTAAAAGTAGAAACCGGCTGAAGTTCTGCTGAAATAAGTTCGTTTTGAAATTGGAATTCAGGATCATTGGTAGGTCTAAATTCAGTTGCTGAATAATCCTTGTAAGAATAGTCAAAACTAATTAAACCTTTTGTGCCAAAGAGTACAGCAAGACTTCCTGTTAACTTCCCGGGTGTTTTTAGTGTATAATCTGGGTAAACATTTATAACATTAGGGTCTACAATCACACGCTCATTCGCGTTATTATTGGTTTCAAGATATTGTGTAGCTTCTTCGGTAATATTGAACCAGGTAGGAGAGTGGTAAGATGCTCCAACTCTAAACCTTTCGCTTACTTTTGCTATTGCGCCTAGCTGGAAAGAAAAACCGTCACCAACAGTACTTAAATTATTATTAAACCTAACCTCATTAGTAGCGCTCCCAGCATTATCATTAGTTTCTCTAAACCTGGTGGAACGATCGTAATTTAGAAAGTGTGTATTTAAGTTTGCACCCAGGTAAAGGAAATCCTTGTATTGGGTCCCGAAGTTAAAAGAGAATTTTCCATTTAATCCTGTAGAAACAGTTCGATACTCCTGATTAAAATTGCCTGAACCTATAAAAGAATTGTAAGAAGTATTATCAGGAGAATCATCTACCTGATCTATAACAAAACCCTGGTAACCTAAGAATGCTTGCTGCGCTCCATAACCTTGATTTTCCCCTAAGAAGGAATAAAGCTCTGAAATGGTCTCACCTTCCTGGGTTTGTAGTAAATTTAATGGAACGCCGTTTGCATAATTTAAAAAATATTGATCTATAGAAGTCTGGCTTACTCCGGCAGCTACATAAGCATCATCAAAATTATTGGTCTGCTCGTAGTTGAGACCTAAACTGAATTTTCTCCAGGGACTATCGTTTCGAGTATCAAATATAAGTACACCACCCGCCTGATTAAAGTTAAAATCTGAATTGTCATTCGATGTATTTGTTCCAAAATAATCTACTTCTTTGCTAGTAGACCTATGAGCCAGGGTAATGGTTCCAATAGAATTTAAAAATACAGCAGAACTGGCCGGGTTTACGGTAATAGCTGAAAGATCGCCACCCAGGGCGCCAAAAGCACCACTCATAGCTCTAAATCTTGCGGTTCCGTTTAATTCTTCAGAACTATATCTATATGCATCCGTGATGTTTTGTGACTGGGCGTTCCCTGCTATAAATAAGAGACCCAGTGCTAAAAATATCTTTTTCATAATTTTTATTTAATCCCTGATTTAGGGTGTTAGTTTCCCGAGTTTTGGCTCGAGCTCTTAATAAATGATTTCAGAAAAAACCTTACAGCGTTATACTGTAAGGTTGTTTCTTTAATTTATTGTATTACTTCTAAATTAGAATTTTATTATCCTCTGCCGCCACCTCTGGAAGATGAAGAACGGCCTCCGCCAGAACTTCTTGTTCCTGAGCTTCTCGAGCTACTTGAGCTGCTGCGTACAGTGCCACTACTTCTGGAAGAACTATTCGAAGACCTATTATAAGTAGAGTTAGATCTTGAACTTCTACTAGATCTATTTATAGTAGAATTTCTTCTGGTAGAAGAAGTATTAACTCGTGCTGGTTCACTTCTTCTGCTGGAACGCGAATAGACATTAGAATTATTGTTATTACTTCTCGTGTAACTTCTTTCAGAATTTTGATTACTTCTTATGGCTCTAATGCTTCTGGAGTAAGAAGATTCATTATCTCTTAAGCCAGAAACATTGTCTCTTCTATTAGAACCATAGTCTGAGTAACTAGCTCTTCTGCCACTGTTATAAGCTACATCTCTGTAATTAGTGCGATTATTATAATATGGGTTGTTTACAAAACCTCTTCTTCCCCAGTATGGATTATAAAATCCCCCACCGAAGCCGCCATATCCAAATCCGTAGCCAAAGCGATTACCCCAGCCCCATCCAGGGCCATAGGCAAAACCGCCACCCCAGGGACCTAAAAAGCCTCCTTGCCAGGGGCCGTAACCTACTGCTCCCCATGGGCCAAAGCCACCGCCCCAAGGAGCGTAAAAGGGATCCCACCATAGATCATTATAGAAGCCTCCAAAACCAAGACTGTTCCATCTCCAAGGATTGTAAAACCCACCATGAAAACCGGTATTATAAATGTTTACGGTGTATTGATCTGGATCTTCTCCCCAGGGAGCACGACCACTGTTATAAGTCTGTTGATCTTCATAATAAATATCCTCTTCACCACCTTCTGCAGAAGAATAAGATTCTACATCGGTAAAGACGATATTATCGGCCATTTGGCCATAAAATTCAGATTTTTCTGAAAAAAGGTTCTTATAGTAAGTATTGCCCTGATCCTGATTATTATTAGCATATTGGGATGGCTCTTCAGAAGTTGTTCGCTGCTGTTCAGAATCACCGTAGATTCCGTCTTCATAACCAGAATACTGGTAAGAACCGCAAGATGCTAACAATAGCAAGAACATAGGAGCAACAAAAAGAATTGCTTTTTTTTGTAAGTCGTAATTGCGTATCATTAGCTTAGTATTTTATTGTTGAACATTACAAAAATAGTTAGTTTTGCGCTAACTAAACTTGCATTTAGATTGTGTTTAACAAAATCACAAGATTTATGCCAAATACATAGAATGAGTAAAAAGTTAAGCAAGAGAAGCGAAGATTATTCAAAATGGTACAACGAATTAGTGGTAAAAGCTAATTTAGCTGAAAATTCCGCAGTGAGAGGTTGTATGGTTATTAAACCCTACGGTTTCGCTATATGGGAAAAAATGCAGGCCCAGCTTGATAAAATGTTTAAGGAAACAGGCCATGAAAATGCCTATTTTCCACTTTTTGTACCCAAGCATCTTTTTGAAGCTGAAGAAAAAAATGCTGAAGGCTTTGCAAAAGAATGCGCTGTGGTTACTCATTACCGCTTGAAAACCGATCCTAACGATAAATCTAAATTAATAGTAGACCCGGAAGCTAAACTGGAAGAAGAACTGATAGTTAGACCAACTTCTGAAGCTATTATCTGGAATACTTATAAGAATTGGATCCAGTCTTATAGAGATCTACCTATAAAGATTAACCAATGGGCCAATGTGGTACGTTGGGAAATGCGAACGCGTTTGTTTTTAAGGACTTCAGAGTTTCTTTGGCAGGAAGGGCATACCGCTCACGCGACCAAACAGGAAGCCCTGGAAGAAACAGAGTTGATGAATAATATTTATGCCGAATTTGCCGAAAAATTTATGGCAATGCCGGTGATTAAAGGAACTAAAACTGAAGCTGAACGTTTTGCCGGTGCTGTAGAGACTTATTGTATTGAAGCAATGATGCAAGATGGGAAAGCGCTACAAGCAGGAACTTCACACTTTTTAGGTCAAAACTTTGCAAAAGCTTTTGATGTAAAATTCACCTCTAAAGAAGGGAAATTAGAAAATGTATGGGCCACATCCTGGGGTGTATCTACCCGCTTAATGGGAGCACTTATAATGACGCATAGTGATGACAACGGATTAGTACTTCCTCCAAATTTGGCGCCTACACAGGTGGTAATTGTTCCTATTTATAAAGGAGAAGAGCAATTGCAGGAAATCTCTAAGGTGGCGAATAAACTTGCCGATGATCTTAAAGAAGCTGGTATTTCGGTTAAATATGATGATAGAGATACTCAAAAGCCAGGCTGGAAGTTTGCACAGTACGAATTGCAGGGTGTGCCGGTTAGATTAGCAATTGGACCAAAAGACCTTGAAAAAGGAAGTGTAGAGCTGGCAAGAAGAGATACGCTTACCAAAGAGTTTGTAAATCAAACTGAAGCAGTGGAGAAGGTGAAGCATTTAATGGTAGAAATTCAGGATGCTCTATTTGAAAAAGCGAATAATTTTAGAAATGATCACATCACTAAAGTAGATTCTTTTGATGAATTTAAAAAAGTTTTAAAATCTAAAGGCGGATTTATTTCTGCACATTGGGATGGAACTACAGAGACAGAAAATAAAATAAAAGGCCTTACCAAAGCCACAATTCGCTGTATACCATTTGGTTCCAAAAAGGAGTCGGGAAGCTGTGTGCTTACTGGTAAACCTTCAGAACAAAGAGTGCTTTTTGCCAAGGCATATTAAATTTTAAATTTTTTTTGTTCAACTCTTGTGGCATTGAAAAATAGTTGTATTTTTGCATCCGCATTGAAACAAAAAATGGTCCGTTCGTCTAGGGGTTAGGACGCCAGGTTTTCATCCTGGTAACAGGGGTTCGATTCCCCTACGGACTACAAAAGAACACGAGTTTAAGTTCTGTGTTTTTAAAAGTCCTGAAAAGGCAATTTGAAATAAATTAATGGTCCGTTCGTCTAGGGGTTAGGACGCCAGGTTTTCATCCTGGTAACAGGGGTTCGATTCCCCTACGGACTACTTTAAAAAATAATTAAAGCAATTTTGTAATGGCAAATCACAAGTCAGCATTGAAGAGGATTCGTAGCAATGAGACCAAACGTCTTAGAAACCGCTACCAGCATAAAACTACCAGAAACGCGATTAAGAAGTTGAAGGAGTCTGAGAAGAAAGAAGCTGAAGCTTTATTGCCTTCTGTTATCTCTATGGTAGATAAATTGGCAAAGAAAAACATTATACACGATAACAAAGCTGCGAACTTAAAATCGCAACTTACAAAGCACGTAGCCGCGCTTTAATAAGTATTACAGTGTTCAATTATAAAAGAAATGCTTTCTGTATTTACGGAAAGCATTTTTTTTATTTCTATATTTTTTCTTCTAGAATACCGAAAGTCCTGTTAAGGTGGTAAGGCGTTCCAAAGCCTTCATGCCTAATTCAGAATTTCCTTTTTCATTTAAAATAGGGCTCCAAACCGCTACGGAATATTGATCTGGATGGATGGCTACAATACCACCTCCAACACCACTTTTCCCGGGAAGACCAACCTCAAAACTAAATTCTCCGGCTTCATCGTAGAAACCACAGGTTTGCATTAAAGAATTAATCCTTTTTACCGTGGTAGGAGTTAAAATCTCTTCGTTGGTCCCGAGTATTTTTCCTTTATTGGCGAAAATCATAAAAGCCTGAGCTAATTGTTTACAGGACATTGCCAGGGAACAAAGATGAAAATAGAAGTCTACAATTGGTTCTACGTCACATTTAATATTTCCCAGTGCTTTCATATAATTTACCAGGGCCACATTTCTATAACCGGTAGATCTTTCTGAAGCTGCAATTTTTGGACCAAAATTAATGCTGTTGTCTTCGGTGATTTTTCGAACAAAATCCAGCAATTCCTGTTTTGGGTCATCAAGCTGGTCTACCAAAATATCTGAAATAACTAAAGCTCCTGCATTAATAAAGGGATTTCGCGGCACGCCGCTTTCATATTCCAATTGGCTTAAAGAATTAAAAGGATCACCAGAGGGTTCTACATCTACCCGGTCCCAAAGATCTTCTCCCATAAGGCGCATCGCCATAGAAAGGCTAAAAACCTTAGATATACTTTGAATAGAAAAAAGCTCTTCGCTATCTCCAAAGCTAAAGTGTTGACGATCGCCACGGTACACATGCATTCCAAATTTTCTTGGATCTACCTTGGCAAGTTCGGGAATGTAGGAGGCAACTTTGCCCGTAACATCCCGGTAACTTAATTCGTCATTGATGGTATTTAATATTTTTTGGTAATCCATAATTAATTTAGTTCGCTTAGATCACTATTTGTTTCTATTTCGAAAGGTAATTTTTCTGTTTTAAAAATACGGGCGCTTAACTTACCTTTTAACTCAATTTTATTATCTGAAACCAGCAACCAACTACCTTCACGTAATCCAACAACAGGTTGTGTATTTATAGTGTGAAATTCTTTAATTCTTGTTTCGCGGGTTTCTCCTTTATGTGTAGAGTTTGTGTCTGGATCTAAATAGTGCGGATTAATATTAAAAGGAGCAATTCCTAGGGTTTTAAAACTCGGCGGATAAACTATAGGCATATCGTTGGTGGTTTGCATAGTTAGCCCTGCAATATTGGTTCCTGCACTGGTTCCCATATAGGCTGCACCGTTTAAAACGCTCTCTTTTAAAGGCTGCATTAGTTTATGCCGGTAAAGTTCAGAAACTAAGAGAAAAGTATTTCCGCCGCCGGTAAAAATTCCTTTGGCCTCCGTTATGGTTTCTGTCATATTATTGAATTCGTGAATTCCTCGCAGTTTAATTCCGGCTTTCTTAAAAGCTTCCGCAGCCTTTTGGGTATATTCATCGTGTGAAATCCCACCGGGACGGGCAAAAGGAATAAAAATTACTTCTTCGGCTTTACTAAAAAATGTTTTTATTTCAGGAATAAGATATTCCAGGTATTCTTCCCCGTGTAAAGTAGAGGTACTTGCCAATAATGCTTTACTCATAGTATATAGTGTTTTCTCTTGCGAGTATAGGATTTCTAGTCTTAAAATTAGTCTAAATAGGGGTTTTAACAAAAGTTTACAAGCTGCTTTACTTAAAATAAGAAGTAAGAATTGTTTCTTTATTAATAGGAAAATTAAAATTATGATAAAGAATACATTATGTATTATGCTAATATTATTCTGCAATATTTTATTAGCGCAGGAGCAGGAAAGAATGCTGGTTAACGGTAAAATAATTGTTCCTGAAAATGATTCTCCCGAAGGAATGACCATTTTTAATCAAAATACTTCCCGGGGCACCATAGCTAATCCTAACGGAGAATTTAAATTGCGGGTGGCACTTAACGATACTATTGTTTTTTCTGCTATTCAGTTTCAAAATTTTAAAGTAGTAGTGGCAGAAGGGGTTATAAATTCTGGAGAAATGAACGTATTTCTAACAGAAACTGTTACAGAATTGCCAGAGGTGCTTTTATCTGATAATGAGCTCTCGGGAGATATTAGAGTAGATGTAGCCAGGATTGAAATTGAAGACCCTGAGGTTCCCAGGTATTCTGCAGCCGAGTTAAATGCTATGAATGTTAGAAGACAACCTGATTCCCTAATGGGGCCGGGAAGAAATGCAGCCCTGGCAGCCGGGAATACACGACTTGTAAACGGTCTTAATTTTGTGAATATCTTTAAATTACTGGTAGGGGCCGAAGTTGAAAATAATCCTTTCACTAAACGTGAGTTAGATGAAAAATTGCGGGATCTTTACGACGACGAATTTTTTAAGGCTAATTTAAATATAGAGCGAGACAGAATTAATGATTTTATATATTACGTCACAGATCACGGCCTTGACCAGGAATTACTGCAGGACGGAAACGAGCTAAATCTCATCGAATTTCTAATAGAAAAAAGCAAAGAATATAAAGCTTTTCACGCTCGGGAATAATACCATTTAACTAACATCAATCAATGAAATCTTATTTATTCATCTTCCTGTTGGGTTTTGTTCAATTAGCATTCGCCCAGGAAAAACGGGAAATCATCGGGAAAATTCAAGCCGATTCAATTGAAGCTCCCATTCACATTATCAATGTAACGCAGGAAAAAGGAACTGTGAGTGATAAAGCGGGAAATTTTAAACTTGAAGTGAAAGAGAACGATTTGCTGCTAATTTCTTCAGTACAATTCCAGCGAAAAGAAGTAGAAATAACTTCTAAAATCCTTAATCAGAAAATTTTAAATATTAAATTACTACCTGCATTAACAGAATTAGAGCAGGTAAGAGTTCACAATCTTAGTGGGAATCTAAAGGAAGATATTGCAGATATTAAGGTAATAGATGTGCCGGTTATTAAAGTGCCACCTGTGCCACGTAGCGTAATTCCCAGAGGTACACCAAACGAAGCTTTTAATGCCAGCCAAACTCAAGCGCCGGCCGGTGGTAATATTTTAGGTTTGGTAGGCTTGATTACCGGTAAACCAAATTTTGGTTCTCTTAGTAAATCTGGATCTAAAGCATTAAGTGAAAGGGAGGTGGTTAATACTTTGCGTAATAAATTTGATGATTATTTCTTCACCAATCATTTAAAGATCGATTCAAAGCATATTATGAATTTTCTCACCTATATTTTTGAAAATGGTTTTCAGCAGAAATTATTGAAGGAAGAACGCGCTTTAGACCTGGTGGTTTATTTAGAAATGAGGATCAAAGCCTATCTAAAATTTATAGCAGACTAAAATGAAAAATAGTTTTTTCATTTTTATTTTACTGATTTTTTCTACTCATTTATATTCCCAGGAAAGCGTAATGCTTAAGGGAAAGATCCTCACCGATTCTATTGAAGCACCAATTCATATTATAAATATTACAGCTGAAAAGGGAACGGTAACCGAAGCAAATGGAGAGTTTGCCGTGGAGGTGAAGGAGAATGATCTTTTATTATTTTCTTCGGTGCAATTTCAGAAAAAAGAAATATTGATTACACCGCAAATTTTTTCTTCCGGATCATTAAAGATTGAATTACAGGAAGAACTTATAGAATTAGATGAAGTGCGACTGCATCAATTAAGCGGAAATCTGGGAAATGATATTGGGGGAATTAAAACCTTTGATCCCAGGATTATTGGCTTTGCACTTTCAGATAAAGAACCGCTGATTATTGAAGAACGAAAACTGTTTGCAATTACCAGGCCCGATAATCCCGTGGGAATGCTTTACGGAATCATTTCCGGACAAAAAAAGATGTATGAAAAGGCTATTGAAAATAGTAAATTAAGCGCCCTTGTTTATAAAGCCAGGGATTTGATGCCTGACGAATTTTATACAGAAACCCTGGAGTTGAAGGAAAACAAGATCATGGATTTTCTCTACTACTGCAGCCGGAAACCGAATTTTAAAGAATTAGTCAATAAAAATGATCCTTTACTTTTAATGGAATTCGTTAAAGGAATGATTACTGAATATAATGAATTTATCCAGGATTAATTTAATAATTCTATTGGCGGTTCTGCTAATTTCTAGTGAAGGCTTTTCCCAAGAGAAAAATGTATTATCCGGTCAAATCATTACCGAGGAACCTCTAAATTCACCGGTGCATATTATAAATATTAGTCGTAAAAAAGGCGGAGTAAGTGAACTTTCAGGTCGTTTTTCAGTGGAAGTCAGTTTAGGCGATACTTTGGTTTTTTCTTCCGTTCAATATAAAAAGGAAAAGATCGTAGTAAATCGAGAAATCCTTCAGCTAAAAAGATATAGAATTAAACTGGTAGAGGATCTTACTGAATTAGAAGAAGTGAAACTTCATAAGCTCTCGGGGAACCTCGCAAAAGATATTTCAGGAATTAAAATTTTTAATAAATTCGATTTAAATGCTCCTATGGCGAGGAAGCCGCCACCCACGCAAATAGAACGACAAACCTTTACTGCTACCACTGGCCCCGGCGGCAGTAAATTGAGTGTAATTGGCGTTTTAACAGGCAATATTCCTCTGGCGCCAATTATGAATAAACTAAACGGGACTTTAGATGAGTTGGAAAAAAGGCAGGGAAATGCCGATTTAAAATTTCAGGTGGAAAAAGCGATTTATCTAATTACGGAAGAAACCTTCACTACAGACTTTAATATCCCGGAAAGCGAGATAATGAATTTTGCGTATTATTGTGCTGAAAATTATGATTTGGAAATTCTGCTAGAAAATCCTTTAAAATTATATGAGTTTTTTCAATCTAAAGCGGCAGAATTTAAGGACTTAAAGACTTTGGATTGATATTTGCTCCATACTAGAAAAAATTAATGAGAAAAATAAGCCTAATTCTTGCCAGCTTTTTTTTGCTTTCGGGATTTAAATCGGGGGCTCACGAATTTTATTTAAGCGTTACCGAGATTGAATACAATAATGAAAAGCAGAGTCTTCAAATTATTACCCGCGTTTTTATAGACGATTTTGAAGATGTTTTAAACGAACGTTATGGCGCAGAGCTTCAACTTTCAGAGGAAGCAGAAGAAGGAGCGGTTACCGAAAATATTTCAAAATATCTCAAGCAAAAATTAAGGCTTCAGGTTAATGGGGAAGAACTTCAGCTAAATTATTTAGGAAAAGAATATGATGCCGATCAATTGGTACTATATATTGAAGTTGAAAACCTGGCTCCCTTTAATAAAATTGAAGTCACCAACGAGATCCTGACCGATCTTTTTGACGATCAAAAAAATGTAGTACACGTAAAAGTAAATGACAAAACTAAAAGTTTACTTCTTATGCGGCAGCAGGAAACAGAAAAACTCACTTTTCCTTAAATTTTAAGGAAAGGCCCGGAAAAATATTTATTTTTAGCAATCTTTAAATTAAAACACAATTGATGAACAAATTAAGATTATTAAGTTTCGCTTTAGTGATGCTTTTTGTAAGCGGTATGCAGGCCCAGGAATCTGAAGCCGAAGAGCAAAAACCAAAACAGGAAGGTCACGAGAATAACAATAAGTTTAAACAACTTTATAAAACCTTTGCAACTCCAAATCAATATAGAACCGGTGCCGGTGCGCCAGGGGAAGCCTACTATCAAAACCAGGCAGACTATAAAATGGATATTGTTTTAGACGATAAAAATACTCGTTTAGACGGCGAAGCCGAAGTAACTTATCATAATAATTCTCCCGATGAATTGGAATATTTATGGGTGCAGTTAGACCAAAATGTGCGTAAGAAAGATGCACCAACTGCAGATCGTAACCCTAGTGGAATGAGACCGGTTGCTACGCCACAGCGTTTTGTTGATGAGCATATGGAAGAACCTTTTGATGGTGGTTTTAATATTGTTGGATTAACTCATAATGGAGATAAATTAAATTACATCATCAATCAAACGATGCTAAGAATAGATTTGGAAGAGCCTTTAGAGCCTGGCGAATCTTTTGAGTTTGAAATGAAATGGTGGTACAATATCAACAATCATATTACCGATAGAGCAAGAAGCGGATATGAGCATTTTCCTAAGGACGGAAATAATGCTTACGTAATTGCTCAATTCTTTCCAAGAATGGCAGTTTACAATGATGTTGAAGGATGGCAAAATATGCAGTTTTGGGGAAGTGGTGAGTTTGCCCTTCCTTTTGGTAACTACGAAGTAGATATCACCGTTCCTGCAGATCATATTATGGAAGCTACAGGAGAACTTCAAAACCGTGATGAAGTTTACACTAAAGAAATGATGCGCCGCTATGAGCAGGCCAAAAAGTCTTACGACGAACCTGTAATTGTTAGAACCCAGGCAGAAGCTGAAGAAGCAGAAAAGTCTTTTTCTAACAAAACTAAAACCTGGAAATATAAAGCCGATATGGTTAGGGATTTTGGATTTTCTACTTCAAGAAAATTCATTCTTGATATGATGGCAACAGATGTTATGGGGAAAGATGTTATGGCGGTTTCTCTTTATCCAAAAGAAGGAAATCCACTTTGGGAAGAGTGGTCTACAAAGGCCGTAGCCAGTACTTTAAAATCTTACTCTAAACAAACTTTTCAATATCCATATCATAAGGCGGTTTCGGTTCATGCAAGAAACCAGGGGATGGAATATCCTATGATCTGTTGGAATTATGGACGTCCAGATGAAGACGGAACATATTCTGATAGAACGAAGTTTGGGATGATTAGTGTAATTATTCACGAAATTGGACATAACTTCTTCCCAATGATCGTAAACAGCGACGAACGCCAGTGGGGCTGGATGGATGAAGGTTTAAATACCTTTAGCCAGTATCTTGCAGAGCAGGAATTTGGAGAAAAATATCCGGAAGCTATCGGGTCTTTAGAGCAATATCCATCTCGAAGAGGTATTCCTTCTAAAATTGTTCCTTATATGAGAGGAAACCAAAAGTATATTGCTCCAATTATGTCTAACCCGGAGAATGTATACCAGTTAGGGAATAATGCTTATGGAAAACCAGCAACGGCTCTAAATATTTTGAGAGAGACCGTAATGGGCCACGAGCTTTTTGACCATGCCTACAAAACTTTTGCTCACCGTTGGATGTTTAAGCACCCAACTCCAGAAGATTTCTTTAGAACAATGGAAGATGCTTCAGCAGTAGATTTAGACTGGTTCTGGAGAGGATGGTTCTATACTACGCAAAACGTAGATATGGGAATTAAAGAAGTACAAAAACTTTATATAACCGATAATGCTACCAAAGAAGGAAAAGAATTTTTAGAGCGTTACGGTGCAGATCCTGAAGAGATAGATGCAGTATATGTAGTGAAAGAAGATAGTGAAGACTTTGACGAAAGTTTAAAAGGAAAATCTGTTTTAGAAAATTCACCTACAATTAAAGAGTATGTGATGGATAATTTTTCTGAAGAAGAAAGAGCCAAGCTAAAAGATCCTAAATATTTCTACCAGGTTACTTTTGAAAAACCGGGAGGAATTCCAATGCCATTAATTGTTGAATTCACTTATGCAGATGGTTCTACCGAAATGAAGAGGTATCCGGTGCAATTATGGAGAATGAACGATGAGGTGGCGACAAAAGCTATTGCTACTACTAAAGAGATCACCAAAATTGTGGTAGACCCAGATCTTGAGACAGCAGATGTTGATGTAAGCAACAACACCTGGCCTAAAGAGGAGACTACCAATAAGTTTGAGGAATTCAAGGAGAATCTTGGAAACTAAAATATTTTTAAGCCGACTTTAACGAGTCGGCTTTTTTTATGCTTAAATTTGTGGCTATATTTGTTTTGCTATGAACATCATACCCCTTTTTATTAGTGGTGCAGAGATTGCCTTTATCCTTTTTATTCTGGTAATGGTTTTTGGTGCCGATAAGATTCCTGATATCGCCCGCGGAATGGGAAAAGGAATGAAAATGCTTAAAAATGCCTCTAACGATATCAAAACAGAAATTCAGAAAAGTGCCGATAAGCAAGGTATAGATACCGATATTTCTAAAGATGTTAAAGGTGAGATCGATAAAGTGAAAGAGGATATTGATGAGATTACCGGTTCAGTAAAGCGTAGATTTTAATTACTTTGTATGTTAGAGCAGCTAAAACAATGGGATCGCGAGCTGTTTATTTACCTTAACGGATTAGGAATTGAATCTTACGATAATTTTTGGATTACCGTAACTACCATTCAAAACTGGATTCCACTATATGTTACTTTTTTTATTCTTTATTTTGTAGCCTTTCACTGGAAAAAAGCGCTTTTTACCAGCTTATTTATACTTGCAACTGCCCTTTCTACTTACGGGTTTACCAATGTAGTTAAAAATTTCTTTTTGCGGCTTAGGCCCAACAATCAACCTGAAATTGCCGATATAATTAGAATTCTGCAAACACCAGATAATTATAGTTTCTTCTCTGGACATTCAGCAGTATCTACCGCCGCAGCTTTATTCTTTATTCTCTCTTTAAAAGATAAGTATCCCTGGATTTGGGTGGTACTTATTTGGCCATTAATGTTTATGTTAAGCCGAATCTATGTGGGAGTTCATTATCCCGGAGATGTACTGGTAGGTGCAGCAGTAGGAATTATCTTTGCAATTACTTTCTTTATACTTTACCAACGGTCAGGCAAACGTTTTATTTAAGTCTGCTTAAGGTTAACCCGTCGCGAATTGGTAAAATAACGGTTTCTACACGTTCGTCTTCAGCGAGCATCTTATTGTATTTTAAAAGTGCCTGGGTAGACTCATCATCGGCTTTTACCGGCTTCACAACTTTCCCACTCCACAGTACATTATCTGATAATATAACACCACCGGCATTCATTTTTTCAATAATCAATTCGAAATACGCAGGATAATTTGGTTTATCGGCATCAATAAACACCAGGTCAAACTTTGCGTTTATCTCCGGAATTATCTCCCTGGCGTCCCCAATGTATTGCTTGATGTTATTTTTAAATGCTGAAGCCTGAAAATATTTCTGCTGAAAATCGTATAATTCTTCATTGATGTCTATGGTGTGCAACATCCCATCTTTAGCTAAACCCTCAGCCAGGCATAATGCCGAGTAGCCGGTGTAAGTGCCAATTTCTAGAATACTTTTTGGAGCTATTATTTTTGAAATTAAGCTCAAAATCCTGCCCTGGTAGTTGCCGCTCAACATTCTTGGCTGTAATACTTTCTGGTTGGTTTCCCGGTTAAGTTTCGCTAAAAACTCTGGTTCTTTAGCTGAATGTTCTAAAATATAGTCATCTATCGCTTCAGGTAAAAAATGCATTGGTTCTATTTTTGTTCAAATTTAGAGAAATTATTAATTCTGAAACTTGTATTATGATTCCTCTTTTCCTGTAAAACCCGACTTTTAGAATAGGTTGAAACTATTTTTTAAATTGTATTTTTACTCGATAACTTAGATTTGAAATCTTCAGGATTAAAAATACAACCACACATGCAGTTTAAAAATACCCTAGATTTTGCCAAAGAACTCGATGCAGAAGACAAATTATCATCTTACCGAGATCAATTTATTTTTCCACAGCACGAGGGTGAGAATGTAATTTACTTCACCGGAAATTCACTTGGACTTCAACCAAAATCAGCTAAAAAATATGTAGACGAGATTATGACCGACTGGGCGAATCTCGCTGTAGAAGGTCATTTCTATGCCGAAAAACCCTGGTGGGATTACCACGAGCGTTTTTCAGCAAAACTGGCAAAAGTAGTAGGCGCCAAACCTGCCGAGGTTACCGTAATGAATACACTCACGGTAAATTTGCATTTATTGATGGTGTCCTTTTATAGACCAAAAGGGAAGCGCTATAAGATTATTTGTGAAGAAAAAGCTTTTCCCAGCGACCAGTATATGATTTCCAGTCAGGTTCGTTTTCACGGTTACGATCCGGAGGGCGCGATCGTGGAAATTAAAAGACACGAAGGAGAAAATAATTTTAGAACTGAAGATATTCTTGCGAAAATAAAAGAAGTAGGCGAGGAGTGCGCTTTGGTGCTCATTGGGGGTGTGAATTATTATACCGGGCAGGTGCTGGAGATGGAAACAATTACCAAAGCAGGACATGAAATAGGCGCTTTTGTAGGCTGGGACCTTGCGCACGCCGCGGGAAATATTGAATTAAATCTAAGTGAATGGAACGTAGATTTTGCTGCCTGGTGTAGCTATAAATATATGAATAGCGGTCCCGGGAATGCCTCCGGATGTTTTATAAATGAAAAATATCATAACCAAAAAGATATTCCTCGCTTTGAAGGCTGGTGGGGCCATAGCAAAGAACGAAGGTTTTTAATGGAACCCGAATTCCAGCCGGAAAACGGTGCCGACGCCTGGCAAATTTCTAATGCTCCCGTTCTGGCTCTTGCGCCTTATTTAGCTTCCCTGGAAATGTTTGAGGAAGTTGGGATGCCCGCTTTAATAGAAAAACGAAATAAAATTGTGGCTTACCTCGAATTCGTTTTACACGAAATTGATAAGGAAGTTGACAGTACTTTTGAAATTATTACTCCTGCAAAGCAGGAGGAACGTGGTACGCAACTTTCGGTGTTTTTGCACGGCGAAGGCAGAGAGTTATTCAATTATTTAATGAAAAATGGAGTGATCACCGATTGGCGGGAACCCAATGTAATTAGACTGGCTCCGGTTCCTTTTTATTGTTCATTTGAAGATATGTTCCAGTTCGGACAAATTCTTAAGAAGGGAATTTTAGAAAAATCGAAATAAAAATAAATGCTTACTTAATTTAAGATCAATGAAAAAGATAATTGCTCTTTGCTTGTGGATGGTTTCAGTAACAGGTTTTGCCCAAAATACTGAAAGGAATCTTGAACTTCAACAGAAATTGGAAGCGCTAATTGATGATTTTAAAGGTGATGTAGGTATTTATGTGAAAAACCTGGAAACCGACAAGGTAGTAGCTATAAATGCCGATACCATCTTCCCAACGGCAAGTATCGTGAAAGTGCCTATTCTGGTAAAGATTTTTGACAATATTGATAAGGGAGATTTAAACTACAATGATACGTTGGTTTATTCTACAGATCGTATTTACGGTGGTTCCGGGCTGATGCAGTTTTACCAAGACAGCACCAAAACCGATTTGAGAACGCTGGTTGCCCTTATGATTAGTTATAGTGATAATGTTACTTCTTTATGGAACCAGGAACTGGCCGGAGGCGGAGAAGCTATTAATGAATTAATGGCTGAACTTGGCCTGGAATACACCCGCGTAAATTCCAGAACTGATGGCCGGGAAAAGGATTGGGAGAAATACGGTTGGGGACAAACCACTCCACGTGAAATGGCTTCAATTTTAGTTGAAATACGAAATCGTGATTTAATTAGTCCTGCAGCCAGTGATGAAATGTACAGGTTGCTAGGGAACTCGTTTTATCAGGATTATGCTTTATCACAAATACCGCCTTATGTGCAGGCTGCTGCTAAACAGGGAATGGTAAATAAATCCAGGTCTGAGCTTTTTATGGTAAATGCACCTTCCGGTGATTATGTATGTTATTTAGCTACAAAGAACAATGAAGATGAATCCTGGGAAGATGGCAATGAAGCCTGGGAGTTGCAAAGAAAAATTTCAGCCTTGCTTTGGAATTACTTTGAACCAAATTCTGATTGGAAACCTGCCGAAGGAGCTAAAGAAATTCTCACCGGTTTAAAATATTAGTAACTTCAGAAGATGTTTAAGCGATTGCTTATAGATCTTATCGAGAATCAAAAAGCCACGAATTCGTCAAAGATTGAATTCGTGGCTTCTTGATTTTTTAGAAACTTTAAAATTATTTCACCTTTATGTCAGTAAAGAACAATTCAAAACTTCCGTCAGGAGATTTATGGGTTTTAGAGATTTTTAAACCCTGGATATCTTCAAAATCTTGCCAGGTAGTAGGCATTTCTCTTTTTCCATCAGCAGATTTATAAATCCATTCTTCCAAAAGAAGATCATCTTTATAATAAACCACATAGGTGTCACCGGGAGTATAACCGCCTTCACCTTTATAGGAAACTTCTAAGTAGTTCATTTCTTCCTTGCTAATTGGAGCAATTCCGGTTTTTTCTTCCGAAATGTTTGCATCACTCCAAACCATTTGGAAAGGGAATAAAAGCCAATAAGAATCATTAATAAATTTTTGGTCTATTTCCTTATCTTCTTCAGAAATGCTATCGGTTTTAGTATAGGTTTGACTAATATCACCTTCGGTAAGCCTAATTTCATCGGTTTGTGGTTTCCAGGTCCAGGCTCGGCTGGTTCTTAAAGAATCCTGAACCTTAACATTAAAGGTAAATTGAATTTCTTGAACATCGTCAAAATTATTTAATCCGTGAGCCACGGCAATTTGCTGCTGAATGCTTTTTTCGGGTTCAGCGGCAGTTTCCTGACCAATTTTAGTTTCCTTATTTTTACAGCTAAACATAGCGGCAAAAAGAAAAGTAAAAAGTATTAGTTTTTTCATAGTGATTGATTTCCTATAAAGATACAAAAACTGCTTTTAAAGAGCATTCACGCTCATTCCACCATCGGCTACAATATTTTGTCCGGTGATATAAGAGGATTTATCCATAGCCAGGAAAGCGATTATGGATGCCATTTCACTGGCTTCGGCCACGCGATTTAATGGCGTTCTTTTAATAATGGGATCCATCCTTTCATTTTCACTTAAAAGTCCCTTAGTTAGCGGTGTAACGGTAAACCAGGGCGAAACCGCGTTCACCCGAATACCATCTTTAGCCCACTCTACGGCAAGACTTCTGGTTTGTTGAAGTAATCCGGCCTTAGACATTGCATAAGGTGTGCCCGTACCAACATCTTGTAGCGCTGCAGAAGACGCCACATTCACGATCTTTGCATTGCCGCTTTTTTGAAGTAGTGAATGAAGTTTTCGGCTTAATTGAAAAGGAGCATTAAGATTTATTTCCATTACTTTTCTAAATTCTTCATCGCTATAATCGTTGGCCTTTTTGCGAATATTGATTCCTGCGTTATTCACCAGGATATCCAGTTTGCTCCAGTGCTTTTCAATATAATCAAAAACCTTTTGCCTGTCTTCAGCGATAGTTACATCGGCGACCAGGCCATGTACCTTTTTGCCCTCTTTTTGCAAGTCCTCTAGCAAAAGATCTATATCCTTTTGAGTTCTGGAAGTAAACAAAACTTCGGCTCCCAGCTCCAGAAATTCTAGTACCGCGGCTTTTCCAATTCCTTTGGTACCGCCGGTTACTAACGCATATTTATTGTTAAGATTCCACATAATTTTTTGTTTAAGATCGAAGATAAGATTTTGCAAATAAAAAACCCTTTGAGAATTTCAAAGGGTTTAATGATTCGATTAAATTAATAATTACAGACGGCGTCCGGTTAATAATTTATACAAAATTAGGATTACGGCTACTACAATTAGAATGTGGATAATGCTTCCCAGATCTGGAAATGCAAAATAGCCAACAAGCCATCCTATTACTAGTAATACTACGATAAGCCAAATTAAATCTCTCATATTGGTTGGTTTTGTGTAGCTAAGCTACTTTGGTTAATTGTTTATACAAGTTAATAAATAAATTCTCATTTTTAAAGAAGTGAGAAGCATAATAATTTGATTTTTAGACTTCTACTATTTGCTAAGTAAATTTGATTCTTAGTTCTAAACGAATTTATAGAATAACTGAGTTGGAGTAATAGCTTTTAACTAGTGTTTAACTCGAATGTTAAAAATTTTCAGGATTCTGAATTATTGCATTTGCTCGTTCTTTTATTCTAAATAATTCATCCTCAGACTTTTTATCCAGCATATTGAGCATCATGGCCATTCTGCGATTGTCTTTAAAAAATTCGCGTTTATCATCTAAAAAATTCCAGTATAAACTATTGAAAGGGCAGGAGTTCTCACCGGTTTTTTTCTTTACATCGTACTCGCATCCTTTACAATAATTGCTCATTTTATTAATATAGGAACCGCTGGAAACATAAGGTTTGGTGGCAACAATACCGCCATCGGCAAACTGGCTCATTCCGCGCGTATTGGTTATTTCAACCCATTCAATCGCATCTATATAAATTCCAAGATACCAGGCGTCAACTTCATTTGGATGGGTTTGGGTGAGTAGCGCGTAATTACCGGTTATCATTAAACGCTGAATGTGATGTGCGTAGGCATTGTCCAGGCTTTGCTGAATACTATGCTTGAGGCAATTCATTTTTGTATTAGCAGTCCAGTAAAATTCCGGTAATTTATTCTGATTATCCAACTTATTGCTTTTTCCATAACCCGGCATTTCTTTCCAGTATATTCCACGCATATATTCTCGCCAACCCAAAATTTGACGTACAAAACCTTCTACCTGGGAAATGTCTATTTCATCTTTATTTTCCCGCCAATAACCAATTACCGAATCTATGACTTCTTTAGGATGTAGCATCTTGCTGTTTAAAGCGAACGAGAGTCGGGAATGAAATAGGTAGGCCTGTTTAGTATGTAAAGCATCCTGGAAATCTCCAAAATGAACCAACAGGTTTTTAGAAAAATAATTTAAAACCGAAAGCGAATCTTCCCGGCTGGTTGGCCAGTTGAATTTTTCGGCATCAAGGCTTCCAAAAGTTTTAATGCCTGCTTTCCCTACTTCCTGGAGCAATGCGGAAACATCTTTTCTAAATCCACGTTCGTGTGGAATTTCGGGCTTGCCGTTCCATTTTTTGCGGTTAGATTTATCAAAATTCCATTTCCCACCTTCCGGATCTTTAGAGTTTACCATTAAAACATCATATTTTTTACGCATATCGCGGTAAAAATATTCCATGGTCATTTCCTTTTTCCCTTTGTAAAAATTGGTAAGATCTTCCCTGGAGGTAAGAAAATGCTCGGTGTCGTATGCTTCGGTTTCAATAGTTAATTCACTACAGAAATCTTTTAATTGAACATCAAGCCGGTATTCATCGGGCAACTGATATTCAAATTTTTCAATTCTATATTCTGAAATTACCTGCTTTAGGTTTTCGGGTAAAGTTTGTTTGTTCTTTTTATCGTTGATCTTAAGGTAAATAACTTCGTGCTCCCGTTCCTTTAAATATTCAGCAAACTCTCGCATTGCACTAAAGAATCCAATTACCTTTTGAATATGGTGCTTTACATAGTCGGTTTCCTGCCGCATTTCCATAAAAACGTAATGCAGGTTTTCCTGTTCTTCCTTAAACCAACTGTGTTGATGATTAAGCTGGTCGCCCAGGAGCAACCTTAGCGTTTTTAATCTTTCAGCCATAATTCCTGAAATTTTTGATCTGGATCATAACGTTCGGCCTGGCGTTTTATATTAAACTTCCTATCGCGAGGGTCATTACCAACGCCGCTGTTATACATCCAGTTTCCCCAATTACTGTGTATATCATAATCTATAAGCAAACTTTCAAAATAAGCTGCGCCAATACGCCAATCCTGTTTTAATTCTTTGGCCCAGTAACTGGCAACATTTTGCCTGCCGCGATTGCTCATAAATCCTGTGGCGGCTATTTCTTTCATATTTGCGTTTACAAAAGGCTCTTTAGTTTCTCCAGTTATCCAATTTTCCCTGGCCTTTTCATCTTTATTCCATTCCAGGTCTTTTTCGAGAATTCCGCCAATTTTAAAGATTTTATTGCCGTGTTTAAGAGAGATGAATTTAAAATAATCTCGCCAAATTAGTTCGAAAATTAGCCAATAGGTATCCTGATTTTTGGTGATCTCTTTTTCAAATTTTTTAACTTCCCAATAAACCTGTTTAGCCGAAATACTGCCATTAGCAAGCCACGCCGAAAGTTTAGAGCTGTAAGCTTCACCAATTAACCCGTTTCGGGTTTGCTTGTATTTTGCAAGGTTTTTTGTTTCCCAGAAGTATTGTTGAATTCTCTTCTTCGCCTGATTTTCTCCGCCTTTAAAGGGAAAAGCGGTTCTTGAATCCTGCGCAAATTCTTCAAATCCTAAATCTTTTAGGTTAGGAATTTCAGTATTGTTTTTTAGATCAAAATTTTCGGTGTTTAGCGGCTGAGGTGTTAAAGAGCATTTTCTGACAGAAACCTTTGCTTCACACTTTTTTCTGAATTCTGTAAATACTTTCGGAACTTCATTAAAATTAGAGTAAGGAATATCTTCAGGGTGAAATAAGAATTGATCGTAAAAAGCTTTAAACTGAATAGCTTCCGAAACTTCTTCTTTTACTTTAGTGATTATTTTTTGCTCTTCGCTGGTCCATTCTTTTTGAAGATAAACATTGGAAATATTATATTCCTGAAGAAATTGGGGGAGGTAATGTTCAGTTTTTTCCTGATAAATGAATAATGGAATATTTAAGGAGACAAGATTTTCTTTTAGTTCGGTAATCGTTTCTATTAAGAATTTAGCCCGAAATTTTCCTGTCTTTTTAAATCCGAATTCAGTGAACTCAAATTGTTTGGGATCAAAAAAGTAAATGGCCATAACCTGATCATTTTCTTTGCAGGCTTCGGCTAAAGCTGAATTATCTTTGATGCGCAAATTATTCTGAAACCAAATTAATCCTGTGCTCATTACTTATTTCTTCTGCATTTTTCACTACAATAAACTACTTCTTCCCAATTTTTCTCCCATTTCTTTCGCCACTTAAAGGGCTTTTGGCAGACAGGACATATTTTCTCTGGCAAATCAGATTTCTTTACCGTTTTCATCAATTAATCATCTTTCTTAAAAAAAGATTTAATTTCCTGGCCCGGCCTGGCATAATGAAAGCGATCTAAAAGATTAGGGAGCGCATAACCATCTAATCCGTTTATAGCTACAGTTTCTGCATCATCCAGTCGTAACCAACCATCTGGTGCTTGTATGCTTTCATCAAAATAAATGTGTTCTATGGCACCAATTACCATAACTGTATCATTTTCTTTGATGTAATATTCATTTACGAATTTGCAACCTAGTTTTACGTTAGATTGCTTAACGTAAGGCGCAAAAAAATTGTCGAGGTATTCTTCTTCCAGGCCGGTTTTTTGAAACTCAGAAATTTCTTCATCATACTTTGCAGCGGTTTGGTGCGCACTTTCAATCATATCTTTTTGAATATGATTTACCGTAAAATATTGATTTTCCTTAATATTTTTATAGGTGTTTCTGGGTACTTCTTTGGTTGGGCGGGTAATAAAACCAAGCAAAGCCGGGTTGCTCCCAAGATGGGTAACCGAACTGAATACGGCAACATTCACTCCGTTTTCCTTAGATTTTGTTGCGATTAAATTGGCAGATTTATAACCGGTAACGCTATTAATAAGGTTTAAACGAAATAATTTTTCCATTCCGGTAATTTCTTCTGAAGTAATGTGTTCCATATACTTAAAATAAAAAAGGTGACTAAAACTTAAAAATGTCTTGGCGAAAATTATTTTCTACCAACAAATTTAAGTTTTAGTCACCTTAAGGTTTTAATGATTAGCTTTTCTTTATAAATTGATTAGCCCTGGTTTTCCAGTTTATTGATTCTCATTTCGTATTCTTCCATTGCTTCACGAACTGCATCTACATTATCTGAAGATTTTTGGTGGGCAGCATTCATTGCTTTTTCTAATTCTTTGTCGGGGTGTTGGAACAGATCGGTGATTACATGATTAATTTTATCAATAATACTTTCCTGGCTGTTTTTAATGTCTTCCAGTTTATTTAAAGTAGACCTCATCTGTTCAATTTTCGACTCATCCATATCTTAAGTTTTATAGGTTGAATATTAAATTTACTTTTTTCTGGTTAGACGTTTCCCGCAATTAACCTGCTTTTAAGGACTTTTAATCTAAAATTATGAATTTTAGGCTTCAGATTTTTCAGCGTTATATTTTGGATAATCTGTATAGCCTTTAGGGCCAGGCGTGTAAAACGTATTTTCATCCCACTGGGCTATTGGCGCATTTTTCGCAAAACGCTCCGGCAGATCTGGATTAGAAATAAAGAGTTTTGCAAAAGAAACCATATCGGCATTCCCCTCATTAATAATCTTATTTCCGGATTCCTGATCAAACCCGGCATTAATTATTAGTTTCCCCTTATAAATAGGGCGGTAGTGTTTGGCAATATTTGGTTCCAGGTAATCTATGTTGCTTACATCGGTAAAAGGTTCAGATAAGTGCAAATAGGCAAGATCGTAGGCGTTCAATTTTTCAATTATATAATCAAAGGTGGGAATTGTTTCTTCGGTAGCGGTAATGCCAAAAGCACCATTTAATGAAGGGTTCATCCTTACTCCAATCCTGTTTTCGGGCCATACTTCACTTAAAGCTTCAAGAACCTCAAAAAAGAAACGTGCCCGGTTTTGAATATTTCCGCCGTAATCATCGGTCCTAATATTTGCATTTTCATTAAAAAACTGGTGTATAAGATATCCGTTAGATGAATGTATTTCAACACCGTCAAAATCTGCATTTTTAGCATTTTCGGCAGCGTGCTTAAAATCCAGAACTGTTTGTTTAATATCGGCAATACTCATAGCCTGGGGTTCTACGGTATCTTCAAAACCATCTGGCGTGTAGGCCTGGGTATTTGGGTTTACCGCGCTTGGCGCTAAAGGTTTTTCGCCATCGTGAAACTTAGGATGGGAAATTCTACCGCAGTGCCAAAGCTGCAAGAATATTTTGCCGTCATTTTCGTGAACCGACTGGGTAACCTTTTTCCATCCTTTTACCTGGGCCTCGGTGTAAATCCCCGGCGTGTTTATATATCCTTCGGCGGCTTTAGAAATTTGTGAACCTTCGGTAATTATTAATCCGGCGCTTGCTCGTTGCGTATAATATTCCGTGTGTAGATCAGTAGGTTCCTTTTCTTTATTATCGGCACGATTACGCGTCATAGGCGCCATAATTACCCGGTTTTTTAATTCCAGGTCGCCAATGCTAATCGATTTTAGTAAAGCTTGATCTTGATCCATAATTTCTTTGTTTTAAAATTAAATTTAAGACAAGCATAGCGTAAGTGCTGTTAATTAAATGGTAAATAGAATTTGCTTAAGCCTCTCCCGGCTGCCTAAAGTCAGTAGAAATAAGTATTTTCGTAGCCTAAATCGTATTTTCTGAAAGCTATTATACTTATTTCAGGAAAATGCACAGTAGGCACTTTATGCAAACACCAAAAAAAATCGCCATTGTTGGCTCAGGATTGGTTGGGTCTTTACTCGCTATTTACCTTAGAAAAGCCGGGCACGAGGTTGAGGTTTTTGATCGAAGAAAGGACGTTAGAAAAGTTGAGTTTTCCGGGCGTTCAATAAATCTTGCTATGTCTAATCGCGGCTGGAAGTCATTAAGGGCTGTGGGCATTGAAGATGAAATAAAAAAACTGGCACTTCCTTTAGATAAGAGGGCGATGCACGTAAACGATAAACCGCTTTATTATCAGAAATACGGAAAAGAAGAGGAAGCAATTTTCTCAATTTCCCGTGGTGTTTTAAACCGAAAAATGATCACCCTGGCTGAAGAAGCCGGTGCTAAGTTTAGGTTTGAAGAGAAGGTTTGGGATATAGATATGGCTGAAGCTAAATTGTATTCCGGAGAAAGCGAAAAAGGGAAGTGGAAAGAATATCAGTTTGACTTGATTTTTGGAGCCGATGGTGCCTTCTCCAGGGTTAGGCATAAAATGCAAAGACAGAGCAGGTTTAATTACTCGCAGCATTTTATAAACGTAGGCTATAAAGAACTAAACATCGCACCCAATGAAGATGGTAGCCATAAAATGGATAATGCCTCTTTTCACATTTGGCCTCGCGGGGAATTCATGCTTATTGCCATGCCTAATTTAGATGGCAGTTTTACCTGTACTTTGTTTATGCCTTTTGAAGGTGAAAACTCTTTTGAAAGTATAAAAACCGAGAAAGACGCCGATTTATTTTTCGAAAAACACTTTCCGGATATAAGCCACGAGATTGAAAACCTGAAGCGTGATTTCTTTAAAAATCCTACCAGTAGTATGGTGACCATTAAATGTTTTCCGTGGTCTTATTGGGAAAAAGTGACTTTGGTTGGAGATTCAGCGCACGCTATTGTACCATTTTACGGGCAGGGAATGAACGCCGGTTTTGAAGATATTTTGGTTTTAAATCAGAAGATGAAAGAACACGGAGATGACTGGGAACGTATTTTTGAAGAATATCAAAAATCCAGAAAACCCAATACCGATGCTATCGCCGAACTAAGCTATCGAAATTTCGTAGAAATGAGCAGCAAAACTGCAGATCCCGATTTTTTACTGCGGAAGAAAATTGAAAACTGGTTCTCTAACAAACATCCTAATACCTGGGTGCCTCTGTACTCTAGAGTAACTTTTTCTGATAAACCTTATGCCGAAGCTTTGGCCATTGGAGATTATCAGCGAAAAATTATGGATCACATAATGGAAATTCCTGGAATTGAAAAGAAATGGGACTCTTCTGAAGTTGAAAATAAGATCCTTAAATTACTGAATAATAAACCGGCTTTTTCAGTCTAAATTTTCCTGAACTTCAGCTTGAATATTCAGGGAGTCATAAACACTTACCATTGTTTGCTGGTCTTCGGTTAACACTACCAGCATATCGTTGGCTTCCACTACCGTATTTCCGTTAGGTGTAATAAATTGATCGTCCCTTGAGATCATTGCGATAATAGCTCTTTTAGGGAACTTTAGATCTACTATTCTTTTTCCTACAGAGTGATTGTGTTCGGGAATGTTTATTTCTCTTAAAAATGATTTAGCATCATCGGCCATAAAAGCATCTACCGGGGATTTCTGTTTTGCCTTCATGGGTAAAGCTACGTGCAACCATCTCGCCACAACAGATAAAGTAGTGCCCTGAATTAATACTGAAGTTAGCGATACAAAAAACACAATATTGAAGATCATATCTGCTTTTTCAATTCCTGCAAGCAGAGGATAGGTTGCAAATACAATAGGAACTGCACCGCGCAATCCAACCCACGAAATATACCAACGCCGGCGCATCTTCATTTTAAAGAAAATCAAGCTCAGGAATACACCCAGAGGTCGTGCAACGAAAATAAGGAAAACCGAGATGAAAATTCCCACACCAATCACCGGAACAATATGCGATGGGTAAACCAATAATCCTAAAGTAAGGAAAAGTACAATTTGCATTAGCCAGGCAAGTCCATCAAACATTCGCATAATGGTCTTTTTGTGGATAATGTTATGGTTACCCAGGTAAACTCCGCTTAAGTAAACCGCTAAAAATCCATTCCCGCCAAGATTATCGGTTGCAGAAAACACAATGAACATTAAGGCAATGGCCAATACCGGATATAAACCTTCAAAATCGAGTTTTATCTTATTAATTACAATTCGGCTTAATTTACCGAAGATAAACCCGAGTGCTGCGCCAATGAGAATTTGCTGCAAAAACAATGGAATAATACTGTAGATACTTTGATCCTGATTCACTACCAGGCCTAAAAATGCAATGGTAAGAAAATAGGCCATCGGGTCGTTACTACCACTCTCCAACTCCAGGGTAGGCCTCAAATTAGATTTTAATGCGAGGTTCTTTGACCTTAAAATTGAAAATACCGCCGCAGCATCTGTAGAAGAGACAATGGCTCCTAGCAGTAAGCCTTCATAAATTGTAAAATCGGTAATAAACCATACAAAAGTACCTACACTTACCGCTGTAAATAAAACCCCAAGAATGGAAAGAGAAATCCCCTGCCACATTACCGGTTTTATTGTTTTCCAACTGGTATCGAGTCCACCGGAGAATAAGATGAAATTAAGAGAAACAATTCCTATAAATTGAGCAAGTTGCGGATCGTTAAAGTAAATACCACCAATACCCTCTGAGCCTGAAAGTATACCTACCGCGAGGAAAAGCACCAAAGTTGGTACCCCAAAACGATAGGAAGTTTTCCCTGCCAGAATGCTTATAAACAACAAAAGAGAGCCAATTAAGAGAATGTTTTCTATAGTAATGCTCATTGTAAGTTTTGTTGTACTCGCAAAGCGAGTTTTTTAATTGTATAATACTTGTAGCGAAATTTTTCAGGCTGGATTTCTGTAAGAATCTTAACCTGATTTTAGCCGTAAAAATACATATTCGGCCTTATTAAATAAAGCCGAACATTGCTAATAATAAATAATTTTTGAGAATAAAATCCGCTGACTTTTAGTGCGAATCTTCTTTAAGAATTTCAGGAAACTTTTCCTTGAAGCGATTTAATCTTGGAATAGAAACCTTTTGGATATAAGGGTTATTTGGATTGTTCTTTTCGTAATTCTGATGATAATCTTCAGCTACCCAAAATTTTTGGAAGGGTAAGATTTCAGCAGCAATGGGTTCTTCGTAATCCCTGGCTACTTCTGCTTTAACTTCGTTTATAACCTCTTTTTGCTCTTTATTTTGAAAGAATATAAGAGATCTATATTGAGAACCAATATCAGGCCCCTGGCCGTTTACTTGCGTAGGATTTTGTGAGCCAAAGTAAACTTCTACCAAAGTTTTAAAACTTACTACTTCTGGATCGTAAATAACTTCTACGGCTTCAGCGTGGCCGGTTCTTCCGGTATTACTGGATTCGTAAGTTGGGTTTTTAGTATGACCACCGGCATAGCCTGAAACAGCATCTTTTACGCCTTCTATGCTTTCATAAACAGCTTCTACACACCAAAAGCATCCACTGGCAAAATAAGCTCTTTCATAGCCGTTCTCGGCGGGAACTTCAACCGGCTCTGCATTCGCAATTTCTGGTTTGGTTACGGTTTTTTCCTGGGCATTATTTCCGCAGGAAATTAATAAGAATATAAACGTAGGTAAGAAAAATCGTTTCATTTAATTATTGTTTTTTATAAGTTCCTTCTAATGTTTTTTTGCCATAAATGGCATAATCTACTGCGAGCTCTCCATCTATTGAAAAACCTTTCCAGTCTAATACCATATTCCCGTTTTTGCCTGCGCTTAAAACTGCAATAGGCGTATTGGTGTCAAACTCTTTCCAGGGAAGATCTTCATTGGTGTTTTTATTTGATGGACTCGCGTAATACATATTTACATCATCTCCAGCTTGAGCATATCTTGCGTTAATGTATATTTCATTTTCTGAAAGGCAGAGCTCGGTGCTTTTGTTCATATCAAGTTCTAAACAGTAGCAATTGCAATTAGCATCACTTTCATCAATTTTTATATAAGTATTGCCTGAAATATTCGCTTCTGAAACTTCAGTATTATTTTCTGAATTACCATCAGTTGACTCACTGCCATTCTCATCACTTGTGCTAGAAATGCCTTCAGCATTAGATCTTTTAGGTTCAACTTCAGGAATGTTGTTGTTTACACTTTTTTCTGTTTTGGAATTAAGTTCTTCATTTTGATTGCTTTCTTCGTTCTTACAGGAAACCAAAATTAAAAATAGGCAAAACAGGCTTGCATAAAATTTCATAATTATAAGGCTTGGTTAGTAGGAATAAAGGTAGGCCTAAATTAAATTAAAACTGTGAAAAGCTTGTTAATCAATACTGCCTGTTGAAATTAGAAGTAAAATTGAGTAAAATCCAGGCTGTAATAATACTGATTGTTCAAACAAATATTAGTTGTGGAAGAAATGCTTAGGATTTAGCCAGCAGATTTAAAATTGGTTTTAAAATAAGTTTTTAATTTATTGGATGATTTTTATAAGAATTAACAAATTTTATTAGATTTACATAAGATTTAATTAGTTTAGGTCCAAATAGTTAATGAAATCAAATTGTAGAACTTCATATTAATAACTTTTATTGGTGATAAATGGGCTCACCCTCCAAAGTCGAAGATGTGAAAGTGAAAATCGACATAAAATAAGATAGTAACCGAAAGCAAACCTGCTTGTTTAAAAATCGAAATTTATATAACAAATCAACCAAATCGAAATGAAAAGATCAATACAATTACTTACAAGTATATTCCTATTAAGCATCATCCTTCAATCCTGCAGTTCAGATTCTGGAGAAACTTCTGTAGCCGCTTCAGAACTTGAACAGGAGCTGGCATTAGAAAACGATGGTGTTCTTAAAATTGCATCGGCCACCTACATTTTCAAAACGACCGGTGAAACGGCTAAATTTCTGGATAACCACAGGGATTTTAATTTTATCTTCCTAAATGAATTTTCATACGAGCTTCCGGAAGACAACAAACACACCATAGAAGGTCTAACCATAACTAATCCTGAAACAGGAGAATTTATGGTGTTTTCAGGCTTTGAAGAACTGAAAAGTGGATTCGTGGAGTTCGATGTAAAGTTAAGTACTGGCCAAACGCTTTCTTCAGTATTATATAAGCCGGGCAAGGCTAATGCATCATCAAACAAATGGCACGGAGATCCTATGTTAGAAGAGCCTTCTCCTGTAATTGGAGCTATGATTGAACTTTCTCAGCAAGCTGCCGTACAACAATGTAGAGCTGCATCTGAAGCTTGTTCTAATACAAATGGAGTCCCTACCGTTGCATTAACAAATGGAAAAGGATGGTTTACTTCCATTGAAGCCTGCGCAATAGAATGCCACGACTAATTTTTGACCAATAAATTTTATAAAATAGAGGAAGAGACTGTCGCAAGTGGTAGTCTCTTTTTTTATTTTCTGAAACCATACAAAAAGAAAAAACCGCCTAAAAAGTAATTTTTAGACGGTTTTTATATGATTCTCTAATCTAGGTTTTAAACCTTAGCGAAAAGATTTTGCATTTTCTCCTGCTCTTCTTTAGCAAGTTCTTCATCTACAAGAATTCGTCCACTATGCTCATCGGTAATGATCTTTTTTCTACCGGCAATTTCCATAATTACCTGTGGCGGAATAGTGAAATACGAACCTCCGGAAGCACCTCGTTCTACGGGTACAATAGCCAGTCCGTTTTTAACGTTGGTTCTAATTCTCTTGTAAGCATTTACTAAACGCTCCTCGATATTCTTTTCGAATTCAGCAGATTTCTTAATAAGTGCCTGTTCTTCTTTTTCGGTTTCGGCAAGGATTTCGTTTAGTTCGCCTTTTTTGTGTTCCAGGTGTTTTTTCCTTTCTTCAAGACGTTCTTTAGTTTGTTCGATCACCTCTTTTTTCTGCTCAATTTGAGCTCGGTATTCCTTGATGTGTTTCTCGGCAAGTTCTATTTCCAGTTCCTGGAATTCAACTTCTTTGCTAAGCGCATTAAATTCGCGGTTATTACGCACGTTTTTTTGCTGCTCAGCATATTTTTTCATGGTCGATTTAGACTCATCAATAAGGTTCTTCTTACTCTTTATGTCGTTCTCGATTACCTCAATATCGGCATCCATTTTCTCCAAACGCTTGCTCAATCCGGCTACTTCATCCTCCAAATCTTCCACTTCCAGTGGAAGCTCACCGCGTACGTTCCTTATTTCGTCAATTCTGGAATCAACCAGTTGAAGGTCGTACAACGCTCTTAACTTGTCTTCTACAGTAACATCGTTCTTTTTTGCCATAGTTATATATACTTGATTGGATTGGTGTTTGTCTCTGCTAAAATAAGTGCAAAATTACTAATTTTTTTTGTAAGATAAGAATGTAATAAATCTTTTGTGAATTGCTCACTTTCATAATGACCTATATCGGCTAAAATGAAGTTTTTATCGCCCTTATAAAAGTCGTGGTATTTTAGATCGGCAGTAAGGTAAATATCTGCACCGGCTGCCTTTGCCGGATTAATGGCAAAACTACCGCTACCGCCTAAAACCGCCACTTTTTCAATAGGTTTTCCCCGGAATTCAGAATGTCTTATACAGCCGCAATTAAATTGATTTTTAATTCGTTTTAAAAAGCTTTTTTCATCTTCCGGAGTTTCTAATTCGCCAATCATTCCCATCCCTAAATGCTGGTTTTCGTTTTCCAGAGCACTTACTTCATAAGCTACCTCTTCATAAGGATGATAGTTGAAAAGTGCCTGAAGCAACTTTCTTTCTAAATGAGAAGGATAAATAAGTCCCAGCTGGGTTTCCTCTTCTAAATGAACTTCGCCTCGTGTTCCAATTACCGGATTTGCTTCCTCATTGGGTTTGAAACTACCTTCTCCTTTTAAATTAAAACTGCAATTATCGTAATTTCCAATACTGCCACCACCTACATTAAAAAGGGCTTTTCTAACTTCTGCAGCCTGTTCGCTTGGGACGAAAGTGGTAAGTTTTTTTATGCTGTCTTTACGCGGAATTAAGATCTGTCTGTTTTTAAGACCTATCTTTTCGCTTATCATATCATTTACTCCTTTGTATTGATTGTCCAGCGCGGTGTGAATGGCATAAATAGCAATATCGTTTTTAATCGCTTTTATTACTGTTTTTTCCACGTAATCTTTCCCGGTGAGTTTTTTAAGGCCAGAAAAGATAATAGGGTGAAAGCTAATAATAAGGTTGCAATTTTTATCTATTGCTTCGTCTACCACGCCTTCTAAAGTGTCTAAAGTGATAAGTGCGCCAGTTACCGTGGTGTTTTTATCACCTACCAAAAGCCCCACATTATCGAAATCTTCAGCGTATGCGGGCGGAGCAAATTCTTCAATTATATCTATAACTTCTTTTACAAGCATTTGTTTTGAGTTTTATAAACGTAGCAGGTTGCTTTTTATTAATTTCGTAGTAAATGTTAATTCAGCTAACTTCAAATATAATTATTATAGCCCGCCCTGTATGAAGATTTTACGAAAAATGCTGATTCCTTTCGCGTTATTGTATGGTTTTGTAACCTGGAGTAGAAATTTGTTTTATAATGCCGGAATTCTGAAATCTAAATCCTATGATCTTCCTGTTATCTGCGTGGGAAACCTTAATGCTGGAGGAACCGGGAAATCTCCAATGATAGAATACTTGCTGAAATTCCTGCTACCGCAATATAAGGTGGCAACTTTAAGTAGGGGTTATAAGCGAAGCACTAAAGGCTATAAACTATTAAGCGGAGATGAAACCGCTGCTGAGGTAGGGGATGAGCCGCTACAGTTTAAAAGAAAGTTTGATAAGGCAATGGTTGCTGTAGATGCCGATAGGCAAAATGGAATTTCAAAACTTCTGCAGGAAAATCCTGAAATTATCCTGCTAGATGATGCCTTTCAGCATAGAAAGGTTAAAGCAGGACTAAACATCTTACTTACGGCTTATAATGATCTATACGTGAACGATTTTATGTTGCCCACAGGGTATTTGCGTGAACCCACGGTGGGAGCAGAGCGGGCTAAAATAGTTGTCGTTACCAAATGCCCACCAAAACTTACGGAGCAGGAAATGGAAACGATTAGAGTTAAACTTAGATTGCAGAACTACCAGCAACT
The DNA here is from genome assembly GCF_900168265.1 of Salegentibacter salarius. GTDB lineage: Bacteria > Bacteroidota > Bacteroidia > Flavobacteriales > Flavobacteriaceae > Salegentibacter > Salegentibacter salarius. Next base: position 41,236 of record NZ_FVZF01000019.1, on the reverse strand, counting down.
TTATTTTAGCTTTATCGATTATGACGAAGAAATAATTTCTGAAGAAACAAAGGCGAAATTAAGTAGTCTAAAGGATAAAAAATTTACGTTAGTTACGGGAATTGCTAACCCCAAACCGCTTGTAAATTATTTAAATCAAAAAGGATTTGATTTTAATCACAGGCTTTTTAAAGATCACCACAATTTCACCGAAGCAGAAATAGCACAATTAAATAAAGAGCCGCTAATTCTAACAACCGAAAAGGATTACGTTAGACTACATAAAAATTTTAAAAAAGGACAATTGTTTTATTTACCAGTAAAGACGGCATTTTTAAATAAAGAGGAAGAATTTATAAAAGAAATATTAAAATTTGTGCATAAAAAATGAGGTGATTTACACCTCATTTTTCTTTTGGCTAATTCAAACTATATATGTGTTTTTTGATATATAATTCAATTAACCTGAGATTTACAAAGTGTGTGCCAAAGGATTAAACCGTACTTTCTTTAAAAGCTAATTGCCTGTTAATTTTCAGGAAGAATTCCTCGGTTTTATAAGGCTTTGGAATAATATCGCTGAAACCATTCAAATAGAATTCATCCAGATTATCATCTAAAGTAACCGCTGTAAGGGCAATTATAGGAATTTCAGAATTGAATTTTCGAATCTCTTTTGTAGCTTCTATACCGCTTATTCCTGGCATGTGAATATCCATAAGAATAAGATCATACTCCTTTTCTTGCGTTTTTTCTACGGCGATGGTTCCGTTATCGGCCACTTCGCATTTAACCCCGTGTTTTTCCAGGATTTTACGCGTAATCATTTGGTTGATCTTATTGTCTTCAACAATAAGTATATTTTTTCCTTCTAATTTATCTTCAACAGGTTCTGCTGCTTTGGGAGGTGTATTATTAATGCTATTGTCAACCTCTTTTGCTTCAAATTTAAGCTGAAAAGTAAAGGTTGATCCTTTTCCTAAGTCACTTTCTAAATTAATTTCACTGCCCAGTAAACTGAGTAGATTTTTCACGATAGAAAGTCCGAGCCCGGTACCTCCAAATTTGCGGTTAATTTGTGTAGAGCCCTGGGTGAAATTCTCGAAAATTGCTTTTTGCTTTTCCTTCGAAATTCCCTCTCCATTATCTTTGATCTCAAAATCCAGTAAAACATTGTTTCCTTCCCGGCTGTTTTTAGAGACATTGATCCATATATCACCGTCTTCGGTGAATTTTATGGAGTTACCGATTAGATTTATGAGTATCTGGGAAATTTTTAGCGGATCTCCTTTTAATTCCTCCGGGATCGAATCATCATAATTAAAATGAATCTTGGTATTCTTTTCGTCGGCAGAATTTTTAAGAGCAACCAATACATCTGAAATGCGCTTTTTAAGATCAAAAGAAGCTTCCATAATTTCCACCTTGTTGGCTTCAAGCTTATTGAGATCCAGGATATTATTAATAAGAGAGAGCAGATATTCCCCCGAAAATTTAAGTGAATTAAGATGCTCTTTTTGATTTTCGGTAGGGCTTTCTTCTAATAATAAATGCGTGAGACCGGTTACCGCATATAATGGTGTTCTTAACTCATGAGTAATTGTGGATAGAAATTGTGCTTTAGCCAGCGAAGCTTTTTCGGCATTCTCTTTAGCTTTGGTAAGCTCAGTGTTTTTCTTTTGAAGCAATTCGTTGGCCCTGGCTCTTAAATTATTGTTCTTATATAAAGAAAGGGTGAGTAGCGAAAGAATAGTAATAAGTGCCACACTAAGTATAGTGGTAAGTTTATTAACTTTTAGCTTGCTTTCCTGCTCGGCGTTTTGAATACTAAGTTCATTTAAACTACTCTGCAGCGCATCTACTCCATATTTAGCATTCGCTTGCTCTGCAAGAACTTCTTTGTTCATTGCAATTATAGAGTCATTACGGGCATAGCTTTTTTGAAGATATTCTAAAGAAGTCTCATAATCACCTGTAGCTTCATAAATTTTGCTGAGTTGCCTATAGGTGCTCATAATCATCCCACCAAAATTTTGAGCCTGAGCAATCTCCAATACTTTGTTACAGTTTTCCTTAGCCAGCTCGTAATTTTCGAGAGAAATATGTACTCGGGCAGTATAATAATAAAGCCTTGAAATTTCGTACATGTTTTTAGAGTCGGCGAGTTGGTTTTTTGCCTTTTGTAATAAACTCAGCGCTTCAGTCATATCTCCCTGCGTTCTTGAAATCACGATGGCGCGGTTTAACGAAACTATACCAAGATATTCCTGGTCATCCAGTTTTAAATATAATTCTTCAGCAAGATTGAGATAGCGATCGGCCCTTATTTTATTATTCTGAGCCATAAAAATTTTAGCAAAATTTACATAGCTATAGGCAAGTCCTTTTTCATCCCCAATTTCCCGTTGGATAGAGATTGCCCTGTTTAATTCAGTGATAGCTTTATTAAATTCGTGTCTTATATAATAAAGTTTTGCCAGGATACTGCTTGATAAAGCGATGAAGCGTTTATCATCAATAGATTTTGAAAGTTCTAGGGAAGAGTTTAATTGCTCTATGGCATTGTCAAAATCGAGCGTATTTACTGAAACTTCAGCGTCGTTTAGTAATTGTTGAATTTTCTCATTGGCTATTTGAAGGTCTTCGGCATCATCTTGCTGAATTGCAAAGGAAAGATTGCACCAAAATGCGACAATGATTATAAAGGTAAAGTTCTTCATTCCGGAAATTCAGCAAACGCTTAATTGAGATAAATATAGTTATTTATCATTAACCATTGAAATTAAATCGATAAGTCGACTGGAATAACCGATTTCATTATCATACCAGCCAATAATTTTAACTAATTTCCCACTGATTACCGAAGTCATTTGCGCATCAAAAATGCAGGAATGTGGATTGTTATTTATGTCTATAGAAACAATAGGATCTTCGGTGTAACTAAGAATCCCCTTTAAAGAAGTATTTGCAGCTTGCTTAAAAAGCGCATTTATAGCCTCAATGCTTGTTTCTTTACCTACATTTAGGGTCATATCGGTTAGAGAACCATTTGGGACGGGAACTCTAATTCCGCAACCACCAATAACATTACTAATATCGGGGAAAATGCCGGTTAAGGCTTTTGCTGCCCCAGTTGTAGTAGGGATTATAGATTGTGCAGCCGCCCGGCTTCTCCTAAGGTCGCGATGAGGTTTATCGTGTAAACTTTGATCTGAAGAATATGAATGTATCGTGGTGATATAGGCCTGTTCTACTTTAAAATTCTCGTGAATTAACTTAAGCATAGGCGCTGCATTGTTGGTGGTGCAGCTGGCATTTGAAATTATCTTTTCACTGCCGTCCAGAATATGCTCATTCACCCCTAAAACCACCATTTTTATTTCCTCATCTTCCGGCGGAACAGATAAAATCACCTTTTTTGCGCCATTGATAATATGGTGTTGAAGTTCTTTTGAAGTTTTAAATTTCCCGGTAGATTCTACTACGGTATCAACCTTATAGTTATTCCAATGAATTTCGCTGGGAAGGGAAGCATTTAATAACGGAATTGATTTTCCGTTGACTATAATAGTATTTGCTTCTGAAGAAATTTTAGCCGGGGAAACCCCGTGAATACTATCGTATTTTAATAAATGCGCGAGGGTTTTAGCATCGGCGAGGTCGTTAATTGCAACTACGTTGATGCTTTTATTTTCGATTAAAAGCCTGAAAAGGCTACGCCCAATACGGCCAAAACCGTTTATGGCAATATTGATGCTTTTACTCATTTAATTCAGGGAAAAACTTAGTCGATATGTTTGTGAGCTTTATATGAAGAACGAACCAGGGCGCTACTTTCTACGTGGCGAAAGCCTAGATCCAGGCCAATAGCTTCATATTTCTTAAACTGATCTGGGGTAATAAATTGCTTAACCGGCAGGTGTTTTTTACTAGGCTGTAAGTATTGACCAATAGTCACCACATCTACATCTACACTTCTAAGATCGTGAAGAGTTTGGATCACTTCATCTTCCTGCTCACCAAGGCCAAGCATAATTCCAGATTTGGTTCTATTTACGCCTTGTTGCTTCAGGTAGCGAAGCACTTCAAGACTACGATCGTATTTCGCCTGAATTCTAACCTCGCGGGTTAGCCTTCTTACAGTTTCCATATTATGAGAAACAACTTCTGGCATTACTTCTACAATACGGTCTATGTTACGCTCATTTCCCTGGAAATCGGGAACAAGAGTTTCTAAAGTGGTTTCAGGATTCATTCGGCGAATTGCCTTTACGGTTTCAGCCCAAATAATAGATCCCATATCTTTAAGGTCGTCGCGGTCTACACTGGTTACCACGGCGTGCTTAATGCCCATAATTTTAATAGAACGCGCTACTTTTTCAGGCTCGTCCCAATCTACCGTTTCCGGACGGCCGGTTTTTACACCGCAAAATCCGCAGGAACGGGTACAAACATTCCCCAAGATCATAAAGGTAGCAGTACCTTCACTCCAACATTCACCCATATTTGGGCAACTACCCGAAGTACAAATGGTATGCAAATCATATTTGTCTACCAGGCTGCGAAGTTCGGTGTATTTTTTACCGGTTGGAAGTTTTACCCTTAACCATTTTGGTTTGGCTTTCGGCTTTTCTTTAACTGGGCTTATAGTGTCTGTACTCATAGCAAAATTCTAGGTTTCAAAGATACAATAATCTAATTAACTGCATAAATTAGACTGTTAAGTCGGTGAAAACTTACACCGATTTCCGGTCTTCAATAATTTGAGCGAGTAATTTTTTGGCTCTCAGGAGTTTCACTTTTACATTATTCATGGGTTCATCCAGATTTTCTGCAATTTCTTTATAAGATTTCTCCTGAAAATACCTGAGATTAATTACTTCCTGGTAATGTGGCTTTAGTTGTTTGATATCGGTTAGCAATTGGGCTAAATGCTGCTCGCTAATCAATTTGTCTTCAATAGTAGGGGTTTCATCGGCAATACGATGTACTTTTTCATTTTGATCTGAAGTAGTTTGAGACCTGATAGAAGACTTTTGCTTCCTAATCATATCTACGTGAATATTCTTGGAAATAGCGATAAGCCAGGTGCTAAAAGAATAATCTTCATCAAAAGTTTCAATTCTTTTAAATGCTTTAGAAAAAGTTTGAATGGTAATATCTTCAGATTCGTAAGCGTTGCCGGTTTTTTTAAGCTGAAAACCATATACGCTGTCCCAAAAAGTGTCAAGCAGATAATTAAATGCCGACTGACTCCCGTTCTTGGCAGCTTTAATTTTGGTAAGAAGCAATTCCTGATTTATTTCCAATGCCTGGGTTTTGAAATGCTGTTCGCTATAAATATGCCAAATTGGGTGAAGATTAAAAATACCTCTAAAAACGGAAATAACCAAACCACATCGGTCTCCTGAAGTTTTTGTGCCGACTTTGCATAAACGATGGCCTGTAACAGTAAAACAAGGCCTGCGCAGCCTAAAACCAGTTGCCATTGAACCTGAAGAATTAATAAAATTGCCAGCAAAATCCAGAAAAAGAAGCGAGAGGCATAAAATAAGCCCAGTAATACTTTGTCTTTTGTTTTATAAAAGCCTGCCACAGATGCGTGCCTTCGCTTTTGATGCAACCAGGATTTCAAATCTGCTTTAGGAACACTTCGTGTGCTGGCTTCGGGATGATGGCAAATAAAGGTGTTTTCGAAGTTCGCGCCCTCATTTACAAAAAGGTCGTCATCACCAGAACGCAGGTGTAAATGATTTGCAAATCCCCTTTGATCATAGAATTGTTTGGAAGTGTAAGCAAGATTTCTTCCTACGCCCATATAGGGATTTCCTAATTTCGCGTAAGAAAAATACTGAATAGCAGTAAGTAAGGTCTCAAAGCGAATAAGCTTATTAAGTAATGACTTGCTATTTTTAAAATACCCACCATAACCTAAAACTATACTTTTCTCTTGCTGAAAGCCGGTAGCCATGTGCCTTATCCAGTTTCGGCTTTGCGGTGCACAATCGGCGTCAGTAAAAATTAAATAAGGATTTTGGGCTTTTTTAATCCCAAGAGTAAGTGCATACTTTTTATTGGCCCAGAATGCTTCATTATTCTGAACATCTACTAATTTTACCCTGCCATCTAGGGCTTGAAATTCTTCAATAACTTCCAAAGTATTATCTAGGGAAGCATCATTAATAATGATTACTTCAAAATTGGGATAATCCTGATCTAAGATAGGAGGGAGGAAATTTTTAAGATTTTCGGCTTCGTTTTTAGCGCAAACAATAACCGAAACAGGCAAATTTGCTTCACCGGGATTTATGCTTTTATCTCTTGTAAACGCGAAGAAAGCCAGGTAAAAGCCCAGGATAATTATTGAAAAGAGAAAAAAGAATCCCAGTAGAATTGTTACCATTGAATCTAATTAGCCTTCTTTTCTCCAGAGCAATCAGACATTTCATCGGGCATTTTTCCGCAGAAACTGCAGGCTTCACCTTCTTTATTTAAAAACGGACTTTGGCTGGCGCAGGTTCCTGCAAATTTACCGTCTTTCTTTCCCCATATTTTAATGGCGATTCCGGCAAAGGCCAGTCCTAAAAGTAGAATTGTTATTAATAATAATTGCATAGCTTTGCTTTTTCTAAAGTTTTAAAAATATTCCTGAAACGCATTCCAGAAATAGTACTGCAAAAATAACAATAAATTGACGTTTGGGAAAATCCAAATGCATATTAGCATAAGCTTTACACACTTTAACTTAAATTTAATCGCAAAGCACTGTATTTGTCAAGTTTAGGTAATAAATTAGTTAGCTTAAACCACTAAAAACTAAATTTATGAAATCTAAATTTTTATTAATACTACTGGCAGCTTTTGCATTCAGTTTTACTTCTTGTGAGGATAATAAGAAGAAAGAAGAAGAAAAAGCTCAAATGGAGCAGGAAGAAGCAGAGCGTCAGGCTGAAATGGAAGCTGAGAAAGAGCGTATGGAAATGGAATCTAACAGTATTGCAGCTAAAGCAATGGCGACCGATTCTTTAAGTACTTTGGTTAGCGCACTAAAAAATGCAGAATTAGCCACTACTTTTACTGAAGATGAAGGTCCTTTTACTGTTTTTGCACCTACAAACAGCGCATTTGAAAAAGTTGATAAAGCTACATTAGACGAATTGATGAAGAGTGAAAATAAAGATCGATTGGCCGGGGTATTGAAATATCACGTAGTAGATAAAGAAATTACCGCTTCAGATCTAAGTCAAATGATAGAAGACGGAGATGGTGAAGTAACTTTCGCTACTATGGAAGGTGCAGAGCTTACCGCTATGATGGACGGTGAGAACATTGTTCTTAAAGACGGAAATGGTAATACAGCGACCATTATCGCTACAGATATTGAAGCTTCTAATGGTATGGTACACCTTATTGATGGTGTAGTGATGAAGAAAGCTTCATAAAACAACATTATTATAAATTATAAGAAACCCGTCAGAGAACTGACGGGTTTTTTTATGCCAAAATTCAAACAAAAAAAGCTTCATTCTCTCTAAAGAAAATGAAGCTCTCTCTTAAAAAGACAATGAAGTCTTTAAGATTCAATATTTCCTACGCTGGGATTATCCAGATCAGGTTTTTGCGGGTATTTCTCAGCCTAAGCACCCCGATATTGATTTTATAAATATAAGAATATTTTATGGGTTATAATGCTAATATTAAGCCAATTATAATATTTTTTTAAGTTTAAAAGTTAAATAATTTCTTATAGGAATTAAATAACATTTACCTCTGGCTCGAGTTGAATACCGTATTTCTTATAGATCTTATCCTGAATTTCTTTGGAAAGCGCTAAAATCTCTTGCCCGGTTGCATTTCCATAATTCACGAGAACCAATGCCTGATTTTTATGCACTCCCGCGTCTCCTTGTCGGTAACCTTTTAAACCGGCCTGGTCTATAAGCCAGCCCGCCGGGATTTTAATCTGATTGGCGTGCAAAGCGTAAAAAGGCATTTCAGGAAATTGTTTTTGTAGTTTTTTGAATTCAGTTTCCTTAATAACCGGATTTTTAAAAAAACTACCGCTGTTTCCCAGTTCCCTTGGATCTGGTAATTTCTGTTGACGGATACTTATAACCGCATCAGAAACATTTTTAATCGTTGGCTTTTCAATATTATGTTTATCCAGTTCTTCCTGGATCGCACCATAGGAAGTGCTTAACTGGTGATCTTTTTTACAGAGCCTAAAATTTACAGAGGTAATAATATATTCTCCTTTCAGTTTATTCTTAAAAACAGAATTTCTGTAATCAAATTCGCATTGTTCGGCGCTAAAGGTGTCCACTTCCAGCGTTTGAATGCGCATAGCTTCGCAAGATTCAAAACTGTCTTTTAGTTCAACGCCATAGGCACCTATATTTTGAACCGGTGCTGTGCCAACATTGCCGGGGATTAAGGAAAGGTTTTCAAGCCCGCCGAAGCCCTTTTCAATACAATATAAAACAAATTGGTGCCAGTTTTCGCCGGCACCAACTTTTAAAACTACATCATCACGGCTTTCAGAAATAAGTTCAATTCCTTTTAAGCCAATATGAATAACCGTTTTGTCTATATCTTTGGTGAGTAACATATTGCTGCCGCCCCCAAGTACAAATATTTCTGAAGCATAGGCTTGCTGTAAAACATCACGCAATTCAACAGTGCTGTGCACAGAGATGAATTTACGGGCCATTACATCTACTCCAAAAGTATTGTATTGTTTCAGTGAAAAATTTTCAGCAACCTGCATAAATAGGCTATTTGTTGTATTCTTCCAGAGCTATCTTAAGAATTTCAATAGCTCTCTCCAGGTTTTCTTTCTTCAAAACATATGCAATTCGCACCTGATTCATCCCGGTGTTAGGGATAGAGTAGAAGCCGGCTGCCGGAGCTACCATCACAGTTTCTTTATTGAATTCGAAACTTTCCAGTAACCACTGTGCAAATTTATCGGCATTTTCTACCGGTAGTTCAGCGATACAATAGAAAGCTCCTTTAGGTTTTGCTACTTTAACACCAGGAATTTTATCTAAACCTTCAATTAAAAGGTTTCTTCTTTCGGTATATTCTTTATTTACTTCATCAAAGTACTCATCTGGTGTATCTAATGCAGCTTCTGCAGCTATTTGAGCAAATGTAGGCGGACTCAATCTTGCCTGAGCAAATTTCATTGCAGCAGTCATTACTTCCAGGTTTTTTGAAACCAGACAGCCAATTCTCGCGCCACACATACTATAACGCTTAGAAACAGAATCTACCATAATGGCGTTTTGTTCCAGTCCCGGAATGCTCATGATAGAATGATGTTTTACACCATCGTATGCAAATTCACGATAAACTTCATCTGCCACGATAAATAGATCGTGTTTTAGCGCTAAGTCGGCAAGCTGCTGAATTTCTTCACGCGTATAAAGATAGCCGGTTGGATTTCCAGGGTTGCAAAGTAAAATAGCCCTGGTTTTATCGGTAATTAATTTTTCAAATTCTGAAATTGGCGGAAGCGAAAAATTATCTTCAATAGATCCTTTAATTGGAACGATTTCCACTCCAGAAGCCGTTGCAAAACCATTGTAATTTGCATAAAAAGGTTCGGGGATAATCACTTCATCGCCGGGATCGGTAATGCTTCCCATGGCAAACATCAAAGCTTCAGAACCTCCGGTAGTAATAATAATATCTTCGGCATCTACCGGGATATCATTTTTGCGATAATATTGGGCTAATTTGGTTCTATACGATTCAAAACCTGCAGAGTGGCTGTAAGAAAGTACTTCTATGTTGTTATTCTTAACAGCGTCTAAAGCCGCTTTTGGGGTTTCAATATCTGGTTGCCCAATATTTAATTGGTAGATTTTTTTTCCTTTTTTTACTGCTGCTTCAGCAAAAGGAACTAGTTTTCTTATTGGAGATTCGGGCATATTGCGCCCTTTATTCGAAATATTTGGCATGAGATTGATTTTAATACATTGCAAAAATGCAAAATTCCTGTAAGATTTTAAGGCTAAATAGTGTTATTATTCAACTAAATTAAAGATGAACTTTTAAAGTTAATTTTTCAATTTTCAGGCATAAAAAAAGCCGTTTGAAATGTTTTTATCTACGTCCTCCTGAATTTATTTCAGGATCTAATGATGTTAGAAACTGAAACAAGTTCAGCTTGACGGTAATAAGCTTTTCAAACGGCTTTCTAATTCTAAATCCTAAGAATTAACGGCTGCTGTTATCTTCTTCAATAACTCTACCTTTAATTTTTAGTGATTTTGTAGATTCATCGGCGTTAGAATATACGGTTACCGTCTTTCTAATTGGTCCTACAAGCTTAGTGTTGTATTTTACCTGAATTTCACCAGTTTCACCCGGTTGAATTGGATCTTCCGGCTTTTTAGGAATAGTACAACCACAGCTTGATGTTACATTGGCAATAACCAATGGTACGTTGCCCGTATTGGTAAATTCAAAAATACGTAGGCCGTCACTTCCCTTTTTTATTTCGCCATAATCAATAGTTTCAGATTTGAATTCTATTTTGGCTGTTTCCTGTGCCATTGCAGTGCCTATACCGGCAACAACAAAAATGGCAATAGCAATTAACTTTTTCATAATTTCTGGTTTTTAATAAACGAAAGGTAAAGATAAGCTGAAATGATGTGTACTCAAAATTATATTCAAATCAACTTCTTTTTTAATCCTTAAGTTATATTTACTTTTGCCATTATTTTCAAAAACCAGACCAATATGGCGATTGCTTCCCAATACGATTCAAAAAAAGTAGAAGATAAATGGTATAACTACTGGATGGAAAACAAGTATTTTCATTCAGAAGTAGACGAGAGAGAGCCTTACACCATTGTAATCCCGCCGCCGAATGTTACCGGCGTTTTGCATATGGGGCATATGTTGAATAATACTATCCAGGATGTCCTGGTGAGAAGAGCCAGGTTAAAAGGTTATAATGCTTGTTGGGTGCCGGGAACCGATCACGCTTCTATTGCAACTGAAGCAAAAGTAGTAGCAAAATTAAAGGCTGAAGGGATCGATAAAAACGATCTTAGCCGTGAGGAATTTCTACAGCACGCCTGGGATTGGACACATAAGCACGGTGGTATTATCCTGGAACAATTGAAAAAGCTTGGAGCTTCCTGCGATTGGGAACGTACTAAGTTTACCATGGATGAAAACATGTCAGCTTCAGTAATTAAGGTTTTTGTGGATCTTTATGAAAAAGGTCTTATCTATCGTGGTTACCGAATGGTAAACTGGGATCCGGTAGCTAAAACAACCCTTTCAGACGAAGAAGTGATTCACCTGGAAAAACAAGGAAATCTTTATTACCTGAATTATAAGATAGAAGGTAGTGATGAGGTTTTAACCATCGCAACTACACGTCCCGAAACTATTCTGGGAGATACGGCAATTTGTATTAATCCCAATGATGAGCGTTTTACGCATTTAAAAGGTAAGAATGCAATTGTGCCTATTTGCAATCGCGTGATTCCAATTATCGAAGACGAATATGTAGATGTGGAGTTTGGTACCGGTTGTTTAAAAGTAACCCCGGCTCATGATGAGAACGATAAAATGCTTGGAGATAAGCATAACCTGGAGGTAATTGATATCCTTAATGATGATGCCAGCCTTAATGCCCATGGAATGCACTATGAAGGTAAAGACAGGTTTCAGGCCAGGAAAGAAATTGTAGAAGAATTAAAAGAAATGGGTGTGCTTACCAAAACTGAAGAGCACATTAATAAGGTAGGAACCAGTGAGCGCACAGGTGCGGTTATAGAACCAAAACTTAGCGATCAATGGTTTTTAAAGATGAAAGAGCTGGCTAAACCGGCAATTGATGCGGTGGTTGGTGACGAAATAAACCTGGTGCCAGATAAATTTCTGAATACCTATAAGCACTGGATGGAAAATGTGCGCGACTGGAATATTTCGCGTCAGCTACTTTGGGGACAGCAGATTCCTGCTTATTTCTTCGGAAGCGGAAAAGAGGATTTTGTAGTTGCTGAAACTGCAGAAGAAGCATTGGAAAAAGCCCGTAAGAAATCCGGTAATGAAAGTCTTAAGGCTGAAGAATTAATTCAGGATAAAGATGCGCTGGACACCTGGTTTTCGTCGTGGTTATGGCCAATGAGTGTTTTCAACGGTATCCTGGAGCCGGAAAATGAAGAAATTAAATATTATTATCCTACCAACGATCTTGTTACCGCCCCCGAAATTTTATTTTTCTGGGTAGCACGTATGATTATGGCCGGGTATGAATATCGAGGTGAAAGACCTTTTAAAAATGTATATCTCACCGGTATTGTTCGTGATAAGCAGCGTAGGAAAATGTCTAAATCCCTGGGGAACTCACCAGATCCTCTTGGGTTAATTGAGCAGTATGGCGCCGATGGCGTTAGGGTAGGAATGTTATTAAGTTCTCCCGCTGGAAACGATTTAATGTTCGAGGAAGACCTCTGTAAGCAGGGGAGTGCTTTTTCAAATAAAATTTGGAACGCTTTCAGACTAGTTAAAGGTTGGGAAGTTTCCGAAGAAAAAGAACAAGACGAAACTTCTAAAATCGCTATAGACTGGTATACGGCGAGATTTAGAAAAACTCTTGCTGAAATTGAAGATCATTACTCTAAATACCGAATGAGTGATGCTTTAATGAGTACTTATAAGCTGGTTTGGGACGATTACTGTTCCTGGTTTCTCGAAATGGTGAAACCCGCTTACGGGCAGCCTATGGATGCCAAAACCTACAAGGCTGTAATTGAAATCTTAGAGGATAATCTAAAGATTCTTCATCCATTTATGCCTTTTGTAACCGAAGAGATCTGGCAAGAGATTACCGAAAGAACACCTTCGGAAGCATTAATCGTGGCTAAATGGCCTGAGCTTAAAGAATTCAATGAGGAAATAATAAGTGAATTTGGTTTGGCTTCAGAAGTTATTGCTGGAATTAGGAAAATAAGGAAAGAGAAGAATATTTCGTTTAAAAACACCATCGACCTTATGGTGATGAATAATGAAAAAGCTTCGGAATTATTTGATCCTGTTATTTTAAAAATGGGAAATATTAATGATTTCGGATATGTAGAAAAACAGGTTGAAGGAGCGCTTTCTTTTCGTGTAAAATCTAACGAATATTTTATTCCAATTGCCGGTTCCATAGATGTGGAAGCTGAAATTGAAAAACTAGAAGAGGAATTAAAGTATAATGAAGGTTTCCTGAAATCTGTAGAGAAGAAACTTTCTAACGAGCGTTTTGTGAATAATGCTCCGGAAAAAGTAGTGGCAATAGAAAAAGCTAAAAAAGCTGATGCAGAGGCTAAAATTGAAGCTATTAAAGCCAGTTTAAAAAGTTTGAAATAAATAATTAAGAGGGAGAGATTTTGGCGAGGTAATTATTAGGTTACTTCGCCAATATGTTCTTCTACAAGTTCTACATATTTTTCGCGAGCTTCCTGCTTGCTAAGGTTCTTTACCTGTAATAAAGCATTTATTTTAAAGGCGTTTCTAATATCTCCTTCGTTAGTTGGCGGAGCATAAAAACCGTTTACCTGCGTGGCTTTCTTGTAGTAAGCGTAGAAATGAAGCATAACATCTGGCGCAAATTTTTGATCTGTTTTGCTGGCCATGTCATAAGCTCTTAAGAATTTTTCCTCTGTTGTATCAGGCATAACGTACTATTCTTCAATATTGGCTATAACACTTAGCCCACCTTTTACTTTTTGATCTAACTTCACCAAAACCGGCGTATTTAAAGGTAGAAAAACATCTACCCGAGATCCGAATTTTATAAATCCGCTATCACTACCCTGAATAACTTCGTCGTCAACTTCAGCATAGTTTACAATTCTTTTTGCCATTGCTCCTGCAATTTGACGGTATAAAACTTCACCGGCTACTTTGTTTTCTACCACAACGGTAGTTCTTTCGTTTTCCTCACTGGATTTTGGATGCCAGGCCACCAGAAATTTACCGGGATGGTATTTACTGTATTTTACCTTTCCGCCAATAGGATGCCTTGTTACGTGCACATTTATTGGAGACATGAAAATAGAGATTTGAATACGTTTATCTTTAAAATATTCTTTTTCTTCAACCTCTTCAATGGCTACAACTTTTCCGTCAACCGGCGCTACCACATTAGCATCATTTAAAACAGTTTTCCTTTTAGGATTTCTAAAGAACTGTACAATGAGCAAAAATAATATGATGGTCACTACCAGGATGGCAAATTTTATCCAGTAGGTATTTATAAACGAATATGATACTGCATTTATTGCGATAAGCAGCACAGCCGCTATCGCCATTATTTTGTAACCTTCTTTATGAAACATAATCTAGAATATATAGATAAGCATAGACAAATGGACTCGAAAAAATAATACTATCCAATCTATCAAACAATCCACCGTGACCCGGCATTAATGTACCGCTGTCTTTTACACCGGCCTGACGTTTAAATTTTGACTGAATAAGATCACCCAGGGTTCCAAAAATACTAAGTATTATAGCTAACCCAAGCCAGATGGGAAAAGTGAGAAATTGGGTGTAGTAAAAAATAAAAAAACTGGCTATTCCACTAAAAACCACTCCACCCAGAAAACCTTCTATAGTTTTGTTGGGAGAAATTCTTTCAAAGAGCTTTTTGCTTCCAAAATTCTTCCCTACAATATAAGCAAATGTATCGTTAGTCCAAATCAGGATAAAGATACCTACTACCAGCTTCGGAATAAAAACGCCTTCTATTGTGGGGATTAGGGTAAGAAAAATGACCGAAGAGATGAGGTAGAAAATAATAATGATATATTTCTTCTTTTCAAAAATAGGTATTTTTCTAACAACGAGTAAATCTTTTACGAGGAATAAATTGACGAAAATTGTTATGAAAAGCAGGAGTATTGTAGCGTCCTGATTGAATTTAAGATAACTGAAAAGATAAAATAATAAAGCCTGGACCCCGTAAAGCGCGTAACTTTTTAGGTGTAGCAACTTTTGCATTTCTATAAGACAAACAAGTCCCAGTAGGTAAAATAAGCTAATAAAAATAAACTCTGAAGAAAGTATGGAAGCAACCAATATGGATACATACAACAATCCTGAAATAGTTCTAATAATGGCTTCCCTCATATTTTATAAATCTTCCAGCAGGAGCAAATATAGGTTTTTTGCGCTACTTCCATAGCTCATAAAATCTCCTTCTTTTTGAGTTTCAAAATTTTTGATGGTAGTAATATTAGAAGGAATTCGCTGTTTGTTCCTGAATTTAATGCCGCGAAGGCCTTCGCCAATGGTATCTATTAATTGGCTGGTTGAAGAAATAATGACGAAATTATCCGGTAAATCATTGAGTTTGCATTCTTTAATCTGGTTAGATGATATTAGAATAGAACCATCATTTGCTACCAAATATTCACAAGTGGATAGAAAGAATGGAGCCGATCCAGATCTTGTGAAGTTTAGATTAAAACCTTTAAATTTATCCTGAAGATTAGTATCTAAACAGAAACATTCTTTTTCATACCAATCGTTTTCCAGTAAGATGTTATCAAAAGCTTCCTGAAGTTCCTTGTCGTCTTCACAATAAAGAAATTTACCACCATTATTTTTAAAATTGAGCATAAAGCGCTCATCAGTGGGTAGTTTTACCTCAGGCATATATTTACCCCGCTCAGCTTTTCCAGGAGATTCCTGCTTCTTGTCTGATTTAGATTTAGGGTTAAGAAATCTTCTAAATAGACTCATAGAGTATTGGGTGTGGTTCTCAACGTCATTTTAACCAAAGGTAAAAAATCTTAATTTAACACTTAGGTAAATTAAGATTTTTTAAACTATGGTTGTGAACTATTTATTAACTGAATTGTTTTCAGTTAATGTATTCTTGTCGCTATCATCTCCCGGTGCAGGATTCTGCTTTTCGGTTTCAGAAGCTTTTTCTTCTACTTTAGGAGTTTCTTTCTTTCCAAGAACTTCGGTTTTGTCCTTTTCTTTATCATAAGGTCTTTTTCCGAAGATGCGTTCAAGGTCATCCTTGAAGATCACCTCTTTGTCCAGAAGAATATCAGCTAATTGGCCTAATTTATCCTTATGCTCGTTAAGTAAGTCTAAAGCTCTTTGATATTGATTTTCAATTAAATTGGAAATTTCTTTATCAATAAGTTCTGAAGTACTTTCACTATAAGGTTTGGTGAAATTATATTCACCCTGGCCTGAAGAATCGTAATAGGTAAGATTCCCAATTTTATCATTCAATCCGTAGATAGTCACCATGGCTTTTGCCTGTTTAGTAACCTTCTCAAGATCGCTTAATGCCCCGGTTGAGATTTTATTAAATACCACCTTCTCTGCGGCACGACCACCAAGGGCAGCACACATTTCGTCAAGCATTTGTTCTGGTCGTACAATAAGACGTTCTTCTGGCAAATACCAGGCAGCTCCCAGTGATTGCCCACGAGGAACAATTGTTACCTTTACCAGCGGCGCAGCGTGCTCTAACATCCAGCTTACAGTCGCGTGACCGGCTTCGTGATAAGCAATTGCTTTCTTTTCGTCTGGTGTAATGATCTTATTCTTTTTCTCAAGGCCACCTACAATACGGTCTACCGCGTCAAGGAAATCTTGTTTCCCAACAGCTTTATTCCCTTTACGGGCGGCGATTAGGGCAGCTTCGTTACAAACATTCGCAATGTCAGCTCCAGAGAATCCAGGAGTTTGTTTTGCTAAAAATTCAGTATCAAGTTCATCTGCTACTTTTTTAAGAGGTTTAAGGTGAACTTCAAAAATTTCTTTTCTTTCGTTAAGATCTGGCAGGTCAACATAGATTTGTCGGTCAAATCTTCCGGCACGCATCAATGCTTTATCCAGTACATCGGCACGGTTAGTTGCGGCTACTACAATTACATTAGTATTAGTGCCAAAACCATCCATTTCGGTTAATAACTGGTTTAAAGTGTTTTCACGTTCATCGTTTGAACCTGAAAAATTGCTTTTCCCACGGGCACGTCCAATAGCATCAATCTCATCAATAAAAATTATTGAAGGTGATTTCTCTTTAGCTTGTTTAAATAGGTCACGTACCCTTGATGCACCAACTCCCACGAACATCTCTACGAAATCTGATCCTGAAAGTGAGAAGAAAGGTACTTTAGCTTCTCCTGCTACAGCTTTAGCCAATAAGGTTTTTCCGGTTCCGGGAGGTCCTACAAGAAGAGCTCCTTTTGGAATTTTACCACCAAGGGAAGTATATTTATCTGGATGTTTAAGGAAATCTACTATCTCCTGTACCTCTTCCTTTGCGCCTTCTAATCCGGCAACATCTTTAAAAGAAGTCTTAACATCAGTATTCTGGTCAAATAATTTGGCTTTAGATTTTCCTATGTTGAAAATCTGACCTCCTGCACCGCCACCGGCACCAGAGCTCATTTTTTTCATTATAAAAATCCAAACTCCAATAATTAGGATAAAAGGTAATAATGCCCAGAATACTTCACCCCAAACATTGCTTTGTGTATCGTAAACAACGGTGGTGTCAAGATTATTTTCATTCTTGATCTCCTTAATGTCGTCTTCAAGGTTCTGCAAGTCACCAAACTCAAAACTATAGGCAGGAGTTTCACCTCCAGTATTGAATAATTCTGGATCGTTGGCATTTTTATGAATCTCTTTTTGAGCGGCTTCATCGGTAAGGTAAACTTTCGCTTGTTTGCGGTTTACAATTTCAACTTTTTTTACGTCGCCATCCCTAAGAAAATTAAGGAATTCTGCCGGATTGGTTTTAGCTGGTTCGCTAAAACCGCCTCCGCTAAAAAAGTTAAGTCCTAAAAAGAAGATAATTATAGCGGCATAGATCCAATAAGCACTAAACTTAGGCTTCTTGGGATCTGCGTTTTTTTTGGGTTGCTGTTTCGCCATTCTTGGTAATTCTAAATTAGATAATTAATAATTGGTTTCTATGGAGGTGATTTTGGCATCACCCCAAAGACTTTCAATATCGTAAAACTCTCTGATATGCTTTTGGAAAACGTGTACAACCACGTTTACATAATCTAAAAGCACCCATTCGGCGTTTTCTCCACCTTCTACGTGCCAGGGTTTGTCTTTAAGGGCTTTACTTACAGTTTTTTGGATGGAATTCACTATGGCGTTTACCTGTGTATTGGAAGTACCGTTGCAAATAATAAAATAATCACAAACGGTGTTTTCTATTTGCCTAAGGTCAAGAATATCAATATCGTTACCTTTTACTTCTTCAATTCCTTTAATTATATGTGCAATAAGTTGATCGTTGTTCGGTGCTTTTTTTGCCATTAAAATTAATTATTTTCGCAAAGTTATTACTTTTTAGCTGTTAATAGGCGTTGTTTACATAACATTTAACGCCTGTTTTATTTCTAACTACTATTATGCGTATAATCAAAGTTAATGCCACCAATTCTACTAACGAGTTTGCCCGGGAACTCTATCGCGGAAATACTTCATTTGAACCGGTGTGTGTAGTAGCTCGTGAGCAAACAAAAGGTCGGGGCCAAAGAGGGGCAGGCTGGGAATCTAAAGCAGGTGAAAACCTAACTTTTAGCGTACTATATCCTAAAATAAGGGTGAATGTGAACCATCAGTTTTTGATGAGCGCCACGGTTTCCCTGGCAATCATTAAAATCCTGAAGAAATTTAATGTTCCCGGTTTAAAAGTAAAATGGCCTAACGACATAATGTCAGCACGCTATAAAATAAGCGGAATTCTTATCGAAAATATTCTAAAAAACAATGAAATTGCCGCTTCGGTCATCGGAGTGGGGCTTAATGTAAATCAAACTAATTTTCCGGGGCTTCCCCAGGCGTCTTCGCTTAAACTGGCTACCGGCAGGGATTTTAACCTGGATGAATTGCTTAAAAGAATTACCGATGAATTTGAAGAAAAGCTAACCGAAATTATGGCAGAAGCTGAAACTTCAATTTTAGAAGAATATGCAAAAAATCTGTTTAGAAAAGATCAGGTTTCTACTTTTCAGCTGCCAGATGCCACCTTTCTTACCGGGATTATACGTGGAGTTACTACCTCTGGAAGATTGAATATAGAGATCGAAGATTCAATCTTTAAAACTTTCGATCTAAAAGAGATCAAATTGATGTATTAAAAACCGTGATTAAGCCAATTAGCAGCCTGGCGCAAATAATCAATAAAAAAACCTGAAACAAGTTCAGGTTTAAGGAGTAATTTTATAAGCTATTCTTTCTTATAACTTACCAATATTTTCGGCTAGCGTATTTATAAATTTGCTTAGTGGTTTTTTTACCATCATCGCCATCATCGCGTTAAATTCACCATTGAATTCCATTTGTACTTCACTTTGATTTTCATTTAAAGCTGAAATATGGGCTTTTAGCGTAAAGTCAAGTTTATCTGAAGTAGAACCTAAAACAACCAGTTCTGGTTCTATGGTTTCCCGAATTTGTAATTTTATAACCGGCATTCCTTTAAGGCCAAAAACAAAGGTTTTTTCGTCTCTAACTTCAAACTTCTCTTTGCTCTCGGGCATTAATTGTTCGTAATTTTCTGCATTCGTTAAAAAATCGAACATTTCCTGCTGACTTTTATCAGCAGTTACTTTTTGGCTTTCTATATGCATCTTTTTTATAAATATATCCCTGACCCGGGAATTTCTCACAGGCTAATAATTTTTTGCCTGTCTGTTATTAATTTTAGCGCAGCATGAGGCTGCTTTATTTTTTCCAGTTTGCTGGATCCTGACGCCATTCTCTAAGTATTCCGGCTTCAGTAGCATTTATATAATTTGTTTTTTGGGCGGTTTCCAAAAGGAAATCGTAATCGCTAAGGGTGTGAAGTTCTATTCCTGCTTTTGCAAAATTTTCATCGGCAGTTTTAAACCCATACGTAAAGATGGCCAGCATTCCTTTTACATTGGCTTTGGCTTCCTTTAATGCTTTTACCGCATTTAGGCTGCTATTTCCGGTGCTAATTAAATCTTCAATTACCACTACGGTTTGCCCTTCAGATAAATTTCCTTCTATTTGATTTTTTCGTCCGTGGCTCTTGGCTTCCGGTCTCACATAGATAAACGGAAGGCTCAAAATTTCGGCTACCAGCATCCCAATTCCAATGGCACCGGTGGCTACCGCTGCAATAACATCGGGTTTTCCATAAAGTTCTTCAACTTGTCTTGCAAACTGTTCTCGTATATGGTTCCTAATTGGAGGATAGGAGAGAACTATTCGGTTATCGCAATAGATTGGCGATTTCCAACCACTGGCCCAGGTAAAAGGTTCTTGTGCATCTAATTTTATTGCTTTAATTTGCAATAGCAGTTCAGCGGTTGTTCTGGCTGTTTCTTTATTTAAAATCATACTGCAAATGTATAAAGTTTTTGTAAATGATGTTCCCTTAATTCTCTCTACTAAGAAAGATTTAGGTGAAAATTATGTATCGCTACCTATTAAAAAAGTTAGAATTAAGCGAATAATTAAAAAAATTAGTAAAGGTGAACTGCTCTATGTGAATCTTTATCACGAAAAAGAAGAAAAGCTGCTGAAACATCTTTTTAAGAAGTTGCGGGTAGTAACTGCAGCGGGCGGAATGGTTTTAAATGATAAAGATGAAATTCTTTTTATTTACCGAAAAAAGCGCTGGGATCTTCCCAAAGGTAAAACCGAAAAGAACGAAACTATTGAAGCTTCTGCAATAAGAGAAGTAGAAGAAGAAACAGGGGTTGAAGGTTTAAAAGTGACTAAATTCTTACAAAAAACTTATCATATTTTTAAACGAAAAGGGCGTTACCGACTTAAGGTAACTCATTGGTACGAGATGCGTACTTCCTATGAAGGTGAATTGCGCCCGGAAACCAAAGAGGGTATTGAAAAAGCCAAATGGAAAGATTTAAAGAAAAGCCAGAAGGCGCTTCAAAAATCTTATGCGAATATTAAACTTCTTTTTTCAGAAAAATATTTAGCGGGGCATTCTAAAGATAGGGTAGCGTAAATGTGCCGCTTCGTAATGTTTAGATTGCTTGTGCAGCCAGTCTAATTGAGCATACCAGTTATTAGAAAATTCAGTATCACTATTTTTCTTTTCTTCAAAGCGCTCTTTTAGCTCGGGATTTTCATCAAGCATTTTTTTAGCGATATCTTCGAAAACATAAGGGGAAAAGCCTTCTTTCTGCTGAAGAACAGTGTCAAAGAAATTCCAGTTGAAGAAAGAATCTGGTGCTTCAGGTTCTAAAGTTTCAATTAAATAGCGCGCACCTTCCTGAAAAGTTTTTACTACAAAATCTCCTTTTCTAAACTCAACTGAATCCATTGTTTTGGAAACCCTGGTTTCGCTGTGCTTGTAATGACCTTCGTAAGCCTGCTCGCCGGTATTAAAATCTTCTATTCTGTAAGTTTCAACATATAATGTTGTATCGCGGGCTAAGGGTTCTAATTTTATCTTGTTTAGCTTTAAAAGATTTGTGACCTGCCACCAGCCCTGGGGTACAATGTACGCACGTGGAATTTCAATAGTATCTTCGGCTACAAAATTATTATAGTAGTCTATTTCTTTATTAAATGGTTTGCTGCTATCATATTTTAAGCGTTCGCCCCCGGTAACCTCACTGGCAATCATTTCACCTTCGTAACCTTTAAAATTTCGCTGACTTGGGTTTTCCATATCGGGTTTGTAATTAATAGGGTACCAGCGATCTGTCAGGTATTTTCTTGAAGCCCTGTTGCGAATATCTTTCATTCGTTCCCTGTCTTTTTCAGCAATACCAATCATACTGCGCATCAACTCATAGGTGCCTTTTACACGCTTCGGGTAAGGTTTTAGCATATGGGTTTCAACCATCATTCCTATGGTGTTCCATAGCGTGGTGTACCCGGTAGAATACCTGGGCAAGTCGTTAAATTGGGAAAACCCCTCTTCGGGCACTTCATTAAAAACATTCACATAAGGCGTGATGTCCCAATCTTTTTTAGCGAGCGAATCTTCCAGCGCCGGCATAATTTGCTCATCTAAATAATTACCGAGCTCGCCGCCCAATTTATTGTGCTGGGTAAACAGATGGGTGAGCGTATATTGATAATCAGCGCCATTACTTACATGATTATCTATAAATATATCTGGTTTCACATGATGAAAAATTTCGTAAAAGCTTCTGGTGTTTCGCGTATCTGCTTTTATAAAATCCCGATTAAGATCATAGTTCCTCGCATTTCCTCTAAACCCGTATTCGGCTGGACCGTTTTGATTAGTTCGGCTGGTGGAATTTCGGTTTAAAGCACCACCAACGTTATAAACAGGAATGGTGGCTAAAACTGTATTTTTTGGCGCTGTAATAGAATCGCCGGCCAGGTCTCTAAAAAGCATCATGGTGGCATCTATGCCATCACTTTCCCCGGGATGAATACCATTATTGATGAGAATAATACTATTTTTCTGTCTTAAATCTTCAAAATTAAATTCTTCTGAAGGACTGTAAATGGCAAGATGAAGAGGTTTGCCACTATCGGTTTTTCCAAATTCTTCCAGGCTTACTTTACTGGAACTTTCGGCTAATTGGGTATAAAAGTCTATAACTTCTTCATAAGTGCCGGTTTCTTTACCACCACTTTTCTCAAAACGGGTCTCCAAATCATATTCGGTGACCAGTTGATATTTCTCTAAATCGCAGGAAATCAGCGAAAGTAGCCCCAAACTCAGTACGAGATATTTTTTCATAGTATCCTAAGCAATTGAAAGTATAAACTTAACCAAAACCCGCCTAGCCACCAAACAACCTGACTTAAATAGCGCTTGTTAAAGTAAACCTAATCCGCTTTAAAAACTTTTTAGCCGAAATATTTAAAAGTAATTTTAGGCTAAAATATAGATTATGAAAAAGCTAACCACTATTCTGAGTCTCGGTTTTTGTTTAACACTGGCTGTTGAAGCGGAAGCTCAAGTAAATACAAATTTAAGCGAAGAAAAAAAAGATGAACTCTCTAAACGTCCTGCAGACATTGTAGAGACTGAGATTGGTAAACTTAAACTGGTGCCGCCTTTTTCCTCTGAATCTGTTACTAAAGAAAGTGAGGTTATTGGCTGGGGAGATAAGAAGCCGAATGCTCCTGCCGGTTTTAAGGTGACCAAGTTCGCAGAAAATTTACAGCATCCGCGACGCACTTATATTGCGCCTAACGATGATATTTTTGTGGTAGAATCTAATACAAAAAATAGTGCAGATAGAATTACTTTAATTCGGGATAAGGATGGAGACGGTACGCCAGATTATCAAGAGGTATTTATGGAAGATTTAAATCAACCTTACGGAATGTTAGTGTTAGATAATTATTTTTATGTTGCCAATACTGACGGACTTTACCGATATCCGTATAAGGAAGGTGGTACAAAAATAGAAGCTGAAGGAGAGAAAATTCTTAGTTTACCTGCCGGTGGATATAATAATCACTGGACCCGTAATTTACTCGCAAATAAAGATGGAAGTAAAATTTATGTTTCTGTAGGTTCTGCCAGTAATGTTGGAGAATATGGAATGGAGAAAGAAGAAAGACGAGCTGCAATCCTGGAAATTAATCCTGATGGAAGCGGAGAGAAATTATACGCTGCCGGGTTAAGAAATCCAGTGGGAATGGACTGGAATCCCATCACGGGCGAGTTATGGACAGCCGTAAACGAACGTGATAAAATTGGAAATAATTTAGTGCCAGATTATATTACCAGCGTACAGGAAGGCGGTTGGTATGGCTGGCCATATTCTTATTATGGTCAAATTCAGGATCCTCGTTGGGCCGAAGATCCGCATACAGAATTGGTAGAAAAAGCTATTGTGCCAGATGTGCCGGTGGGCCCGCATACCGCTTCTTTAGGACTGGCATTTTACACTAAAAATAAATTTCCCGAAAAGTATAAAAATGGCGCTTTTGTAGGGCAGCACGGTTCCTGGAATAGAGCGAACTTTTCTGGGTATAAAATTCTTTTTGTGCCTTTTGATGAAAACGGAAAACCGGGACAACCCGAAGATTTTCTTACCGATTTTATTGCCGATGAAGCCGAAAGTAAAGTACATGGTAGACCGGTAGGGGTAAGCGTAACGCCAGATGGAGCATTACTGGTAAATGATGACGATGCGAATATAATTTGGAAAGTTTCAGCCGAATAAAATTATAAAATATTGGAAAAAAAAATACTGGCACTTTTGTGCTTATTCCTTGCAGGAAACCTGTTTTCACAGGAAAATCAATTTAAAATATTAAAAGTAAATTCTACTGAAGAAGTTGCAGGTGCAAGCATCTCCGGGGCTTCAGACATAGTTGCGGTTTCAAATGAAAATGGCATTTTTAGTTTAGAGGCCGAAGACTTGCCGGGTAGCTTTCAAATTTCGGCATTAGGTTACGAAACTTTGGAAGTTAATCTGCGTGCTTCTGAGTCACTCCAGGAGATTTATTTAAGTCCAACTTCAGAAAATCTTTCAGAAGTAGTGGTGCGCAGTACCGTAATTCCCAAGACACTTAGAAAAGTGCCGGCTTCGGTAAACCTGGTTACAGAAACCGATTTTAAAAGAACCGATGCTACGAATGTGCTGGAAACTTTTAATAATGTTCCGGGGATGTATGTAAACCAGGGCGCTTTAAACACCAATAAGATCAATATTCGCGGTATCGGTGCGCGTTCACAATACAGCACCAATAGAATTCAGGCTTATTTTGACGGAATTCCATTAACTACCGCCGAAGGGGAATTAACTTTAGACGATTTTGATCAGGAAAGCCTGGATAGAATTGAAGTAATAAAAGGTCCCACTTCCAGTGTCTACGGAGCCGGTTTAGGCGGTTCTATCAATTTATATTCTAAACAACCCGAAAGGGAAGAAGCCCGACTATCTGCAAAAACTCAGTTCGGAAGTTTTAATACTAAAAAACAGATTTATCAAGCTTCTAATACCACTAAGAATTCTTCGCTTTTTGCCACCTTTACAAACCTAACTAGCGATGGTTACCGTGACAACGGAAATTATGACAGAAAATCGGCTTTGGTAAACGGGAGTCTTAAAACCAGCGAAAATGGTAGTTTGTCTTATTTAGCCAACTTCACGCGATTAAAAGCCTTTATTCCAAGTTCTTTAAATGAAGAGGACCTTAGAAATAATCCTGAAAAGGCAGCATTTACCTGGGGGCAAGCCCAGAGTTATGAATCTTATGATAAAGGTATGTTAGGTGGTTCTTACACGCATTCTCTTTTTGAGAATTTCAGCAACGTCACGAGTATCTTTTTAAGTTTTAGAGATGCTTACGAGCCGAGACCTTTTGATATTTTAAAGGAAGAACGAGTTTCTGCCGGAGTTCGTACAAAGTTTAACTTAAACACTCAGATCTTCGAATTGCCTTCTGAAATTAGTTTTGGAGCCGAATACTATAACGAATGGTATGAAACCGGAACTTTTCAGAATCTATATGAAGATTTTCCGGGTGAAGGAAGTGTCTTGGGTGAGCGGTTAAGCAATAATGAGCAGGATAGGAATTATGCTAATTTCTTTGCTCAGGTTAATCTTGATTTTACCGAAAAATGGAACCTGGAGGCAGGCTTTAATATAAACACCACAAATTACAGTTTAACCGATCTTTATACTCAAGACGAAGTAGACCAGACCGGAGATTATAGTTTTGATACGGTGTTTTCGCCTCGAATTGGAACGAGTTATGAAATTGGTGCCGGAAAGAATATTTTTGCTTCCATAAGCCACGGATTTTCAACACCCACGGTTGCTGAAACTTTAACCCCTGAAGGGCAAATAAACACCAATCTTGAGCCGGAAACCGGTGTTAATTATGAAGCAGGATTTAAAGGAAACTGGTTGCAGAATAAATTATATACCGAAATTTCGGTGTATTCAATTCAAATAGAGAATTTATTGGTTGCGCAACGTGTGGCAGAAGATCAATATGTGGGAATCAACGCCGGGAAAACCAATCATAACGGCATTGAGTTTCTTACCAACTACCGTTTTTTAGTAGGACCCGGTATTTCAATTAAACCTTATGTAAACGGCGCCTTAAACTTTTTTGAATTTGATGAGTTTGTAAATAATGATGAAGATTTTTCCGGAAATGAGCTTCCAGGAGTTCCTAAATACACGGTAAACCTGGGCTTAGATATCCAAAGCGAGTCAGGTATTGAATTCTTCGGAAACTTTAGAAATGTGGGGGAAATTCCGCTTGATGATGCTAACTCGGGTTATACCGATCAATACAGTTTGTTGAATTTTAAAGCAGGTTATACTTTTAATGTATTTCAGGATATAAACTTGAATTTATACGGCGGAGTAAACAATGCCTTAGATGAAAATTATGCCGCAAGTATAGTAACCAATGCCGTTGGATTTGGAGGCGCTGCGCCACGTTATTATTACCCCGGAAATCCTAGAAATTACTATGGAGGTCTTCAGCTGAATTATATTTTTTAGAAGAATAGATTCGACGTCGTAACTGACTAAATGAGCGCGGCGATCTTTTCTTAAAAATGTGCTGTAGTCACTTCGAGTGTTCCGATGTATCGGGATGTATCGAGAAGTGCTTTAAAGTTACATCTGTCATTTGTTCTCGATACGCCGGATAACATTTTCTAGCAAGGAAGAGAGTTCTCTTGTCCTTATAAATCCTTTTTTAATTTCCCTGGATCCTGTCTGGTGTCAAAAACAGTTATGATTTCAATCTCATCTGATTGAATTCGATAATAAAGAGTAGTTTGATTTGTGACTACGCATTTGTATAGTCCATTAAACTTTTCTGACTTTGGGCAACTATAAGGTTGGGATGAAATTTGATTTATTTTGTTAGTTAATTTTACGAAGAATTTATCCCTGGTTCGCCTATTCTATTTCTCTATTAAGTATTCAGATAAACCTAATAACTTTGATTCAGCAAGCTCAGAAAGATAAACTTTCATCAGGAAATTTTCTTTAGGAAAGATTCATAGGAAACTCTTTTTCCTTTTTCTAACTCTTCAATTCCCTGCTTAATTTCTACCTGTTCCTTTTCGTTTAATTCCTCCCAAAAATCCGGCTTCTCCTTTTGGACAAAATCGGCAACTTTTTGGATGAATTCTGAATTTTCATTTTCCAAAATGGTCTTAAGTAATTTAAGCTTAGTGGTTTGAATATCCATTTTTATATAAGTCTAAAAGCAAATTTACTGAAAATAAAGTTTGATAATTGAAGCTCAGTGCGTTAATTTTTCCTTACCACATCTGGAACCATAAACTCATAATTCCCGTTATTTCGAATCACATCCCGAACCACCGTAGAAGAAATATGACTTTTCCCGGAAGAAGTGATAAAAAACAAGGTGTCTATCCCGCTCATTTTATAATTGGTCTGGCCAATAGCTTTTTCAAACTCCAAATCTTGCGCATTTCGCAATCCGCGTAATAAAAATCCGGCATTTTGTTCTTTGCAAAAATCTACCGTTAGACCTTTGTAGGTGGTTACTGTTATTTTAGGCTCCTCTTTAAAACTTTCCTTTAAAAATCGCAGTCGTTCCTCCAATGAAAACATATAGTTTTTATTAGAATTGGTGCCAATAGCCAGGATAATTTCGTCAAAAAGCGGAAGCGCTCTTTTAATAATATCGGTATGGCCTAAAGTAATAGGATCAAAAGATCCCGGAAATACTGCTTTTCTCATAATAAATATCTTAGTCTTTCCCGTTAAGACGGGAAACCATAAACTTTTTTGTCTTTCCCGCACTTCGATTCCTCAGTATAAACTCCGGCGGGAAATTAAATTTAGTCATTTCAAAATTTGAAAGAAATATAGTAATAATAAATGTGGGTGAAAATCAAAATAGCCTATTAGTCAAGGGATACAATAAGAAGGTCTCAGCTGGGAACGTCATTATGAATGGAGTGAAGTAATCTCTATGATGTTTACTGAAAATATGTTTTGCGTCAAGCTGAACTTGTTTCAGCTTCTAACTTGTTTTGATGCTTAGATCCCCGATAAAAATCGGGGCAGGCTCTGAAATAATCCTGAAGCTTCGGGACAGGATGACGTTTACGTATAATCAGAAAACCTATGGCTTAAAATCACCGAATTAAATTCCTATAATTTTCAATTATAGAACCTTTCGAATTCCCCCTTCGGGGGCTAGGGGACTTTCAATGCCGTCTCAATCGCGCTGCCATAAAGTTCGGTTAAAGTGATACCGGCTGCTTCAGCCTGTTGAGGTAAAATACTTGCCTGGCTTAATCCCGGGGTGGTATTCATTTCAATAAAATGGGGTTCGCCGTTATGAAAGATAAATTCAGAGCGGGTAAAACCTCGCATTTTTAGTTTCTTATAGATCAGTTTAGCGATCTCCTGTACCTGCCTGGTTTTTTCCGTAGAAATATTCGCCGGTGTGATCTCCTGTGATTTTCCCAAATATTTGGCCTCGTAATCAAAGAATTCATTTTCAGAAATAATCTCGGTAACCGGGAGCGCTTTTACCTTTCCTTTATAAGTGATCACGCCAACAGAAACTTCGGTGCCATCAAGAAAAGATTCAATAATCACTTCGTCGTCTTCCTTAAAGGCGGTTTTTGTGGCAGGAATAAGTTCTTCTTCCGTCTTGACTTTGGTGATCCCAAAACTGCTCCCGGCGCGATTAGCCTTTACAAAACACGGCAAACCAACTTTGGCAACTATTTCTTCAGCATTTACTTTATCCTCTTTATTCAGAAAATAATTCACCGCGGTTTTTATTCCGTAAGGCTTTAGAACGCTTATAAGATCTCGCTTATTAAAAGTTAATGCCGCCTGGTAGTAACCACAGGTAGTCTGCGGAATTCCCACTAATTCCAGGTATGCCTGTAGCAATCCGTTTTCTCCCGGCGTACCGTGAATAGTATTAAAAACACAATCGAAAGAAATTGTTTTTCCGTCTATTTTTACGGTAAAATCATTTTTATTAATCGGGTAAGGCGTATCATCATCAGTCACTACAAACCATTCTTTCTGTAAAATATGAACCCGGTAAGGTTCGTATAAATCCCTGTTTAAATGTTTGTAAACCATATTTCCACTGTTGATAGAGATTCTATATTCACTGGAATATCCGCCCATGGCGATGGCAATTTTTTTTTTCATCTGGGGAGTTTGGCGTTTTTAGTTTATTGTTTCAATAATATCGACATAATTATAAAGCTTATTGTCTAATAAAAATATTTTAACAGAAATATGCGTTAAAACCTATATGCTAAATTATCCTGGGATAAATCAACATTCAATGAAAAAATGAAGATTTACGGGTTTTGCAAAGAGTTTTTTATTATCTCCGGATAACGCGTAAACCATAGACTTTAAACAATAAACAATAAACCGGCAAAGCCGACACAACAAATCTACAAACAATCTGCCACCAAAAGCAGGGGTTTTATATCTTTGCTGCTTAGAAACAAATGTATGGGATTCTTTAAATTTATTTTCAGTAAAACATTTTTAATTCAGCTTATCATTGCTGCCATTTTAGTGGTAGTAATTGCTTTCTTAGCATTAAGATGGCTGGATTACTCTACAAATCAAGATCAGCGTATCGCTGTTCCAGACCTGTCTAAGCAATCTTTGGATGAAGTGGACGATAAACTTGCAGCCTTAGATTTAAGATTTGAGATTCTGGATTCAGCAAATTTTAATCCCGACTTTCCTCGTTATTCGGTAATTGAACAGGTACCGGAGCCGGGACAATTCGTAAAAGAGAACCGTAAGATCTACCTCACTTTAAATCCCTCAGGTTATAGAAAAGTAATGATCCCTGATCTTATTAGAAGAACCCGAAGACAGGCCGAACCTACTTTACGGTCTTTAGGCTTTGAAATTGGAGACGTAAGTTATAAACCCGATATTGCTGAAGATGCTGTTTTAGAGTTAAGACACAAAGGTAAAAAACTGGAACCCGGAGACGAACTCATGAAAACATCTACCATAGATTTGGTATTGGGAGACGGTTCCGGTAGGTATCAAATGGATGAAGAAGAGCAGGATACCACAACTCCTGAAGAGGAAGAAATTGAACTTTAATGAAAGAAGAAGAACAAAACGAAGTAGAGCAACAGGACGAGACTTTATACGAACATCATAAATTTGAGGCCGGTCCCGGTCAAAAACCTTTGCGGGTAGATAAATTCTTGATGAATTTTATTGAAAACGCAACCCGAAATAAAATCCAGAAAGCCGCGAAAACCGGTAATATCTACGTTAACGAAGAGCAGGTAAAACAAAATTACAAAGTAAAGGCCGGCGATGTGGTGCAGGTAATGTTTGAGCATCCGCCTTATGAGTTTTTACTTACACCAGAGAATATTCCGTTAGATATAGTTTACGAAGACGATACTTTGTTGGTGGTGAATAAACCTGCAGGAATGGTAGTGCATCCTGGCCACGGTAATTATAGCGGAACGCTTATAAATGCGCTGGTTTATCATTTTGAAAATCTCCCAAATAACTCCAGTGATCGCCCCGGGCTTGTGCACAGAATAGATAAAGACACCAGCGGACTTTTAGTGATCGCCAAGACCGAAGAAGCTATGGCGCATCTCTCCAAACAGTTTTTTGATAAAACCAGCGAGCGTGAATATGTAGCATTGGTTTGGGGAAATGTAGAAGAAGATGAAGGCACAGTAGAAGGTAATATTGGCCGCCATCCAAAAAACCGTTTACAAAACACGGTTTATGAAGACGACGACGCCGAAAAAGGAAAACCTGCGGTTACCCATTTCAAAGTTTTAGAACGTTTTGGTTATGTAACCCTGGTTTCCTGTAAATTGGAAACCGGAAGAACGCATCAGATTAGGGTGCATATGAAACATATTGGGCATACGTTGTTTAACGACGAACGCTATGGAGGAGAAAAGATTCTTAAAGGAACTACTTTTACTAAATACAAACAATTTGTAGATAATTGTTTTAAAATTTTACCACGCCAGGCATTACACGCTAAAACCCTTGGGTTTATTCATCCAAAAACCGGCGAGGCAATGAGTTTCAATACCGAAATACCTGAAGATATTCAGGCTTGTATCGAGAAATGGCGCAACTACGCCAAAAACCAGAAAGAGGTTTTGTAAACCATCTCCTTTACTTTTTTAACGTCACCCCGAATTTATTTCGGAGCCTGCCCCGATTTATCATCGGGGGTCTAAGTTATGGAGAAATCAAAATCATGATTGATCCTGAAATAAATTCAGGATGACGAGGGTTCAATTCATGAAGTGTTCGTCACCCTGAACTTGTTTCAGGGTCTAACTTGTTCAGAACTTCAATCACCATAGATCCTGAAATGAATTCAGGATGACGTTGAATTCGTCACCCTGAACTTAGTTCAGAGCCTGCCCCGACTTTTGGTAGGGGGTATAACATGTTAGGAAGTTCCATAATCAAACGTATTTAAACTCATCCTAGATCCTGAAATAATCCACCTGAACGGACGGGCAGGTTCAGGACGACATATTTTTCGTCACCCCGAATTTATTTCGGGGTCTAAGTCGTGGAGAACTCAAAATCATCCTAGATCCTGAAATGAATTCAGGATGACGTTGAATTCGTCACTCTAACTTGTTTCAGGGTATAAGTTTATCTCAAGTTTCTTTATATTTAAGAATGCAGAAGAGCTATATATACCTACTTTCCAATTCTACCAGAACAATGATTTATATAGGTGTAACTTCTGATTTAAAAAAACGAATCACAGAGCATAAAACCGAAACAGGTTCATCATTTACCAGAAAATATCACCTTGAATTTTTAATTTATTTTGAGGAGTTTTCAGAAATTCATCAAGCCATAGCCAGAGAGAAACAACTAAAAAACTGGCATAAAGAATGGAAATGGGACCTGGCAAAATCTATAAATCCAGACCTGAAAGATCTTTATGAGGAGTTGTAGTGAGTTAGATGTTTACGTCAGCCTGAACTGGTTTCAGAGCCTGCCCCGACTTTTGGTCGGGGGTATAACATGCTAAGAAGTCTCCCATACTGTGTAATTAAGCTCATCTTAGATCCTGAAATAAATTCAGGATGACGTGGGATCATGTCATGAAGTTTACGTCACCAAGCATCTAGTCAGGAAGACGTTTGGAAACATTACCCTGATCCAAATTATCCAAAGCTCCTTTCTTAATTTACAAGGGGAGGTGGCCGCAGGCCGGAGGGGTCTTTAACTCTTCCCCGAAGGTTTTATAAACAACTCATTCACATTCACACTATCTGGTTGTGTGGTAGCGTAAAGCACGGCATCTGCAATATTTTTAGGCGATAATTTAGGCTCATCACCACCGTAATCTTTATCTTCTAATAATTCTTCGTCAGAGATATCTTCTCTAAGGCTGGTTTCTACTGTTCCGGGTTCTATAGAAGTTACCCGAATATTAAAGTCGGGAGAAAGTTCCATACGCATCGCTTTAGAAAGTTCTATCACTGCGGCTTTAGAAGCACCGTAAACAGCACCACCTTCAAAGATCTCTTTTCCGTCTACAGAGGCAATATTAATAATATGGCCGCTGTTTTGTTTTTTCATTTCAGGTAGTACGGCGTGAATACAGCGCAGCGTTCCCTTTACATTTACCTCTATGGTTTGCAGCCAGTCTTCAAGCTTTTCATTTTTAAGATAGGTGAGAGGCATTACTCCGGCCGAATTCACTAGAATATCTATGCGGCCAAAATGATCGTAAATTTTCTCAAAAGCTTCATGAACACTTTTGTCGCTGGTAACATCTAATTCTACTTCAAAACTCTGACTAAGTCCTTTTCCAATTTCTTTTAATTTATCTACACTTCGGCTGGCAAGTGCCACTTTACAGCCTTTTTTCGAAAGTTCTTCGGCAATAGATTTTCCAATTCCGCTACTCGCGCCGGTTATCACGGCTACTTTATCATTCAAATTCATAGTTCTATTTTGTTGGTTGAATTGCAAGTTGGGAGTAATTAAAAGCTTAAGGCGTTAAGAAAATTTGAAATAACAGGATTTTAACGGGTCAGCTGTTTTCTCTGGGGGCACAATCACGATCTTACCGTCACCCCGAACTTGTTTCGGGGTCTAACAGGAATTAAACTTTTTTTATATTTATAAATGCAGAATAGCTACATCTACATACTCTCTAATTCTACCAGAACAATGATTTATATAGGTGTGACTTCAGATTTGAAAAAACGAATCACTGAACATAAAAGCGGTATGGGGTCATTGTTTGCCAGAAAATATCATCTTAAATTTTTAATTTATTTCGAAGAGTTTTCAGAAATTCATCAAGCCATCGCCAGGGAGAAACAATTGAAAAACTGGCATAAAGAATGGAAATGGAATCTGGTAAAATCGATGAATCCAGACTTGAAGGATCTTTACGAAGACTTGTAGCTAAAAAATATGTTCAGCCAAAATCGTTCAAAAATACATTTTAGTTGCTAATTTGGAATTTGTTTTATCATATTAGCTTCTGAAACAAGTTTAGCATGACATTCCTGTCGTCACCCCGAATTCATTTCGGGGTCTAAGTTGTTTTGAAATCGAGAGTATAGGTTGGTAAGAATTTAGATCGTGTTAGATGCTGAAACAAGTTCAGCATGACGTAGCTTACGTGAACCGAATTCAAATCGAGGCAGTCTCTGAAACCAGTTCAGGATTACGTCCCTACCGTCACCCTGAATTTATTTCAGGGTCTAAGTTGACTAGAATTGAATTTTGTTAGATTTTGAATCAAGTTCATAATAACGTATTGGATTATAGAAAAGACACTTAATTCAACGAACAATTCACCTGGGTCATCATTTTCCAGGAGCACATAAATTGTGGTAATTTTTTAGCCGAAGAGAGTTTGCGTTTAAACCTGATTTTAATGAATTTCCCACCCGAACTTTTAAACTGATAATGCGCCGAATTAAGCAACTGCCCGTTATAGTCTATGATAATTCCGCCGGAATTTCTCCATAGAAAACTACCGCTAAAGGCTTTTACCAATTTTGGATATTTAGAAGAACCTGCCATATGCTTAAAGTTTAGGAAGCAATAAGATACGGAAAAAGAAACTGCAAAAGGAAAAACCAGTTGAAATTAACGCATTTCAATATTTTTTCTTCGAAATTCTATTGCCGGTAATTTGGCGTTGCGCAGTAGATTTAAACCTCGAGATCTCGTTATCCCGTAGTTTTGCGTGCTTGGTTTTTCTTCCCTGCACCCTGGCGCGCCATTTTCTCCAGTTACGCGGGTGCATTTGCTCCTGCATAAATTTTATCACATCTTTTTCAGCCAGCCCAAACTGGTATTCAATAGCTTCAAAAGGCGTGCGGTCTTCCCAGGCCATGGCAATTACGCGGTCTTGCTGCCGCTCATCTAATTCAAACTTTTCAGCGATGCTCATTTTTAGCCGAAATTTAAGAAAACAGAAGCTTTTGATGGGTTGAACATTGGTGAAGGTTTTTGTAAAAAAAAAGTGGTTTTATAAAAATGAATAGCAGAAAAAGGGATAATAATTATTTGGGCGTTCCCCTAACGGGTCGGGCTTTACGTTGCAATCTTTTTGCTCGTACCTCGCAAAAAGGATTTCCACTGCAATCCCTAACGCAGGAAGGTTTGTTCGTTATTATTCTAATTTCGGATTGCTTAATTTTTTAAAGGGTAGGAAGTTATAGCTTGCGTAATATCATTATAATTAATTATTTTTTTCCTTTGAGACGCCAAAATCTTTTAGGCGGTTTATTAGAAGCTAGCGTTATATTTTTATTAATTAAAATTTTTTCAATCGTATCGGGCTTCGTGCCATATTGCATTGCTAAATCTTTTGAAGAAACCCCAATTAAGTATGATTTTGCAATTTTTTGTTGGATTTCTTCTTTCCATATCCATCGTTTTATTTTTTTAGGTTTTACTCTGGAATTATTACTTAATTCTTGAAGTATATTTATTAACTCTGGAAGTATATCGGGATTAATTTTAATATGTTGTGTCTGAAAATTTGGTTTCTGAATTGTTTGAGTTATTTCTAGATATTCTTTGCCGCTAGGGTGCTTTATTAAATCGATCAGAAAAGTACTACTAGGACTCTCTAGATATTTAGTTTTCAAAATATGCTTCATCATATCCAAATCGAAATGCTTTATAGATGTTCTAATAAATAAAAGACAAGAAAAGATAATTTAAAAAACTTTCAGAGAGGATATTAAGTGAATTATAGGTGCATTCACGTATTGTAACTTTGTTGTTTTTGTTGAAAAACCGAGGAATTTTAAAGCAATAGATGGTTTAGGAACGCTTTTACGGAAATTGGTTTATAAAAGTTTTAAAATTACAGCATAAAAACTTCCATATTATGCCATTTTAAAGCTTCCAGTGATGGAAACCAATTTTCATTTTCTGGTAATAAAATTTGTTTTCCTTCAAAAGCTGAGAGAGGAAAGCTAGAGTTTTCTTCCTCTATTGTTGGTGAAATTCTGACTAAGAAATCTGAATTAATTGTTACTAGACCACGATCGAAGGCCCGATGAAGTGTTGGTGATAATGCAATACCATTCGTTACTGTGTCATCATTTGAAATACTGAAAGGATAAATATGGCATGCATCTACCATTTGAACATTTTGAGAAGAATTTATCTTTAAACCCGAAATACAACAGGTATAATCGTAAATTTTGGGGATAGTTTTTTTAAACATTCCACCTCGCACGAAAATTTCTTCTTCAAAATCGCTCTTTTCCAAAGTTTCCTTTAATTGGCCAATATGGCTCTGATAGTATTCTTTGGGCTCATTTAGTATCTCGTTTTTAATTTTATCTTCTTCATAATAATTATCTGGTCTTGAATAATTACTTCTGAAATCAGGGAAAAAAGATTTAATTAAAAGCTGCTCGAACCACAATTGGTTTTCTGGAAGTTGAAGTAAGAAAAATAAATCCTTATCTATTTCAGCAAAGGCAATTGTTTCATTTAAACTATTAAAGCTTTTGATACTTTTAGAACTTGTGGTTACGATATCTTTTCCCGGTTTAGGAACTAGATACCAGAAGGGCTCTGACCTCATATGAAAAAATGGTAAAGAGAAATTTCGTGAATGACCAGTGTGTACAAGTTCTTCCCAATTTTGCTTAAAAGCTAGAATAATTTCGGAGGTAATAAATATTCTATTTGATTTAATCACTCCTTTAGCAATTAACTGAATTATGGAGAGAAGAAGGATTGGTTTATGAGGAGCTCTACCTAGATTTTTGCTAAAACCACGGTTGAGTTTTTTAATATAATTCGAATATTTATAAATAATTTCTTCTGACATATTATCCTACTGCCAATTTCTGACTTTCTTTTAAAATATAAGAAGGCATTTCTTCATGAAGTTTCCATTCAACGTTCATTGGTTTAGCACCTTTTGATTTCACGAAATCTGCTTCACCTAAAAAGGTATAAGACATGGTAAATCCATATTCATCCACGTTTTGTTCTCTAACAAATAAGAGTATTTTTTTTCCTTTATTCCGGTGCTTAATATAGGATTCGCCTTTTGGAGAGTCTGGTGCAGTACTGTTTTGGGATTGCCAGTGAAATAATCTCTTATTCAATGCATAATCTTCATACATTGTGGTAGGAGAATATTCTTTTTCAGTTTTCTTAAGTGTTACAAAGAGCGCTTCTATATTCAAATCTTTATTTTGAGCTACTCCTTCACGGTTTGACGATTTCTTCTTAAAGCTACTCAAACCTAATGCTACTAAAATTTCTTCTCTATTATATCTACTATGAAGTTTTAAAGGGAAATCGAATTTCAAATCTATATCTTTTTCTATAAACTCAATTTTTTCAATTTGATGTTCTATGAACTCCTGCATTTCCTGAAGCATAATCTTATTTTTCAGAAGAGAACGAATACTTTCTCTAACATTTGAGAAGCCTAAATTAGTTCCAGTTTCTTTCCAAACGTCGTAATGAAACATTAGAAGCATAACCTCTTCCTCTTTCTTTAACAAATCAAGATTTATATTTTCAGAAATCAATTTTTTAATGAATTTCAGGTAAGTGAGAGAATTGGCGTGAATAAGTTTTCTTTGCAGGCAAGCAGTTAATTCTTTCTCTTGAGGCTCATTAAAATCTGGAATTACTTTAGCATCTGCACATAACCTTTTCCAACTTCCTTTCTTATAAACTTGACGAATATCTAAATGGTGAAATTCTAAAAAATTGTGTAGTGTCAGGCTAAGTGTGGAGTGATGTTTGAAACTCTGTATTTTCTGAAGAAGTTGAGGTCTTCTAAATTCTGTAGCTTCCCTAATATTTCGCAGAATTACTTCTTTAGCTTTTTTCTCTAGTACAATTGAACATCCTAATGGTAGATGTGGAAATTCATCCTCGATCTCCGTGATTATTGAAGTATGAGTTTTACCAACAAGCGCTCTAAATTTATGTTCGAAATCATACTCTGGCCTAGCATTTCCTACAAAATCAAGTACCGTTAAGCAATCCTTATCTTCAGCTAAGCGTAATCCACGCCCTAGCTGTTGTAAGAAAATTGTCAAACTCTCAGTTGGCCTCAAGAAAAGAACTGTATCAATATTTGGGATATCAACACCTTCGTTGAATATATCGACCACAAATAGATAATTAATTTCTTTTTTGATGAGTTTGTTTCTAACCAAATCTCTTGAGCCGCTGTTTCCGCTAACTAGATAATCTGCTTTTAAACCAGAAAGAACAAATTTCTCAGCCATATATTTGGCGTGTTCCTGACTTACACAAAACCCAAGAGCTTGAACATCATTAATGTCAGTTAAATATTCTTCACAATTCTTTATAATGTCCGCTAAACGCCGATCGTTTTCAGTATAAAGTTTAGTAAGCTCCTTTACTTCGTATTTACCTCGCCATTGAACGCTAGAAAGATCAACAGAATCGGAAAGTGCAAAATACTGGAAAGGACTAAGAAGTTTCCTGTTTAAGGCTTCAGGTAGTCTTATTTCCGCGGCAATTCTATTGTGAAAATCTTCTGCTATGTCACCACCATCCATTCTTTCTGGAGTTGCGGTGAGACCTAATAAAATTTTTGGATTAAATCTTTTTAAAATTGGACGATAGCTGTCAGCTTTGATGTAATGAACTTCATCGACAATTATGTAGTCAAAAAAATCTTCGGCTAAGGCTAAGTTTTTCAGCCTACTGTAAAGGGTTTGAACAGATGCGAATAGCTCATCATACTTTTCTGGTTCATTCCCATCTACCCAAAGTTCTCCGAAATTAGCATCGCGTAGAACGTGCTGAAAAGTAGCACGAGCTTGTACCAAAATTTCTTTACGATGCGCAACGAATAAAAATTTTGAATTTGGATTCTTGTTCTTAAATTTCTTAAAATCAAAAGCAGAAATAACGGTCTTTCCTGTTCCCGTAGCTGCAACTAATAAATTTTTATTACGATTGTGAATTTCTCTTTCTGCCCGTAATTTAGATAAAATTTCTTCTTGGTAAGAATATGGTTTTAGTTCGAAGAAAGTGGTAATTTGACTTGTATTATATGAACTCTGTCTTTTAAGAGCAGTGCTAAGCTTTTCTCTATCTGTACCTTTTTTATAAAATTCGAATTCAGGATCTTCCCAATAAGTTTCAAAAGTTTTTTGAAACTTATCTATAATATGACCTATTTCTTGGGTGGTAACTTTAAGGTTCCATTCCAGGCCATTAGTTAAAGCTGAACGAGAAAGATTAGAAGAACCAATATAGCCGGTATGAAAACCTGAATTTCGTAAGAATAGATAAGCTTTTGCGTGCAGCCTTTCGTGTTCTGAATTATAGGAAACTTTTATTTCAGTATTTGGAAGCGATGAGAGGTATTCGACAGCTTTTACATCTGTGGCACCCATATAAGAAGTGGTAATAATCTTTAATTTTTTACCGCTTTTGGTAAATTCTTCTAGTTCCTTTTTAAATATTCGAATTCCAGAAAATTTAATAAAAGAAACTAGCCAGCATATTTCATCTGCAGAAAGAATTTCTTTTTTAATTTCACTCTCCAAGGAAATTCCAACATTGTTTCCGGTAAATAGTTCGCTTTGACTTAATCGAGTGTAAGGAGTAATTTCCTTCAGCCTGGCTTTTAAGTTTGAATATGGAAAATCTAGTTTTGAAAAAACGGCTTGCAAAATCTTTCCTTCGCTTTCAATTAAATTTTCAGACAATTCTGTACTCTTGAGTTCTTCTACTAAAAGCTTTATAATTTTATTCGATAATTCAATTTGTTTTAACGGACGGTCTTTATCTTTGATTTCCTCCAACGCAAATTTGATGGTTTCACTCAAATAAGAACTCAAATATTGAGAAGCTTCTTCCTTATCTAAAGGTGTTTCGCTAACGTGGAACTTCTGTAAATCTACATTTTCGAGTTTGTTGGAAACTAATTTAGTTATTAGCTGCTCGTAAAGACCTGTTTCAAAACTCATTTATACTTTTTGATATAATAATTAACAATTGGAATATCTGCTTCAGCCCAATCTAAAGATTTTAATTTTTCAATAGGAAACCATTCTGCTTGCGAATGTTCTAAAAGCATAATTTTGAAGGTCTGCAAAGAACATCGAAAAGGTATTAATTGAATTTTCTTTGTTTCAGGATAGCTATGTTCGTTAGAGGGTAATTGTTCCAAAATTATAATTTCTACTCCTAGTTCTTCTTTAATTTCTCGTGTGAGACACTCTTCAAGAGTTTCTTCTTTTACTTTTCCACCGGGAAACTCCCATTTGTTTGGTAAATGCATTTTACTGCTTCTTTGCGCGCACAATACTTTACCTTCATGTTCTATAATAGCACAAGCAACTTTTATCATGAAAGGGATTTTACTAGAAATTAATTCAATAAAGAAGATTATTTTTTAGGCTTGAAAATTATAAGGCTCAATTTAACATTTAATTCAGAAATCAAAAAGGGTTTTCCGTAAAGCAACAAAATTTTATCAACCGCAATAACTCCTAACTATTCTTCCATAAAAAACTAATAAAACACGGCTTTCCTGTTTTCTATGCTTTCACTTATATTTGGAATAAAAACCACCGATTATGAAAATTGTTGTTTCTCCGGCCAAAAGTCTGGATTACGAATCTAAATTACCTACCACCCGCGGCACCCAGCCCGCTTTTTTGGAAACTACTGCCAAACTCAATCGCAAGATGGCGAGAATGACCAAGAATGAGATTTCTGAATTGATGAGCATCAGCGATAAGCTCGCCGATCTTAATTATACCCGCTACCAGGATTTTGAGGAAGAACACAACAAAAAGAATTCCCGCCCCGCGATGTATGCTTTTGCCGGTGATGTTTACACCGGCCTGGATGCCTATACCGTTCCCACCGAAAAACTGGATCGCCTACAGAATAGTTTGCGAATCCTCTCCGGACTTTACGGCGTGCTAAAACCGCTGGATCTTATGCAGCCTTATCGATTAGAAATGGGAACTTCTGTAGGTATAGAACGCAAGGATAATCTATATGAAGTTTGGCAGCCAAAAGTCACCGAACTCCTGAATGAGGAAATGGAAGAAGGTGAACTTTTTATCAACCTGGCCAGCAACGAATATTTTAAAGCTATAGACACCAAAAAACTAAAAGCTGAGGTGATCTCTCCGGTTTTTAAAGATTTTAAAAACGGCAAATTAAAGATCATCAGTTTTTACGCGAAAAAAGCCCGTGGCGCTATGGTTCGTTATATTATAGACAAAGACGTAAATACGCTGGAAGATATCAAAGGTTTCGACTATATGGATTACCGTTTCAGTGAAGAACATACTGAGAAGGAAAACGAGCCGGTTTTTATTCGGTAGTTTTTTAGTGAAGAGTGAAGAGTGAAGAGTGAAGAGTTAATAGTGAAGAGGTAAGAGAAGAGAGAAAAGAATAAAGAGTCAGTAGTCAGGGAATTTTTAAACCCGCAACCTGAAACAACAAATCCCAAACAACAAACCGACAACCCACGTCCCACAACTGGTCCAGAACAGATTGCCACCTCGGCTTTCGCCTCCCCGCAATGATGAAACTAAATATTCGTGTATTCGTGGCGTTTCAGTTTAATGGTAGTTTTTTAGTGAATAGGGAAGAGGTAAGAGAAGAGAGAAAAGAAATAAGAAGCAGAAATCAGGGAATTTTTAAACCCGCAATCTGAAACAATAAATCCCAAACAACAAACCCACCTTTCAACCGTCATCACGAGTGAGGAACGAGCGCGGCGATCTTTTGTTTGAATTCCTCTGTCACTTCGAGTTTTCGAC
>NZ_FVZF01000004.1 GCF_900168265.1 Salegentibacter salarius | reverse complement strand
GTCATAGCCGAGTGGTACTAATAATCCGTAAAGCTTGATGCGATTCCCACGCCTGCAAAGGTGTGGGGACTTGAATGCTTTACCCAAGTTTATCTATATTCTTTGTTTCTTAAATATGTCAACTTATTAGAGTAGGCAGTTGTAAGTAAAAGAGTAAGCAGTAATACTGCGAACTTATAGACTGTAAACTGCATACTAAAGACTTAAGGTGGTTATGGCAACGGGGCTCACCTCTTCCCATTCCGAACAGAGAAGTTAAGCCCGTTAGCGCAGATGGTACTGCTATTTGTGGGAGAGTATGTCACCGCCTTTTTTTGGAACCCTTCATCATCTCGATGAAGGGTTTTTTTATACCCGAAAGTTAAGGATTTTCAGCGCTGTATAAGAAGGTGATTGATTATAACAGTATCAAATACTTAACCTATATCTCACGGTTTATACTTACAACCGGCAACTCGTAATTATTAATAATTTCTTCCGTAATACTAGGGCTAAAAATGGTATCAAATCCCGTACGCTGGTGAGTAATGCTTGTAAATAGATCTGGATGTAATTTATTGAGTGCCATTCCTATTCCACGGGCTTCATTATTGGCATTTAAGCATCGCAGTTTTAATTCCTTAATTTCAGTTTTGGTTAAGAATTCAGCTGCCATATCATCTATTTGGTCAGTCTCTCTAAAATTATACGGTGTATTTATATAAACCAGTTCAACTTTAGTATTTAACTTTTCTAAAATTCCATAGACTTTTTTAAATGCTTTTTGAGATTCTTCTTTTAGATCGCTTGCAATTAGGATGTTCTTTAATTGATTGAAATTAAATTTATGCTTTATAGCTACTACCGGCACCTTCGAGTGGCGAATAAGTTTTTGTGTATTTGAACCCATTATTTTTTCAAAACCTTTGGCGCCGTGGGTTCCCATAATAACTAATTCATAATTTTCTGGCTTAACATAATTTACAAGCTCATCCATCCCTGTGTTGTAAATTAAACTATGCTCTGCATCAACCCCTTTGTCAGTTGCTTTTTGCTCCCATATTTTTAATTGATCTTTTGCAGAGTTTATCCGTTCTTTAGTTTCAGGATACTTTTTTTCGTCCTGAATATTTAATTTAGACCATTCTACCGGTGTTTGTACACTATGTAAAAAGCGTATAGGGTATTGCAGCGATTTGGCTATTTGAATCGCAAATTCTGAAGCATTATTGGCAGATTCAGAGAAATCGGTTGGTACGAGTATATATTTCATGACGCTTATTTTCCATAAAGTTAAACTCCAGCTGTAAATTTTAAAATGATAAATATCAGGTTTAATTCAGGAGGAATTCCGCAGAAAGATTAATTCTATTATTTTTGAAGCACTTATGAAATTAAACAATTTAGAACAGGGCTTTTTTGGAATTGGAATACAAAACGGAAAAACTCCGGAGAATTTAGGCGTGCTTTGGCGCTCCGCGCAAAATATGGGCGCAAGTTTTATATATACTATTGGAAATCGCTATGCAAAGCAGGCCTGCGATACCCATAAAGCTGTTGGGGCAATGCCTTATTTTCATTACGAAACCTTTGAAGATTTCTATGCGCATTTACCAAAAGGTGCTATGCTTGTAGGTGTTGAGCTTACTGAAAATGCAGAGGCTTTGGAAACCTTTACCCATCCAAGACGTTGCGTTTATTTACTTGGAGCAGAAGATCACGGACTTTCAAAAGAGGCCATTGAAAAATCTCATTTCCTGGTTAAATTTCAATCAACTTTAAGCTTAAACGTTTCTGTTGCTGGAAGTATTATTATGTATGATCGTAGTAGTAAATCAAAATTTTCTACCTGATTCCTATTTCAATAGATTTATAAGCTCCATTTTATCTGGAATTTTTAATCAGTTTGGTTAAATTAGCGCCAATTACAATAAAAACTTAAAAGAATGAGATACTTATCCAGAGCTATGCTTGGCCTGGCCGTTGCTGGTTTATTTTCTACCGGCGCTAAAGCACAGGAGGTTGTGGAAAACAACCAAAAAGATTTTAATGAATTTATGGATCGTAGCGGTGATATGTACCGCACAGCTTCAGGTAAACCTGGCCCGGAATACTGGCAAAATGAAACCGATTACAAGATTGAAGCAACCTTGAATGATGAAGATCACACCATAAAAGGACAAATAGAACTAACTTATACCAATAATAGTCCTCAGGAATTAGAATTCATCTGGATGCATTTGGAGCAAAACCGTTTTACCGAAGATTCCCGTGGAACTTTAACCACTCCAATTCAGGGAAATCGTTATAATGGTGATATAGATGGCGGGTACACTATTTCTCACCTGGAAGCAAAAGTAAAAAGAAGTTCCTCTTCAGATTATCTAATAACCGATACCAGGATGCAGGTTTTCTTTGAAGATCCAATTCCTGCTAATGGTGGAGAAGCTACTGTTTCTATGAATTTTGAATATAAAATTCCGGTAGATGGTATGGACCGTATGGGAAGACTTGATGTAGAGGATGGAACTATTTATGCTCTAGCGCAATGGTTTCCAAGAGCTGCAGTTTTTGATGATGTAGAAGGCTGGAATATTGAGCCGTACCTTGGTGCTGGTGAATTCTACCTAGATTATGGCGACTATGATTTTAAAATTACTGCTCCAGCTAGCCATATTGTGGTATCCTCAGGAGAATTGCAGAATCCAAGACAGG
The DNA here is from genome assembly GCF_900168265.1 of Salegentibacter salarius. Taxonomy (GTDB): domain Bacteria; phylum Bacteroidota; class Bacteroidia; order Flavobacteriales; family Flavobacteriaceae; genus Salegentibacter; species Salegentibacter salarius. The sequence goes on along the minus strand of NZ_FVZF01000004.1, from coordinate 170,081 downwards.
TATTATCTTCTACGGTAAGGGAAAGAATGGATAGAGCGTCTAAAAGCGATTCTACCGTTTATTTAATCAAGCCAGAAGAAGTAAACGATATGTCTTTGCGTGCAAAGCAGGAGGGAACCCTTACCTGGCATTTTAAGATGGAAAACACTCGTGATGTAGCTTTTGGTTCTTCAAAAGCATTTATCTGGGATGCCGCTAAAATAGATCTACCTGGCGGAAAAAAAGCTATGGCACAATCGGCTTATCCTAAGGAAAGTGATGGCCAGGGCGCCTGGAGCCGTTCTACTGAATATTCTAAAGCTTCCGTAGAACATTATTCTGAGAAATGGTTTCCTTATCCTTACCCGGTAGCAGTAAATGTGGCTGCTGATATAGGTGGAATGGAGTATCCCGGTTTAAACTTTTGTAGTTGGAAAAGTGAAGGTGCTTCTCTTTGGGGCGTTACGGATCACGAATTTGGCCACAACTGGTTCCCAATGATTGTTGGAACTAACGAAAGAAGATACGCCTGGATGGATGAAGGTTTTAATACTTTTATCAACTATTACAGTACTTTAGATTTTAATGACGGTGAATATCCTGCGAGGTTAAATAAAACCAGGAATATGACGGGCTGGTTTACCAGTGAGCAGCGCGAAGGTATAGATACTTATCCAGATGTTTCAAACCTAAGAAACCTTGGGATGATCGCTTACTACAAGCCTGCTATTGGCTTATTATTACTTAGAGAGTATATTTTAGGTGAAGAGCGTTTCGATAATGCTTTTAAGTCTTATATTGAAACCTGGGCTTACAAGCACCCCCAACCTGCAGATTTCTTTAACCATATGGAAAATGTTTCAGGTGAAAATCTATCCTGGTTTTTTAGCAAATGGTTCTATGGTACCGGTAATATAGACCTGGGTATAGATGGCGTGAGGCAATATCAAGATAACTATATAATTTCTGTTGCAAATAGAGGAGAGATTCCAATGCCGGTTAAAATGGAAATTAGCTACCAAGATGGTTCTTCAGAAAATGTGACCCTTCCGGTAGAGATCTGGCAACGTGGGGATTCCTGGAATTATTTACACAGAACAGATAAATCTATCGAAAATGTAGAATTAGATCCCGATAAAATTTTACCAGACGTAAATGCAGGTAACGATACCTGGCCAAAATCTTTTTACGAGGATTAAACTCATTTAAGGGTCAAAATCTCTTAGGTTTGAGCTTTTATACGGAAAGCTATTCGATTTATTTCGGATAGCTTTTTGTATTTTTAAACTATCCTGAATTATGAAATCAGGATCTCTTGGGAATAAATTAAAGTAGCAATAAATGGACAATCAGGAAGTAATAGATAAGATTAGGGCTGAAATTGAAAAAACGGAAGCACAAATAATTCATTATAGAGAACTCACAAAACCAATCTCGCCAGAAAATGCAATAGGTCGTGTCTCCCGAATGGATGCCATTAACAATAAAAGCATAAATGAGTCTGCTTTAAGACAGGCAGAGCAGAAATTTAAAAGTCTAAAAAAAGTGTTTGAAAAAGCCGGAAGTGAAGATTTTGGAATATGTGTTCGTTGCAAAAAACCAATTCCCGTTGGGCGGCTTATGATTCGTCCTGAAAGTTTGCTGTGTGTAAACTGTGCTCAATAAAAAACAGCAAAAATCCTGATTTTACTGAAAACAGGAATTCTGCAGCTTTTATATTTACTTGTTTTTAAATAAGTTTTTCTCTTTGATCATCTTTACAGTACTCTTTGGAAGCATAGGTTCCCAACCAGGTTTTCCTTCTTTAATCATTTGGTAAACCTGCCTGGAATGAATGTCCAAAGTATCGGTTTCATAATCCTTAATGTCTACAACACGACCATTATCTTTGAAATATTGGAAAAGTTCCTGCATCCTGGGATGAACTTTTAAATTTTCACTGGTGATAATCTCGCCAGTCTCTTCGTCTTTAAGTGGATAAAGATATACCTTAAGACTTTTAAAGAACAGTTTTCCAAAAGCTTCAAGAATACCTCCGCTTAAGTGGCGGTAATATCTTTCGTCAAAAATATCGCGAAAAGTACTCACACCCATAGTTAAGCCCATTCTTTCTTTAGTATGCTGTCCAAAATACTCTACTACTTTGTAATATTCCTGAAAGTTAGAGAGCATTACTGTTTGGCCTAGAGAACCCAGTAAGTCTGCACGGTCCAGGAAGTCCTGTTCATCTATTTCGCCCTCACCTTTAAGGTTGGAAAGTGTGATTTCGAAGATAACCACGGTATTATCTTTATCTACCTTTTTTTCGTTGAGAAAAAGCTCCAGAGATTTCTCATACATCGCCATATTTACTTTGGTAACCGGCCTAAAGCTTCCACGAAGGGTTAAAATATTTTTCTTATAGAGTATACTTGCCGGTAGAATGTTATTTCCATCTGGAGCGAACATAATGGCTTCTGTAATGCCGTCCTTCACTAATTCCAGGCTCATTAATCGATTATCAACATCTTTAAAAGCAGGGCCGGTAAAATTTATCGCGTCAATTTCAAGTTTATCGGTACTCAGGTGGTCAAATAAATGTTTGAGTAGCTTTTTGGGATTATCATGGTGATAAAATGCACTATAAATAAGGTTTACTCCCATAGTCCCTAAACTAATTTGCTGGTGAGCCGCATTGTTTTCGTGAAATTGAACGTGTAAAACAATTTCATTATAATCTCCTCCGGGTTCGGTTTGAAATCTAATTCCCAACCAGCCGTGACCTTTATATTTTTTTGCCCAGTCTATTGTAGCTACGGTATTCGCGTAACTAAAAAATAACTTATTTGGATGCTTCAGCCGGGAAATACGGTCTTCAATAAGTCCCGTTTCATAACGCATCATACTGGTTAAGCGTGCCTCGGTAACGTAGCGACTATCCTCTTCCATTCCGTAGATAGCATCGCTAAAATCTTTATCGTAGGCGCTTAATGTTTTAGCCACGGTGCCAGACGCATTTCCTGCCCTAAAGAAATGACGAACTGTTTCCTGACCTGCGCCAATTTCAGCAAAGGTCCCGTAAATATTTTCGTTCAAATTAAGGCGCATCGCCTTGTTTTGAACGGAAGTTACTTCTTCAAACTTCTTTTCTCCTTCAGCAATTATAGACATTGTATCGTGCATTTTTAGTTTGAAGTCTAAAGTTAAGAAACTTAAGCCTTATCTACTGCAACTTTATAGGTTGGATCTTCTAAAATATTTACATCAATAATTGCATCGGCATTGCTCAATAGTCTTCGGCAATCCTGGCTTAAATACCTTAAATGAAGTGTTTTGCCCTGTTTATGGTATCTTTGGGTAAGTTTATTTAAAGCTTCAATTCCAGACATATCTACAACACGGCTTTCTGAGAAATCCACGATCACCTCTTTTGGGTCATTTAGAACGTCAAATTTATCGTTAAACGCCTGTACAGATCCAAAGAAAAGTGGGCCATAAATTTCGTAATGTTTAACTCCCTCTTCATCAATTCTTTTTCTTGCGCGAATACGTTTTGCATTATCCCAGGCAAATACCAGGGCAGAGATTATAACTCCAATTAATACCGCTAGTGCAAGGTTGTGAAGAATTACGGTAACTACAGTTACTAATACCATTACCAAAATATCAGATTTCGGCATTCTTCTAAAAGTTCTTAAACTCGCCCACTCAAAGGTGCCAACCGCGACCATGATCATAAGCCCGGTTAAGGCAGCCATTGGTAGCAACTCAATAACTCCAGAGCCAAACATGATAAAGATCAATAAACTTACAGCAGCTACAATTCCAGAAAGGCGAGCCCTTGCACCAGAAGAAACATTAATTAAACTTTGGCCAAGCATAGCACAACCTCCCATCCCGGAGAAAAAGCCTGAAAGCACGTTTGCAGTTCCCTGCGCTACACATTCTTTATTCCCGCTTCCTCGGGTTTCGGTAATTTCGTCTATAATATTTAGGGTAAGCAGGCTTTCAATAAGTCCCACGCCAGCCATAATAGCAGCATAAGGCAAAATAAGCATCAAAGTGTCCAGATTAAAAGGTACCATTGGGATATGAAAAGGAGGAAAACCACCTTTAATAGAGGCGATATCTCCAACTGTTTTGGTGTCTATTCCAAATGCAGCAACAATCCCAAAAACCACTAAAATTGCTACAAGGGTAGCGGGAACCACTTTTGTAAGCTTAGGTAATAACCAAATTATTAGAATTGCAGTAATTACCAGGCCAAGATAAGTGTAAAGCGGGGTGCCTGTCATCCATTCTAATTCTCCTGCTGCGTTTGGTACTTTAAATTGGTTTAATTGAGACATAAAAATAATGATCGCCAAACCGTTTACGAAGCCAAAAATAACCGAATGTGGTACCAGCCTAATTAATTTACCGAGTTTCAGAACTCCCGCCAGGACTTGAATTAAACCGGCAAGAACAACGGTCGCAAAAACATATTCTGGGCCGTGAGAAATAGCAAGAGCTACAATAACAACAGCTACGGCACCGGTGGCACCCGATATCATTCCCGGGCGCCCTCCTAAAACAGCGGTTACCAAACCAACTACAAATGCGGCATATAAACCGGTTAAAGGCGAAAGTCCTGCAATTAGGGCAAAGGCTACGGCTTCAGGAATTAAAGCCAGGGCAACAGTAAGTCCGGCTAAGATTTCATTTTTATAATCTACTTTTTGTGAAAAATCAAACAGGTTGAAGATCTTTTTCATCTGAATAAAATTTAAATAAATATTGGAATACGGATTATTTCCGCGGAAAATTTTGAACAATAACGCAAGTGTGCTTAACTACCTAGGGCGGAGTAAGTTGAGAGGGTTGTATGCTTCTTGCATGTTTCATTGGAGGCGGCAAAATTAGCTAATTATTTTTAATAGAAAAGTCCGGGACAATTTAAGTGTGAATTTTTAATGCTTTGTTAATATGAACGCGTCTGATTATCAATTTAATAATAATTTTTGTTATTTGGATAATAAGAATTCAGGCTGGTAAATAAATTTGAATCAAAAGAAGTTAACTGTTGTCTAATCGTCTTACCTTTGCATCACTAAAATTATCAAAATGGAACATAAAGCAGGATTTGTAAATATAATAGGGAACCCAAATGTTGGAAAATCTACCTTGATGAACGCTTTTGTGGGCGAAAAACTTTCCATTATTACTTCTAAAGCGCAAACAACGCGTCACAGAATTCTTGGAATTGTAAATGGGGAAGATTTCCAGATGCTTCTTAGTGATACCCCGGGAATTATAAAACCGGCGTACGAGTTGCAGGAATCTATGATGGGTTTCGTTAAATCTGCTTTTGAAGATGCCGATGTGTTGGTGTATATGGTGGAAATTGGTGAAAAGGAACTTAAAGATGAAGCCTTTTTCAATAAAATAATTGGAACCGATATTCCTGTTATTTTATTGCTGAATAAAATTGATAAATCTAACCAGGAAGAATTGGAAAGTCAGGTGCAGATGTGGACAGAGAAGGTGCCTAATGCTGAAATCTTCCCGATTTCGGCCCTGGAAGGTTTTAATGTTGCCGAAGTTTTTAACCGAATTATAGAACTACTTCCAGAATCTCCCGCATTTTATCCAAAAGATACACTTACCGATAAGCCTGAACGTTTCTTTGTAAATGAGATTATTCGCGAAAAGATCTTAATGCATTATAAAAAGGAAATTCCTTATGCAGTAGAAATTGATACCCAGGAATTTTTTGAGGAAGAGAAAATTATTAGAATGCGAAGCGTGATCATGGTAGAGCGTGATACCCAGAAAGGTATCATCATTGGCCATAAAGGAGCGGCTCTAAAAAGGGTTGGAGTAGAAGCAAGGAAAGACCTTGAAAAATTCTTCGGAAAACAGGTTCATTTAGAACTTTATGTGAAAGTGAATAAAAACTGGAGAAGCGACCAGCGCCAGTTAAAGCGTTTCGGATATAATGAATAATTTTTTCTGAACTAAAATTTTAAAGTTTATTACAGGAAATTCAATTCAAAAAACTTCAATTTCCTGCCCTGGAAACTTCCGTTTTCTAAGTTTCGGGTAAACCCGAATTTTTACACTAATTTTGCAAACAATTAAATTCTCTGAATAAATTCAGGGAATAAAACCTCAATGAGGGATTAAATAATAATATTATGGGCAATATTGTAGCCATTGTAGGAAGGCCAAACGTTGGGAAATCTACCTTTTTCAATAGATTAATTCAACGCCGCGAGGCGATTGTAGATTCGGTTAGTGGGGTTACTCGCGACCGTCATTATGGAAAATCTGATTGGAATGGGCGTCATTTCTCCCTTATAGATACGGGTGGTTATGTAGTAGGAAGCGACGATGTTTTTGAAGCCGAAATAGATAAGCAGGTAGAACTTGCAATAGATGAAGCCGATGCCATTATTTTTATGGTAGACGTTGAAAGTGGCGTGACTCCAATGGACGAGGATGTAGCACAACTGCTTAGAAAAATAGATAAGCCCGTTCTTTTAGCGGTAAATAAGGTAGATAATAATAAAAGGCTGGAGAATGCAGTCGAATTTTATTCTTTAGGTCTTGGTGAATATTTTCCTATTGCCAGTACAAATGGTAGTGGAACAGGAGATTTGCTGGACGCTCTAATTGAAGCTTTGCCGGTAAATGAAGCCGTAGAAGAAACAGAATTACCAAGATTTGCTGTAGTAGGTCGTCCTAACGCGGGGAAATCTTCTTTTATAAATGCGCTAATAGGCGAAGAACGTTATATCGTAACAGACATTGCGGGAACTACCCGCGATGCTATGGATACCAAGTATAATAGATTCGGGTTTGAATTTAACCTGGTAGATACTGCCGGGATTAGAAGAAAATCGAAGGTTAAGGAAGACCTCGAATTTTACTCGGTAATGCGTTCTGTGCGTGCCATAGAAAACTGTGATGTTTGCCTGGTAATCTTAGATGCCACTCGTGGATTTGATGGTCAGGTTCAAAATATTTTCTGGCTGGCGCAAAGAAACCGAAAAGGAATCGTGATCCTGGTTAATAAATGGGATTTGGTTGAAGAGAAAGAGACCAATAGTATGCGTGATTATGAAGCAATGATAAGACGCGAAATAGAGCCTTTTACCGATGTGCCGATTGTTTTCATGTCTGTGCTTACCAAGCAACGTATTTTTAAAGCTATTGAAACTGCAGTTACTGTTTTTGAAAACCGCAGTAAAAAAATTAAAACCCGTGAACTTAACGATGTAATGCTTCCAATAATAGAGCAAAATCCGCCGCCGGCTTATAAAGGAAAATATGTGAAAATTAAGTTTTGCACGCAATTACCTACGCCACAGCCGCAATTCGCATTTTTCTGTAATCTTCCGCAATACGTTAGAGATCCATACAAACGATTTATAGAGAATAAGTTAAGGAAGGAATTTGATCTAACTGGAGTGCCAATTTCAGTGTATTTCAGAAAAAAATAAGTTTCCTGTTAAACTTTGTAACAAATCGAGAGTCTAACTACCAATATAGTTAGTGAGGCATTTCTTTGTCCTGATTTTTTCAACGTTTAACACCTATACTCTAAATGAGAATTTTACTTTCCCTTGTCTTGCTTTTCCTGGCAGGAAATTTAACTGCCCAAAATTTTGAAATTAATGGTAAAGTAACCGGCCCGCAGGGGGAACCGCTGGAATCAGCTACGGTGTACCTGGAAAAACCTGCAGACAGTAGTTTGGTTACCTATACTATTTCGGATAATTCTGGGGGATTTCAACTTGCTGGAAATGGCGGGCTCGAAGTCGCTAATTTACTTATCTCCTACGCCGGATTTAAAACGCATAGCCAAAAATTAGAAATTGATGAAAAACTCAATTTAGGTACGATAAAAATGCAGGTGGCCGATAATGCTTTAGATGAAATAACAATTACTTCTTCTCGCGCACCGGTAACGATAAAGAAAGATACTCTGGAATTTAATGCTGCTTCTTTTAAAACACGTAAAGATGCAAACCTTGAAGAATTACTAAAAGAACTTCCCGGGGTAGAAGTAGCGACGGACGGAAGTATAACGGTAAACGGCACCCAGGTTTCTCAAATTAAAGTGAACGGAAAGGAATTCTTTGGGGATGATCCTAAAATTGCTACTAAAAACCTCCCAAAGGAATTAATTAATAAACTCCAGGTGGTAGATAGTAAAACAAAATCTGAAGAATTTACCGGAAAAGAAGGTGATGCTGAAAATAAGACGATCAATATTACCATTGATGAAGATAAGAATCGCGGATTTTTCTCGAGGCTTACTGCCGGTGGCGGAACCAACGATCGGTATGAATTAAGCGGAATTGGAAACTATTTTAAAAATGATTTTCGCGTTAGTCTTTTGGCGAGTTCAAACAATATCAATTCTTCCGGGTTTTCTTTTGACGAGATCTACGATGCTATGGGCCGTAATGCCTATTCTATAACCAGGAGTCGTGGTGGGAATTTTAGTATAAACGGTAATAGTTTTGGATCAGGTAATGGGATCACAAAATCTGATAATGCCGGCTTTAGTTTAGTAAACGAATGGCCGCAGGAAACCGAACTTTCTTCCAATTATTTTTATAGCCGCGCCGATAATATCACCGAAACCAAAACCCAAAGAGAAAATATTCTGCCCAATAGAAGATTTTTTAATAATTCAGAATCCAGTAGCAATAGACTTAATAATAATCACCGTTTTAGTCTGAGTTTTGAAATTCAGCCAGATACTTTAACCAGAATTTCAGTTAGACCAAATATTAATACCAATAGCGGTCGCTCTTCTAACCAGTCTTTTACAGAATCTGTTAAAGAGGATGGTACACCAATAAACACGGCTTTAACCGATAATTATTCTGAAGTACATAGCGTGAATTTTTCTAATCGATTAAATTTTACACGTAAATTCGGTGAAAATGGTGGTTATTACAGCCTTAGTTTCAATAATGAAAATAACACCCGTTCTCAGGATGATAATTTCTTTTCAGAAAGGGAGATCTATAACCAGGAAGGAGAACTGGTAAATACCGATGTTCAGGATCAGTTAATTTCAGAAGAAAATAGGGATAATAATTATGGTATTGATCTAGGTGCCCGTTTTCCCATTACTGAAAAATTAATGCTGGATGTAAGTTATGATTTTGATAAGGAAGATGGCCGAAACGAGCGCCTGGTTTACGATGTAAACGAGGAAGGTGATTATACCCTACTTGATAATGACTTAAGTAACGATTTTGTTTCTGAATCTTTTGAACATCGCCCAAGTTTAGGCCTTGTTTATAACGATGAAAAATTAAGAGCCAGTCTTTCAGGAGGTTTTCAAAGTCTTCGATTAAAAAATAGGGATCTTTTCACTGAAACGAGTATAGATAATACTTACGAAAATTTATTTGCCAACGCCTATTTCAGGTATAGTTTATCACAGGGAAAATCTATTTATTTTAATTATAACAACTCCTGGGATACACCTTCACTTACTCAAGTACAGCCGGTTACCAATACTATAAATCCGCTGAACATCATTACCGGTAATCCAGATCTTAGACCGGCTTTGAGGCACAGGTTTTATGTCAACTTTAATAATTTTGATTTTAAAACGCGTTCAGGGTTTTATGCTTATTTAGGAGGAAACTTCACTAATGACCAGGTGGTGACTCGTAGTACTGTAGATGAGGATTTAGTAAGAACTACTACTTACACGAATGTAGACGGCGCTTATAATTACTTTGGGGGTGGAAGTATGGATAAAACCTTTAAATTGGAAAATGAAAGTTCTATAAAAATTAGAGGTGGAATTTATGGGAATTTCAATAAAAATATAGGTTTCACTAACGAGCAACGCTATTTCTCTAAAAGTTTAAACTTGACGCCAAGTTTAAGTGTAGAATATAATTTTAGAGACCTGGTGACTTTAGAACCTTTTTACAGCGTAGAGTTTGTGGATGCTGAATATAGTTTTAATAACAGGGAAGAGAATTATAAGAATCAGAACATTTCTTTGGCGCTTACCTCTTTCTGGCCAGAGAAATTTGTAATAGGAAGCGATATCGCCTACCAGTCTATCGGGAACGCTTCGCCGGGATTTCAGAATTCATTCTACTTATGGAACGCCAGTTTAGGCTATGAAATTCTTGGAGATAATGGAACGCTAAAGGTTAAAGTCTTCGACTTGCTGGATCAAAATATAGCAACTAGAAGATTTACCGGAGACGATTTTATTCAGGATACCCAGGAACTGGTTTTGGAACAATATTTTATGCTGAGTTTTACTTATAAAATAAGCAAGTTTGGCGGAAAAGATCCTAATAATAAGAGAGGGAGATAGTTTTAACTTCTTCTGGAAATGAAAAGACTGTTTGGGATGTTTTAGTTCCGTCAAGCTGAACTTGTTTCAGCTTCTAACATGGTTAGATTACCAACAACTTAGATCCTGAAACAAGTTCAGGATGACGATTTAAACGAACCTCTCAAACAGTCTTTATTTATATAGATTTTTCAGTTAAGAATACTGCTAACTGCCTACTGAATTACTGCTAACTGGAAATTACCAGCTTCCACCGGCACCGCCGCCGCCGAAACCTCCGCCACCGAAACCTCCGCCAAAGCCGCCTCCGCCGCCAAAACCTCCACCGGAGCTGCCTCCGCCAAAAGTGCCACGTCCAAGAGAGCTTAATATAATAGCGTCAAGAAAAGTATCTCCTGCGCTTCTTCGGCCACCGTTGCGACCTCCACCACCACGTCGCTTGAAAAACGAAATAATAATGACCACAAAAATAATAAGCATAACAATTCCCTGGAGTGGAAAGCTTCTTTCCGAATTCCGGGATTGTGGTGTGCCTTCAAACGTGCCTGCTAATACCTGGAAAATTGCGGTGGTTCCGGCATCCAGCCCGTTGTAATAACTACCATTCCTAAATTCAGGGAGAATTACCTGCTCAATTATTTGACGAGTACGGGCATCAGTCATATACTCTTCAAGCCCATAACCATTAGTAATCCAAATCTTTTTATCTTCTTCAGCTACAATAACCAGTAAGCCATTATCTTCTGCACTTTGTCCAATTCCCCATTCGTGGGCCCATTTCACTGCATAATCACTCTGATTTTCTCCTTGAAAGGAATTAATACTCGCGACTACAATTTGGGTTGAAGTCGTATCAGCATAGTTAATCAACTTCTGCTCCAATTGCTTTTCTTCCGAAGAAGTTAAAATATCGGCTTCATCATAAACGCTGGTTTCCTCCGATGGTTTAGGCGGAACATCACGCTGTGCATATATAAACCCCGAAAAAACGAGGAAAAACAGAAATAGTAATTTGAATCTTTTAGTGAATTGTGGCATTTATCCTTTTGAAATTTCGTTGGAGAGTTCGTCTCGTGTGTCTTCACTCCACGGGAAGTGTTCTTTGAGCTGCTGGCCTGCAGTTAAAATACCGTTTACCAAGCCTTGCTTGAATTCTCCTTTTTTAAATTTTTCTACAATAGCATCTTTGGTGCTTTCCCAAAAATCATCTGGAACTACATCATTAATGCCTTTATCACCATAGATCACAAAATTATGATCTTCTACGGCAACATAAATAAGCACTCCGTTAGCGTGCTTAGTGTTATCCATCTTTAGCATATGAAAAACTTCCATTGCGCGATCAAAAATATCTTTTTCGCCGGTAGTTTTTTCCAGGTGAACCCTTACCTCACCAGAGGTGTGGCTCTCGGCCTTTCTAATGGCTTCAATGATCTCTTCTTCGTCCTTTTTATTTAAAAAATCTTCAACTTTGCTCATCTCTTTTAAAAATCAAATTCAACATCGGGGGCGTTTTCTGCACCTTCTTCAGCTTCAAAAGTTGCTTTTCTTTCAAAGCCGAACATTCCAGCAAAAATGTTATTCGGGAATTTTCTAATATAAGTATTGTATTGTCTTACCGCTTCATTATAACGATTTCTCGCTACACTAATACGGTTTTCTGTTCCTTCTAATTGTGATTGTAATTGAAGGAAGTTTTGATTCGATTTTATATCTGGATATCTTTCGACAGAAACCAAAAGTCTTGATAATGCTGAAGATAGTCCGCCTTGAGCCTGCTGGAATTGCTGAATTTGCTCCGGATTTAAATTTCCGGCATCAACATTTACTGAAGTAGCTTTAGCACGAGCTTCAATTACATCGGTAAGTGTTCCACGTTCAAAATCGGCTGAACCTTCTACGGTACTAACTAAATTCGGGATAAGATCACTTCTACGCTGATAGGCATTTTCAACATCGGCCCAATTCTTTAAAACGCTTTCTTCGTACTCTACTGCGGTGTTATTTACTCCGGCCGTAAGGCTGTAAACTATAATACCCAGAACTACAATAACTATTACAGGGATTAACCATTTTTTCATTTCTACAACTGATTTTTTAGATTGATTAGTTTTGCTTTTACTCCTTCCAACTTACGAATTATTTCGAAGTTGCTAAGAGTTTTGTGTTTTTCTTCTTTTAAATGTGTTTTTGCACCTTCAAGGGTGAAGCCGCGTTCTTTAACCAGGTGATAAATAAGCTCTAAATTCTTAATATCTTCTGGGGTAAATTTGCGATTTCCCTTGGCATTTTTTTTAGGCTGAATTACATCGAATTCCTTTTCCCAAAAACGAATTAAGGAAGTGTTCACCTTAAAGGCTTCAGCAACTTCGCCAATTCCGTAGTATCTTTTATCTGGTAAATTGAGGTGCATTAATCCAGCGATTGGTTTTCTTGTTGTGCTTTTTCCAGAACCTTATCAAACTCTTCGGGAGATAGGTTGCCATAGTAAAAGTTAATCGGGTTAATTCGGCGGTCATCCTTAAAGATCTCGTAATGTAAATGCGGGCCCTGGGATCTTCCTGTGCTGCCTACATAACCTATAATATCACCACGTTGTACCCGCTGGCCAACTCGCACATTATATTTATATAAATGAGCATAAAGACTGGTGTAACCATAGTCGTGATCTATTCTTATATGATTCCCATACCCGGTAGATCTATTATCGGCTCTTTTAATACGTCCATTCCCGGTAGCATAAACCGGTGTGCCACGAGGGGCGCTAAAATCCATCCCGTGATGGAATTTTCTTACTTTGGTAAACGGATCTGTTCTCCAACCGTAACCGGAAGCAATTCTGCTTAGATCTTCATTTTTTACAGGCTGTATCGCGGGCACGGCAGATAATAAACTCTCTTTCTCTTTCGCCAAATTGGCAATTTCATCAAGCGATTTAGATTGCACCACCAACTGCTTGGTAAGAATATCCATTCGTTTGCTGGTTTCAATAATCAGTTTAGAATTGTCAAAACCTTCCAGGTCTTTATAGCGGTTTATACCACCAAATCCTGCGAGCCTTTGCTCTTCAGGGATAGGATTGGCTTCAAAATAAACCCTGTAAATATTATTGTCTCTATCTTCAATATTCGCCAGTACATTTTGTATCTGGCTCATTTTTTTATTTAGTAAGCCATATTGTAACTCCATATTTTGAAGTTCGCGTTTTAGCGCTTTTTCTTTAGGGGTTTCAATCTGCGGAATGTTCAAATAAATAACCAGTAAGATAAAACCGGCCAGGAAAGATCCTAAGATACTAAGCAATACAATCCCTGTGCGGCGGCCTTTTCGGCGCTCGATTTTTCTATAGGATTGCGTCTCGCTATCGTAATGATATTTAACCTTCGACATGAGTCAAATTTATGCTATTTTTGCCAACAATACTAAGCAATTACCGTGCTAAGTTTAGTCTGGTAAACGAACAAATATAGGAAATTGTTTCAGCACCAACACAATTAATAATTTTAGATTAGATTAAGTAGATGAAATCTCAGGAAATAAGAAACCAGTTTTTAGAATTTTTTAAGTCCAAATCTCATAAAATCGTTCCTTCAGCGCCCATGGTGCTAAAAGACGATCCCACGCTAATGTTCACCAATGCGGGGATGGTTCAATTCAAGGAATATTTTTTGGGAAATAGTGAGCCTTCCAGCTCGCGTATTACCGATAGCCAAAAATGTCTTCGCGTAAGCGGAAAACATAACGATTTGGAAGAAGTGGGAATGGATACCTACCATCACACGATGTTCGAGATGTTAGGGAACTGGAGTTTTGGGGATTACTTTAAAGAAGAAGTCATAAACTGGGCCTGGGAATTACTTACTGAAGTTTTTAAAATTGCTCCTGAAAATCTTTATGTTTCTGTTTTTGAAGGAAGCAAAGAAGATAAATTAGGATTGGATACCGAAGCCCTGCAACTTTGGAAAAAGATTGTTCCTGAAGATCGAATAGTTTACGGCGATAAAAAAGACAATTTCTGGGAAATGGGTGACCAGGGACCTTGCGGACCTTGCTCTGAAATTCATATTGATATTCGATCTGAAGCTGAAAAAGCTAAAAAACCGGGAAAAGAACTGGTAAATGCAGATCACCCGCAGGTGGTAGAGATCTGGAACCTGGTTTTTATGCAGTATAACCGTAAAGCCGATGGTTCTTTAGTAGAACTTCCGGCAAAACATATAGATACCGGGATGGGATTTGAACGCCTTTGTATGGTTTTACAGGGAACACAATCTAATTACGATACCGATGTTTTTACGCCACTAATTGCTGAATTGGAAAAAATCACCAATTCCCCTTACGGAAAATCTGAAAAAACCGATATCGCGATTCGGGTAATTGCCGATCACGTGAGAGCGGTAACTTTTTCTATAGCCGATGGACAACTGCCATCAAACACCGGCGCCGGTTATGTGATTAGAAGGATTTTAAGACGTGCCATTCGCTACGGATTTACTTTTTTAGATACCAAAGAACCTTTTATTTATAAGCTTGTTGGGGTGTTAAGTAAGCAAATGGGCGAAGCATTTCCTGAACTTAAATCTCAAAAAACTTTATGTGAAAATGTAATTAGGGAAGAAGAGCAATCTTTCTTGAGAACTTTAGATCAGGGGCTGATTTTACTGGAAAATATAATTTCAGAAACTAAAGGGAAAACGGTTTCAGGGAAAAAGGCTTTTGAGCTTTACGATACTTTTGGTTTTCCTATAGATTTAACCGCGCTAATTTTACGAGAACGCGGATTTGATCTTGATCAAAAAGAATTTGAAGCTCAACTTAAGGAGCAAAAAGACAGGTCTCGTGCGGCCACTCAGGTTACTGCCGGCGACTGGGAAGAAATAAACCCGGTAAATGCTGAAGCCTTTGTGGGTTACGATCAATTAGAAGCTGAAACTCAAATTGCCCGTTACCGAAAAGTAGAAAGCAAAAAAGGTGCATTATATCAAATTGTGCTTTCGCAAACTCCATTTTACCCTGAAGGTGGTGGACAGGTTGGAGATAAAGGTTTTCTCATTGATAGCGAAAACAACAAAATAGAAATTACCGACACAAAAAAGGAAAATAACTTAATTGTTCATTTTGCGAAATCACTACCTAAGAATCCAAAAGATACATTTAAGGCGGTTGTAAACTCAAAAAATCGCTCGGCTACTGCGGCTAACCATACGGCCACGCACTTATTGCACCAGGCCCTTCGGGAAGTTTTGGGAACTCACGTAGAACAAAAAGGTTCTCTGGTTAAAGGTGATTACTTGCGTTTCGATTTTTCGCATTTTAGCAAAGTAACTAAAGAGGAACTCGAGCAAGTTGAGAAGCTTGTAAACCAACGTATTAACGAGCACTTACCTTTAGAAGAACAACGAAGCATTCCGTTTAAAGAAGCTGTAAACCAAGGAGCCTTGGCGCTTTTTGGTGAAAAATACGGGGATGCTGTTCGCGCCATTCGTTTTGGAGAATCTATGGAGCTTTGCGGGGGAATCCACGTAAAGAATACTTCGGAAATATGGCATTTTAAAATCACTTCTGAAGGTGCTGTTGCTTCTGGAATTAGAAGAATTGAAGCAATTACGGGGGAAGCTGTAAAAGAATATTTTGCTAACCAGGATGAGGTTCTAGAGCAAATAAAAGCCGAATTGAAAAACGCCAAAGATCCAGTAAAAGCGGTGAATACTTTGCAGGACGAAAATATAGCTTTAAAAAAGCAGGTAGAAGCTTTGCTAAAGGATAAAGCCAAAAATCTGAAAACCGAATTAAAGTCTGAAATTTCTGAAATAAACGGAGTGAATTTCCTTGCTAAGAAAGTAGATCTTGATGCAGGCGGAATAAAAGACCTTGCTTTCCAGTTAGGAGATGAATTTGAAAATCTGTTTTTATTATTCGGAACCGAGCAGAATAGGAAAGCACTTTTAAGCTGCTATATTTCTAAAGACCTGGCAAAAGAAAAAGACCTGCACGCAGGGAAAATCGTAAAAGACCTGGGCAAATATATCCAGGGCGGTGGCGGTGGCCAGCCGTTTTTCGCAACTGCCGGCGGTAAAAAACCGGAAGGAATTAACGAGGCTTTGCAAGAAGCGCAGGCTTATTTAAAATAAAGCACAAGGCTGTCTAAAAAGTCTATTTTCGTCAATCTGAACTTGTTTCAGCTTCTAATATGTTAACTGATTATCATTGAGTTAGATACCCGATAAAAAATCGGGACAGGCTTTGAAATAAATTCAAGATGACGGTTTTAAAATTTTTCAGACAGCTTATATAATTATATGGAATTCAGGACCAAAATACCCATAAAAGAGGCTGAACCTAAGATAGATTACGAATCTAAGGTCTTTCTTATTGGTTCCTGTTTTGTAGAGAATATTGGTAATAAATTGGATTTCTATAAGCTGCAAAATTTGCAGAATCCTTTCGGAATTCTTTTTCATCCCTTAGCCATAGCAAAGTTTTTTCGAAAACTTAGGGAGGATGCAATGTATACTGAGAAGGATATTTTTCAGCACCAGGAGCGCTGGCATTGTTTTGACGCCCACTCTTCTTTAAGTGATCCTAAGGCGGTGATTTTGCTAAAAAACCTTAATTCCGCATTAAGAAACGCTCGTGAGTTTCTTCAGCAAAGCTCACATTTGGTCATCACTTTGGGCACTGCATGGAGTTATTATCATTTGGAAAGCAAGCAGAGTGTAGCCAACTGTCATAAAGTTCCGCAGAAATCTTTCAGGAAAGAATTACAATCTACAGAAGAAATTGAACGAGCTTTAAATGAGATTGTAGGGGTTGTACGCCAAATAAACCCCGATGCTGCGGTTATTTTTACCGTTTCTCCGGTTCGCCATATCAAGGACGGATTTGTTGAAAATCAGCGTAGCAAAGCGCATTTAATTACCGCAATTCATAATCTATTGGAAAATAGAAAATCAATTCCCCCTTTGGGGGTTAGGGGGCTTTATTTCCCATCCTACGAATTGATGATGGATGAACTTCGGGACTATCGGTTTTATACCGAAGATATGTTGCACCCTTCCCAAACAGCCATAGATTATATTTGGAAGCGATTTATAGAAACCTGGTTTTCAGAAGATTCGATTTCGGTTTTAAATAAAGTGGAAAATATTCAAAAAGGATTAGCGCATCGTCCGTTTAATCCTGATTCTGAAGCACATTTGCGCTTTTTAGAAAAACTGGAAACTCAAATTTCAGCACTTAAGATGCGATTTCCTCACCTGGATTTCTAAATTAAATTTGCGTAAAATAATCTTTAATATAATTTTTATCTTGACTTTGTATAGAATTATTTTGTACTTTTATTTTAGAATTCGAGATATAAGTCGTTGAGAACGAAAGGCTGAAAAGCCCAAAGGTTTTGACAAATGTCTTAATTCGTTTTCTAAAATTTGTTGGGGTAGATTTTAGAAATTTTAAAAGCTTATGGACGGGTGGGGCCGTCCATAAGTATTTTATGACGCCAGTGTTTTCTTCAAAAACCTCAAAACTCACAATCTTTGTACCTTTAGAAAAAATTGAAGAATGAGAAATTTCCTTATCGGAGCATTTTTAGTGTTATTGGTTGTTTTTGGCGTGCGTTATTGTGAAAATAGAAACCAGGAGCGCGACGAATTAGAAGAAAGTACCGCTTTATTGCAGCAACAAATAAAAAATGTTGGTAAGCTAGTAGTGACCGAAGGCACTTTTTCCCAGGTTTATTCTTATAAGAATTCAAAGAAGTTTTATCTCGATATATTTTCGGCAAGAAAGAAAGCGCTTATCATTGTAAATGCTACGGCAACGGTGGCTTACGATCTAAGTAAATTAGAAACCGAAATTGATGAAGAAAATAAAATTGTACGCATCACCTCTATTCCAAAGGAAGAAATTACAATAAATCCCGAGATAAAATATTACGATGTTACCCAGGATTATTTAAACCAGTTTGATGCTGAAGATCACAATAAAATTAAGGGCCGAATAGAAAAATCCATTAGAGAAAAGGTAGAAGCTTCTTCACTGAAATCTAATGCTGAAAACAGGCTAATTAGCGAATTACAAAAGATCTATATTTTAACCAATTCTATGGGTTGGACGCTGCAATACAACGACCAGAATTTTAATGATTCCGAAGAATTCGAAAAAATAAAACTCTAATCAACTTTTTCGAAATTTGAAATTCGATTGCAGTATTAACTTACCAATTGGCCGTTTATAAGGCTTATTCCGCCATCAATTAGATGAGAGATATCTGGTCTACGAGATTTTACATCCTGTAAATTACTTAAAGCTTCCTTAGCGAGTTTTTCATCTTTTCCTACTGCTAGTTCATAAATCTCTACAAAAAGCAACCAGTCTTTCGGGTGATGTTTTTTTACAAGCTCTAAAGCAGCGTCTAATGAAAATTTCGCATTTTTCCCTTCTCTTATATTTCTAACTGAAGCATATAAAGACGCAAGTTCTTCACGTTCTGGCGTGCTTTTACTTTTTATTGTAGTAGTTGAGGTTTTGTGATTAATTAGATCAAAAGAAAGATTATCTGCCGGGCCGGCAAATGCTGAAATAACTTCCTTGCCAATCGCCATATCATATTTGCCCCATTCCGGTTTAAATAAAATTTCCTCGCCATAAGTAACAGTACAATCTTTTAGGCTAATAATGATTATTTTCCCCTGGAGATTCCTGGTGCCGGTAATGATTTCACCTTTTACTTTTATCCCACCTTCAAATTCAAATTCAATCTTTTCGCCTTCGTAGATATCGTAAGCCCTAAGATCCCGCGGACTCATATCTTCAATCGCTAAATTGATTCCTTTTAAAGAACCAATTGGTGAGCCAAATCCGTTAGGGTGATTTTTCACACTGTGACCGACCAGTTCCTTCTCCCGATGGGAAAGGGCAGTTTTACCTGAAGTTTGTATGTAAATTGGTTTGCCATCGTGTTCTATAACTTTTGAAAAATCTCCTGAGATCTGTAAACCGGTACTTAATTCTATAGTTCCAAGGTTTTTAGAATCTATTAATTTCTGAATTCCTTCCAGACCGCCTTTTCTTAAAGCCATTTTATTGGCAAATTCCTCCAGAACTGAGCTTAAATGAGCAAAATCTGGCGTTACATAAAGCTGAGGCTGAGGTTTAGTAATATCAAATTCCTGTTTGCAAGCTTCAATAGAATATGGAATCTTCTTTACTTTATCTGTCATACACCAGGCGCTTTCTCCAATAGAAGAGAGTAAGCCTGCACCGTATATTTTGGGATCTTCCAGGCTTCCTATCAGCCCATATTCAACGGTCCACCAGTGCAAATTTCTTATTTGCGCCATTTCGCTGGGCTTCCCCATATTATTTTGCAGGTAATCTACTTTCTTTTCGGCTTCTTCAATTTCTTGCTGAGGTGTATCTTCAGCTTCCTTAATAATAGAAAGATGCCTTATGGCTTCGTACATTTCATAATCTTTAGCGCTAGAAATCGCTTTACAGCCAATTTCGCCAAAGCGTCTAAGGTATTCTGCATATTCGGGGTTAGCGATAATAGGGGCATGACCGGCACCTTCGTGAATAATATCGGGTGCAGGAGTATATTCTATATGCTCGAGCTGACGAATATCGCTGGCAATTACCAAAACATTAAAAGCCTGGAATTCCATAAAAGCAGCCGGCGGAATAAACCCGTCTACAGCTACAGCAGCCCATCCAATTTCTTTTAAAATTCGGTTCATCCCATACATATTGGGAATATGATCTATAGAAATACCGGTTTGTTTTAAACCATCAAGGTAAGATTCGTGGGCGACTTTGCTTAGATAATCTACATTTTTACGCATTACATAGCGCCAAACCGCGTGGTTTATCGGGGAATAATCGTCGTAATTCTGTGGTTTTATATATTGCTGAAGATGGGCCGGCAAGCGGTCTAAAATCGCATTAGATTCAACTTTATCGAGCATAATTATGATTAACTAAAATTCAATATAAAGATAAGAAATTAAGCTGAAATTCATAAAATGATAACTAAAGCCGTGTAAAAATAAAAATGCTCCTACAAGAGGAGCATTTTAGTTGAAAAATTTGTGGGGCTAATTCTTTATTTCTGGCGGATACTTTTCAAGTATTTCAGAAACAATTTCGTTTATCCTTTTTTGTTTTTTATTCACATCACTGGCTAAAGCAGCTGTTCCCATTCCCTGCCAAACCAGTTCTTTTCCTTCAGCATCTATTAGATCTATATAAAGAGTGCCTTCACTGGTGCGGTTTACGGTATTAAAACCTGAACCCCAATACCAGGGATGCCATCCCCAACCATATCCCCAGCCCATCATATTGTTCTGGTAGATATTTATATTTTCATTGGTTTTTGTAAAAATGCTTACTAAAAGATCTGGATCATCAGATTTGGTGAAACCTTTACGCTGCATTTCAGCTTCTATGGCTCTTAGGATTCGTTTTTTATCTAGATCTGATATTTCAGCTTTATCTATTCCGGGTTTAAAAAACGCATAACTTTCATATTGTTTAAAATTTACTTCCCTGTCGTAATCTGAAGCAACTCTCACGCTGCTACAGGACGTTACCAGGATAGCTAGCAGTAAGAGAACCGGTGTAATTTTTAAGACTTTCATAAAATATTATTTTAGGTGTTAGTGTCAAAAAGAGACGGATCTACCAGGTTTGGGATAGTTACTTTTAGTTTTGGTTCCATTTGCATAGCCCTTTTTGCAGCGAAGACCGCTTCTTTGTTTCGGGCCCAGCTGCGGCGGGCAATTCCATTATTAACATCCCAGAAAAGCATAGACTTTAAACGCTCCTCCGATGCTTTATTTCCTTCAAGAATCATACCAAATCCACCGTTTGTTACCTCGCCCCAACCAACGCCACCGCCGTTGTGAATACTCACCCAGGTGGCGCCTCTAAAGCTATCTCCAATTACATTTTGTATTGCCATATCGGCTGTGAACTGGGACCCATCGTAAATATTTGAAGTTTCCCGGTAAGGAGAATCTGTTCCGGAAACATCGTGATGATCTCGACCTAAAATAACCGTTCCTATTTCTCCATTTCCAATAGCATCATTGAAAGCTTTGGCAATTTTCATTCGGCCTTCGGCATCGGCATAGAGAATCCTGGCTTTAGATCCTACTACCAGTTTATTTTCCCTTGCGCCTTTTATCCACTGAATATTATCAGCCATTTGCTGCTGAATTTCCTCCGGGGAATTCCTTTTAAGTTCTTCTAAAACTTCAGTCGCGATCTTATCGGTTTTATCCAGATCTTCTTCTTTTCCGGAAGCGCAAACCCATCTAAAAGGCCCAAAACCGTAATCAAAACACATAGGTCCCATAATATCCTGCACATAGCTCGGGTATTTAAAATCTTTTCCGTTTTCAGCTAAAATATCTGCTCCTGCCCGGGAGGCTTCTAATAGGAAAGCATTTCCGTAATCAAAGAAATAGGTGCCTTTAGCGGTATGTTTATTAATCGCTGCAGTTTGTCTTTTTAAACTTTCCTGTACTTTTTGTTTGAATTTTTCAGGTTCTTCAGCCATCATCGTATTGGCTTCTTCTAGACTCAAACCTACCGGGTAATAACCGCCGGCCCAGGGATTGTGCAAGGAAGTCTGGTCACTTCCCAAATCGATATAAATATTCTCTTTTTCAAAATATTCCCAAACATCTACGATATTTCCCTGGAAAGCGATAGAAACTACTTCCTTGTTCGCTTTAGCTTCCAGCACTCTTTTAGCAAGTTTTTCTAAATCTGAGATCACTTCGTCTACCCAGCCCTGGCTATGTCGGGTTTGTGTAGCTTTTGGATTTACTTCAGCACAAACGGTAATGCAACCTGCAATATTTCCGGCTTTGGGTTGCGCACCGCTCATCCCGCCAAGACCGGAAGTCACAAATAATTTGCCTTCCAGACCTTCTCCCGATTTTGATATTTTTCTGCCGGCGTTTAAAACTGTGATCGTGGTACCGTGTACGATTCCTTGTGGACCAATGTACATATAACTTCCAGCCGTCATTTGCCCGTATTGAGTTACACCAAGCGCATTAAATTTTTCCCAGTCATCGGGTTTCGAATAATTTGGGATCATCATTCCATTAGTAACTACCACTCGGGGAGCATTTTCGTGAGAGGGGAATAAGCCCATAGGATGGCCAGAATACATCACCAAAGTCTGGTCATTTTCCATTTCTGCTAAATATTGCAAAGTGAGCAGGTATTGCGCCCAATTTTGAAAAACCGCCCCGTTGCCACCGTAAGTGATCAATTCATCGGGATGCTGTGCTACTTTAGGATCCAGGTTGTTCTGGATCATTAGCATGATTCCTTTTGCTTGCGTGCTATTTCCCGGGTATTCTTCAATATTTCGGGCATATATATCATAATCCGGTTTCAGGCGATACATATAAATTCTCCCGTATTTCTCTAATTCCTCCTTAAATTCAGGTAGCAATTCCTGGTGATGTTTTTCTTCAAAATAACGCAGGGCATTTTGAAGTGCTAATTGTTTTTCTTCGGCATTTAAAATAGCCTTTCGTTTAGGAGCGTGATTTGCCGAAGTATCGTATTCTTTTTTGGGCGGAAGTTCACTGGGAATTCCCTGTAGTATTTTCGCTTTAAAGTCCATTTTATTTTTTGTTTGCAATAGATTTCAATATTAGGAAGAAATGTTAAATTAAGAAGTTATAAAATACATTTTCTATAAATTTAGCGCTCTTTTAAAGAAATAAATTATGAAATCTATTATAATTCTTCTTGCACTTGTTTGTCTTATTTCCTGTAAGGATCAGGAGAAAACAGCAGGAAGTAATTCGTTAGAAAGTTCTGCGGAAGAAATAAGCACTAAGCCAGACAATGCCCATAATTCTCAAAACTCTTTAGATTGGGACGGTGTTTATGAAGGGGTGTTGCCTTGTGAAGATTGCGAGGGAATTGAAACCAGTATTAGGTTAAAGAAAAATTTAGATTATGTCCTCTCGCAACATTATTTGGGAAGAACAGAAGTTGAAGAAAACAATCTTAACGAAACCGGAAAATTTGAGTGGAATAAGCAGGGGAATACCATTAGTTTGGGAGAAAGCCAAAAGCTTTATTTTCAGGTAAGTGAGAATTATCTGTTGCAGGTTTTTAAGGATGAATCTAAAGTAATGGGCGATTCTGCTATAAAATACCGACTTACTAAAACCAATAATTTATGACTGTTTGCCGGTTTTTTTATCATAACCATAAGGGCAATGCCGGCAACCGCTCTCACAGCAATAACCGCGCTTTAAGTGATATTGCTCGGTAAAACAGCGATAACCTTCAGGAGTGGTGTAGTAATCTCCTTCTTCTAACGGAATTCTTTTTTTGAAAAAACTCATAGGGCAAAAATACAATTTCTTAACTTCCACACGTGATTCTAATCGTTAACAAATATCTCCTGGGGAAATCTTTTAAAGGTGTGAGTTTATGGCCTTTTGTGATTTTAAAAAACCCGAAACTTAAGAAAGATGAAACTTTTATAAATCACGAAAAGATTCATCTTAGGCAACAAATAGAAATGCTTATTCTCCCTTTTTATATCTGGTATTTGTTAGAATATCTGCTGCGCTTAATTCAGTATAAGGATCGTTTTTTAGCTTATAAAAATATTAGTTTTGAGCGGGAAGCTTACACCCAGGAAATGAAAGAGAATTATATAAAGGAGCGTAAATTCTGGGCATTTTTGCAATTTATATAGGTGGTTAATCACATAATTAAGACCTTTGCTCTATGCCGAATCCCTTAAATTTTAATGCTGAAATTTCTTCGGAAAATCAATTTATAGCTGAATTCTCCAATGGAATTTCCCTTCACTTAAAGCGGGAAGATTTGCTGCATCCTGAAGTTTCAGGGAATAAATTCCGGAAGCTTAAGTACAATATTCTTGAAGCTCAAAAACACGAAAAGAAGACCTTGTTAACTTTTGGCGGCGCTTATTCTAACCATATTGCTGCTACTGCAGCGGCTGGAAAAATTTCGGGCTTAAAAACTATAGGAATTATTAGGGGAGAAGAATTAGGGCAAAATCTCGAAAAAACTTTGACCCAAAACAGAACTTTAAATTTTGCTCATTCCTGCGGAATGCAATTCAGCTTTGTTTCCAGGGAAGATTATCGGGATAAAGAAACATTGGAGTTTCAGAAGAAACTTAATGAAGAATTGAGTGAGTTTTATTTGGTGCCCGAAGGTGGCACTAACCAATTAGCGATAAAAGGTTGTGAGGAAATTTTAAACGAGAAAGATAAAGAATTCCACTTTATAGCTGCTTCGGTAGGAACAGGAGGAACACTTTCGGGCTTGATAAATGCATCAACCAAAAATCAGCAAATACTGGGTTTTCCGGCTTTAAAAGGTGATTTTCTTTCCGAAGAAATTAAAAAGTACAGCACTAAGAATAATTGGGAATTAATACTAAACTACCATTTTGCCGGTTATGCTAAGGTAGATTCGCATTTGATAAATTTTATTAATAAATTCAAAGAAAAATATCAAATTCAGTTAGATCCGGTATATACGGGAAAATTAGTTTTTGGTATTTTTGACCTTATAAAAACCGGATATTTTCCTTCCGGAAGTAAGGTCCTGGTAATACATACAGGAGGTTTACAGGGAATCCCGGGAATGAACAGCGTTTTAAAAAAGAAAAATTTGCCTTTAATCAGTTACTAAAATGAGATTTAACCGGTTTTTTATTTTGTTTTTCTGCGCATTATTTGCGGTTTCCTGCGGAAACAAGAAAAAAGTGATCACCACTAAAAAGAATTCAGAAAGAGAAGGAGTGATTACTGAATCTTCTGGAAATAGAAAGATTGAAGGGGTTAAGCCTTTAGAAGGAACACCAAAATTACCGCCGGTAAGTCCAAGACTTTATACTGTAGAAGATTATATTAGGGATTTTGCCGCGGTTGCAATGGAAGAAATGCGACTCTATGATATACCAGCAAGTGTTACCCTGGCGCAGGGAATATTAGAATCTGGCGGTGGAAAAGGCGATCTTACTATGCGAGCCAATAATCACTTTGGAATAAAATGTCACGACTGGCAGGGAGCCCGGGTTTATCACGATGATGATGCCCGTGGAGAGTGTTTTAGAAAATATAAAGATGCTCGTTATTCTTATAGGGACCATTCACTTTTTCTAACCGAAAGAAAACGTTATGCCGAGCTTTTTGATTTAGATAAAGATGATTATAAAGGATGGGCAAGAGGTTTAAGAAAAGCAGGTTATGCAACAGATAGGCGTTACCCAGATAAATTAATTGGTTTAATAGAGCGGTATAAGCTTTATCAATTTGATGCAGATGTACTTAAAAGACCATCTCCAAGTTACACTTACACTCCCGAAGAGCCGGAATCGGTTACTTACAGGGTTAAAAAGGGAGATACTTTATATGCTATTGCCAAAAAGCACAATACAACTGTAGAAGATTTACAGCGATTTAATAATTTAAGAGATACCAATATAGCCGTTGGGCAAACCTTGGTAATTATCTCTCCAGAATAAAATAATATGATCTATAAGAGAAGTAGCGAATTGTTCGCTTCGGCACAAAAAGTAATTCCCGGCGGAGTTAATTCCCCGGTAAGAGCATTTAAAGCAGTGGGAGGCGATCCCATTTTTATTAAAAAAGCCGAAGGACCTTATTTGTATGATGAAGACGGAAATAAATTAATAGACTATATAAATTCGTGGGGACCATTAATTTTAGGTCACGCCCATAAACCGGTAATTGATGCGGTAATAGATATAGCAAAAAAGGGAACTTCCTTTGGAACTCCAACCGAGATTGAAACCAAAATCGCTGAATTGGCGGTAAAAATGGTGCCGAATATCGATAAGATAAGAATGGTGAATTCCGGGACCGAAGCTACTATGAGTGCCGTTAGACTGGCTCGCGGATTTACCGGAAAAGAAAAGATTATCAAGTTTGCCGGGTGTTATCACGGGCATAGCGACTCTTTCCTAATCCAGGCCGGTAGTGGTGCGGTTACTTTTGGTACACCAAACAGCCCCGGAGTTACACAAGGAACGGCAAAAGATACCTTGCTTGCTAAATACAACGATCTTGATAATGTAAAAGAGTTGGTAGAAGCGAATAAAGATGAGATTTCCTGTATTATTCTGGAGCCTGTCGCCGGAAATATGGGATGCATTCCACCTGCTGAAGGTTTTCTGGAAGGATTAAGAAAGATCTGTGATGAAACCGGAATTCTACTTGTTTTTGATGAGGTAATGACCGGATTTAGACTTGCCCCGGGAGGAGTGCAGGAAAGAATGGGAGTGAATGCCGATATTACTTGCTTTGGAAAAGTGATTGGTGGTGGCCTGCCGGTTGGTGCTTTTGCAGCCAGGAATGAAATTATGGATTACCTGGCGCCGGTTGGGCCAGTTTACCAGGCCGGAACACTTAGTGGTAATCCGCTGGCGATGGCTGCAGGTTTGGCCATGCTTACTGAACTCGATAGTAAAAGAGAGATCTTTGAAAGCATAGAAAAAAAGACTGCATACCTTCACGAAGGAATGGAAAAAGTGCTGACTCAAAATAATATCGATTTTACCATAAATAGAGTCGGCTCTATGATCTCGGTACATTTTGGAAAAGAACCCGTAACCGATTTTGCTTCTGCGGCAACATCTGCAAATCTTGGTACTTTCAATAAATTCTTTCACGGAATGTTGGAAAACGGAATTTATATCGCACCAAGCGCCTATGAAACCTGGTTTATAAGTGATGCTCTTTCTTATGAAGATTTAGATAAGACCATTGAAACTGTAGATAAAGTTTCGAAAACATTGTAAAACAAATAAGCCTCACAGGTTTCCAAAACCTGTGAGGTTTACTCGATAATCGAGATTAAATGTTCCGGGACTTGCCTCGAAATCAAATTGTATTTTCCAATTATAATGCTTCGTGAGCTTGCTCCGAAGTAGTCTACTTTTTCAACGTCATCCTGAACTGGTTTCAGCAAGCGTCATCCTGAATTTATTTCAGGATCTAACATAAAGGATTTCAGCTTCTAAAGTGAAATACGCTTAATCTGGATATTTTAAAAAAGGTAAGATGTTTTACTAAGAATTCATTCCCAATAATTCTTCAACGTAATTCCGGGAGTTAGAAAGTCTGGGTATTTTATGTTGTCCGCCAAGTTTATCATTTTTTTTGAGCCAGTCGTAGAAAAGTTTTTCTCGTGCTTGGTGAATTTTCGGCATATTTAGCGTCATATTATTATAGCGCTTGGCCTCATAATCGCTATTAACCTGTTGTAAAGCCAAATCGAGTTCATACCTGAATTTTTCAAAATCTTTCGGCGGATTTTTAAATTCTATAATCCATTCGTGTGCACCTTTTTCTTTTCCTTCCATAAAAATGGGCGCTGCGGTATAATCTACAATTTCACAATTAGTTACCAGAGAAGTCTTTTTTAAAGCTTCTTCAGCATTTTCAATAATTAATTCTTCCCCAAATGCGTTTATGTGATGCTTTGTTCTCCCCGTAACTTTTATACGATAAGGGCTGGTAGAAGTGAACTTAACGGTATCGCCTATCTTATAGCGCCAAAGCCCCGCGTTCGTTGTGATTACCACTGCATAATTTTTCCCGGTTTCAACTTCAGCCAGGGGAATTGCTTTTTCATTTTCACTTCCGTAGCTATCCATAGGAATAAACTCATAGTAGATTCCGTAATCCAGCATCAATAGAAGCTCCTTGGAATCATTTTGGTCCTGGCAGGCAAAAAATCCTTCCGAAGCATTATAGATCTCGTAAAACCTGAAATCTTCCTTGGGTAATATCTTTTGATATTGCGGTGCGTAAGGATCAAAACTTACCCCGCCGTGAAAATAAACTTCTAAGTGAGGCCAAACTTCAAATAGATTTTCTTTTCCTGTGGTTTCTAAAATATTATTAAGAAGAACAAGCATCCAACTGGGCACACCGGCCAGGCTGGTCACGTTTTCTTTAATGGTTTCGTTAACGATCGCCTCCATTTTTACTTCCCAGTCGTTCATTAGGGAAACCTCATTACTTGGCGTGCTGCTAAATTCTGCCCAAAAAGGCATATTAGCAATCAAAATCGCCGAAAGATCTCCGTAAGCCGTACCGTTATTCTTATAAATTTCCTTACTTCCGCCCAACCTTAAGCTCTTTCCTGTAAAAAGTTGGGATTGCGGATTATTATTCAAATACATACATAGCAGGTCTTTCCCCGCATTATAGTGACAATCTTCCAGGGAGTCCTCACTCACCGGTATAAATTTGCTTTTTGCACTGGTAGTTCCGCTGGATTTTGCGAACCATTTTATAGGAGTTGGCCAAAATATATTGTTTTCTCCCTGACGGCTGCGTTCAATACAAGCTTCGTAATCTTCATATTTTTGGATTGGAACCCGGCTCGCAAACTGGCTGTGGTTTTTAATTTCTGAAAAGTTATATTTTTTGCCAATTTCAGTGTTTTTGGCTTTGGAAAGCAAATTTCTAAGCAACTCATGCTGAACTTCGTGAGGGTATTTTATAAACAACTCCATTTGATGAATTCGCTTCTTAAGGAACCACGAGGCCACGGAGTTTACTAATGGAATTGGCATTATTCTTTATATCTTTATGCGCTGACAATGCTTCAGCTGGTTGGCTGGATAAAAATAATTTAAACTTCGAAGCTTGCAAATCAACTTCGGTTAAAAATAGGGAAAAAAAGATGAGATACGAAGGAGTGTTTAGGAAAATGAGAACCGAGATCACCGATAAAGTTCAGTATTACCTGGTTTTTGAGGATGATTTTATAAATATGAATCAAATTCTCGGTAAAAAAATAAGCCTTAATTTTCTTCGTTTTCAATGTTTAAACTGCGGGCTGGAGAAGAAGATTTTTCGTCAGGGCTATTGTTACGATTGTTTTACATCTATCCCTCAAGCCGGAGATTGGATAATGAAACCAGAGCTAAGCAAAGCTCATTTAGATGAAGAAGACCGCAACCTTGATTTTGAAAAACAGGCACAATTACAGCCACACGTGGTTTATTTGGCTAATTCCAGTAATGTAAAAGTTGGTGTAACCCGAAAAACGCAAATTCCTACACGTTGGATAGACCAGGGAGCGCACGAAGCTATTGAAATAGTTGAGGTGCCTAACCGGTATTTGGCAGGAATAACGGAAGTGGCTCTAAAAGATCACGTATCAGATAAAACCAATTGGCGAAAAATGTTGACCAACGAAGTTTTGGATCTTAATTTGGCTGAAGAACGCGATAAGCTTAAAGAGTTTATTCCCGACGAAGCGAAAGAATATTACCTGGGCGATAGAAAAGAGCTTGAAATAGAATTTCCTGTTTTGGAGTTTCCGAAGAAAATAAAAACCCTTAATCTTGGTAAAAATCCATTCTACGAAGGAGTTTTAAAAGGAATTAAAGGCCAGTATTTAATTTTTGAAGACGGCACCGTTTTTAACGTTCGAGCACACGAAGGTTTTGTGGTGGAATTGGGAGTGAGCTAATAAACTGATTCAAATTTTTGAAAGAACGTCATGCTGAATTTATTTCAGCATCTAACATGATGATAATTAAAAACACGTTAGAAGCTGAAACAAGTTCAGCTTGATGAAATTAGACTTCATTAAGAAAGCCTCTACAATCCTTCAATTATTGGTAGTATCTTTTTTCTTCTTGCTTTTTCCCAAAATACCACCTAGAATATCTTTGGCTGCATCTTTAACCTGCTCCTCCTGGCTTCTAGGTTTTTCTTCGGTTTTAGGAGTTTGGGTTTGCGTAGAATCTTCTACCGCGGTAGTATCGGTTTCCTGCTGTTGGTTTCGCCCGGTTTGCTTATTAATAATATCTCTAATCGCATCCTGGCCACGTTCTTTAAGATTCTCTTTTTGCTTTGCAACTATTCTTTGCGTAAGATTAGTTACCGCTTGCTGCATATTTACATTTACCTGCGGATTTTGAAAAGTTCCCTGTAAACCTATTGGCAATGCTACCGTCATATTTTTAAGTTCGTCACCGCTTAATTGGCTTAAAGCACTGCCTACCTGGCTACCCAACATTCTGGCCGGTACATCTAAGTTTAAAGTGTAATCCATATTCATATCAAATCCGTGGCTACCGGAAACCTGCACACCTACTCCTTTTACATTAAAGTTGAAAGGTTCAATTTGGACCATTCCATCTTTAAACGTTAAACGAGTTTTTAGTTTATCAAGATCAATATCGTTTAAGTCTATAAAATTCAATTGTTGGTCAAGACTTGAAAGTAATGGTAGTTTCTCGGGATTAACCTCTGCAGTAAGAATTTCTGCAAGAGCATTACCGGCCAGAGTAGATAACTGTGGTGTAAGATCTTCGTTTAGATTTCCTGTTAACTGAAGATTGGTTTGTAGTTTACCTTCTAATGCTTTAGCAACCGGTGCTAATGCCTGTAGCATTTTTAAACTGGTAAAAGACTCGGCAATATTTAAAGAATTCAGTGCCAAATCCATATCAAAAGTGGGAGTGCTTCCTTTTGTAGAAACATTTCCTGCCAAATTGATATTTCCGCCAAAGATATCGGTAGTGATATTTTGTAAAGTAGCGGTTTCATCTCTTAAGATAATAGTTCCTGTGGCGTTTTTAAGCTCCAGGTTATCATAGATTACGGTGTTTACATTGAAAGCTAGTTCAGTATCCAGGAATGAAGGTATTTTAACCGCCTCGCTTGTAGTTGGCGTAGAACTTTGGCTTGTGGTTTCTTCAGTTCCGGTTTCGGTTTCAGCGATCATAAAGTCGTTGATGGCAAAAACATTGGAGTTTACATTAAAGCTTCCTTTTAGATTTTGATCGGTAAACAAAAATCCTATCAGGTTTTCAATATTTCCCGAAGCCGTAATATCGGTTTGCCCGGTGGTAAGTTTTAATTCAGGAACACGAACATTCCCCTGATTGAAATTCAATCTGGCATTAGCGATCTTTACCTCGTTAGGAATCTCGGGCGATTTATAACTGAAATTCTTAATACTGGCTGTACCATTACTTTTTACATTCTGATATTGTTCTTTTTCAATAGAATTCATATCAAATTGTGTGGTAACATCGGCAGTTAAAATTCCGTTTAGATCCTGTTCAAGGTCTAACGGATAAGCCTGGTCCAGGTTCGCTAAGTTTAAAGTTCCCTGGAGCGCCATATCAACTAGCATATTTCCCATTAGGTTTTTTATACTTCCGTTGGTGGCAAACCTGTCCTGGTCTATTCTGAAGGTTACATTATCAAAAGTTAGGTAAGTATCTTCAAATATCCCGGTTTCGTTCAATATCTGGAGATCTATGTTGATATCCTGTACACTTTTTGGTAGATCTGGATATTTAAAGGAGGCATTATCTGAACTTACTTTAATATCCATTTTAGGAATATAGGTTTCATCTACAATTCCCTGGATTTTCCCATTAACAATGAAATCTCCGCTCGTTTCTACATTTTCAATGTTTTTTGCATAGGTAGCAGGAATTACCGCTAGAAAGTTTTTAAAGTCTGAAGAAGGCGTTTGGAAACTTAGATCTATCTCGTTATTATCTTCATTTACCTGCACAAATCCTTCAAAAGTTAACGGTAATTGATTGATCATTGCTTCATTCTCAAGAAATGTATAACGCATATTTTCCAGATCCATCTGGATCACGGCATCAAGGGAAACCTTATTTCGGTTCAGGTAATTTGTGCCATCGTAATCTAGAGAAACCAGGGCGTTAGATTTGGTGTCCAGTTCGCTTTCAGCTAAAGAAAAATCTCCGGTTCCTTCGTGATGCAGCTCTTCTACATCCAGTAACAGTTTCTGGCCTTCGTCTAAATATTTTACCCGGGAATTATTAATCTCGTAATGTTTTAAATCGAAACTGAATCCGGTTGAAACCGAATCTTTAGCTGTAGCTGTGGTATCTTCAACTGCTATATCGTAATTGGCATTGCCAATGGAGTCTACCTTAATATTTAGATAAGTGTTATTGACTTTAATATTGTCTAAAATTTTTGGCTCATCGGCGCCTTTAAATAATTCTTTAATAGACATTTCCAGTTGAGCTTCCTCCCCAATGGCAAGCGTATCACCTTTAAAAGGTTCATTATTGATCACGCTGAAATTCTCAATTACCACCGTAGCTTGGGGAAAACTCCTAAAAAAGCTAAGGCTTATGTCGCTAAATTCAACCTGTGCATCCACACTCTCATTAGCGGTTTTTCGAACATAATCTTTTATTTGTGATTCAAACAAAAATGGAGCGGCAACCAGTATTACTACAATTACCAGCAATACAATACCAATTATTTTAAATACTTTCTTCATCACTTAAAAATTTTTATCCCAATCCTGGAATTAGACACAGGCTTTTATTTTTATCCTGTGAATTACCAATCTTTGGGTCCAGCAGCATGCTGGTTTCATTTCTATATTATTTAATTCAAACCAATTAAGCTGGTTTATTTACATTAATCATATTTTAATTCTTCGCCTTGCTTCAGGTTAAATCGCTTTCTAAAAGCAAAAACCGAAGCGTAGAGCAGAGGCGTATCTAAGGCGGCCACGATTACTTTAAATAAAAATCCGCTAAGTAAAAGTGCGCCAAATAAGTCCCATTCAATTTTATTAAAACTACAGAGCAAAAACAAGACCGAAAACGTATCTACAAATTGTGACAGAAAGGTAGAAAAGTTATTCCGTAGCCATAAATGTTTTCCTTTGGTCAATCTTTTCCAAAAATGGAATAACTGAATATCTATATACTGCGCCAGTAAATAGGCGACCATTGAGGCAAAGACTGCGATAGTGGTAGCACCAAAAACCTGGGTAAACAAGGCGTCGCCTATGGGTGACCATTCGGTAGCGGGCACGGCATCTGCAGTGTAAATTATCAACAAAGAAAAGAACGATGCAAAAATTCCCGTTGTTACTACCTGGTTGGCTTTTTTCTTACCGTAGATCTCGCTAATAATATCGGTGATCAAAAAAGTAACCGGATATGGTAAAATTCCCACAGAAATTTCAAACGTATAGAGCCCAAAAAAATCCCAGCTAAAGAATTTCTGAAATATTAGGTTCGAAACAACCAGGGAGGCGATAAAAAGCCCGGCCAATATTAAATATACGCGCTGTGCCGCGAGTTTGTCTTTCAGTAAAAGTTTAGCCAAATTTATTTTTTAAGTCTTCCTACAAAATTAGGGGTATGTGATTTTGTTTTACTTAATTTGCTGTGAAATTTACAGGATAAGCTTTAATAATTTTTCTTCAGTTAGTTTGAATTCCCCAAAAATAGTACATATCGCCCTGGGAAGCAATGTGGGCAACCGCTTTGAGCTTCTGCAAAATGCACTGCATAAAATATATTTAGAAATTGGCGAGGTGCAACAGGTATCGCAGGTTTATGAAACACCTGCCTGGGGTTTTGAAGGCAATGCTTTTTTAAACGCCTGTATTGCCGTTTCTACCAGATTTTCTGCGAAAGAAATTCTTCGGAAATTATTGAAGATCGAAGCTGATGCCGGCCGGGTGCGCTCTGATGCTAAAAATTACCAAAACCGAAGCCTGGATCTGGATATTCTTCTTTTCGAAGATGAAATTTTAGAAACCGCAGATTTGATAGTGCCGCATCCTGCAATGCAAAACCGAAAATTTGTGTTGTTACCCTTAGCCGATATCGCTGCTAAGGAAACCCATCCTATTTTTAAAGTCTCTATTGAAAAATTACTGAAGCGGGTTGAGGACAATTCCGAAATAAAAGCGATTCCTGAAAAGCTTGAGATTCCTAAAAAAGCCTTCAATTTAAATAAACTGAATTATATCGCGGTTGAAGGAAATATTGGAGCGGGGAAAACCAGTTTTTCTACCATGGTTTCCGAAGATTTTAATGCAAAACTAATTTTAGAAAGGTTTAAAGACAATCCGTTTCTGCCAAAATTCTACGAGAACAAAGAGCGATATGCTTTTCCCTTGGAAATGTCTTTTCTGGCCGACCGCTACCAGCAACTTTCAGACGATTTGGCTCAGTATGATCTTTTTAAAGATTTTGTGATCTCAGATTATGATGTTTTTAAGTCATTGATTTTTGCTAAAATCACGCTGCACGAAGATGAATATGCCTTATACCATAAGCTCTTTCATTTAATGTATAAGGAATTGGTAAAGCCCGACCTATACATTTATCTCTACCAGAATACAGATCGACTGCTGGAAAATATCAAGGCTCGCGGTCGTGATTACGAGCAAAACATTCAGCCAGATTATTTGGTGGAAATCAATAAAAGCTACCTGAATTTTATAAAGACCCAAACCAATATGAAGGTACAGATCATAGATATTTCAGGTAAAGATTTTGTAAACAACCGCCTGGATTATTTGTCGATTTTAGAAGAGATCAAAGCCTGATAATTTCCTGGAAATAGGAAGTGTCTCTAGTGAGCCATATAAGATTGTTCTCGATTATTTGTGGTTATTTTAGAAAATAGATCCCATAGAACCACGCCCACACTAACCGCAATATTCAATGAATGTTTACTGCCCAATTGCGGAATTTCAATAATGCCATCGCTTGCCGAAACCACTTTTTGTTGAACGCCTTTTACCTCGTTACCAAAAACCACGGCGATTTTTTCACCCGGCTGGGCTTTAAAATCATTTAGCATCACCGAACCTTCGGCTTGCTCAATAGAAAAAACCTTTGTTTTCTCTTGTTGAAGCTTTTCCAACACCTCCAGTGTATTTTCTGCATATTCCCAGGCTACGGTTTCGGTCGCGCCTAAAGCGGTTTTCTGAATATCTTTATGCGGTGGTTGCGCGGTAATGCCACAGAGATAAATCTTTTCGATTAGGAAAGCATCGGCACTACGAAAAACCGATCCAATATTATTTAAGCTTCTAATATTATCTAGAATCACAATAATAGGTGTTTTTTCAGCTTCCTTAAATTCTTCAACTGATTTACGATCCAGTTCGCTGTTTTTTGATTTTCGGTTTTTCATAGGCGCAAAATTAATAAGAATGCGAGGAAATTAATTAATTTATCATTAAAAAGACTGGAGTTGATAAGAGGGATTTTTAATTCGAATCTTTCGTAATTACGGGTTTGATAGGTTATTTACATTTTAGTTTTATATTAGTAAATGATAAAATATTCCTCTAGTATGATATATAAAACTACTTCCCTGCTACTTTTTTTCTTCCTGTCCTTCACTCTTGCAGCCCAGGATATTAATAAAGAAGATACCCGTTTACTTTCAAAACCCGCGATGAGTGATTCTCAAATCGCTTTTATTTATGCCGAAGATCTTTGGGTGGCAAATAAAGATGGCTCTTCACCAAGAAGACTTACAGTAGATGATGGGATTGAATCTAATCCTGTTTTTTCCCCAGACGGAAGTTTAATAGCTTTTAATGCAGAATATGATGGAAATACCGATGTATATGTGGTGCCTGCTAATGGTGGCGTGCCTGAGCGCCTTAGCTGGCACCCCGGGAGCGACTTGGTTCGTGGTTTTACACCAGATGGTTCTGCTGTTCTTTTTATATCGCAACGAAATGTTTTTACCAGGCGGTATGCAGAACTCTTTGAGGTTTCAGTAAACGGTGGCCAGGTTAAGCAATTGGAAATTCCCAATGCTTTTTGGGCAGATTATTCTGATGATGGAAAATACATTGCTTATACGCCGCTTTATGAGGCTTTTAATCAGTGGAAGTATTATCGTGGTGGTATGGCCTCCCGAATCTGGATTTATGATACCAATGACCATTCTGTAACCGAGGTCCCAAAACCGGAAAGCGGAAGCAACGATACCAGACCTCAATGGCTGGGAGATAAAGTTTATTTCAGAAGTGATAGGAATGGCGAATTCAATTTGTACAGTTACGATATGAATTCCCAGGAGGTTACTCAACTTACCAATTATGAAGATTTCCCGGTTTTAGATCTTTCCGCAGGAAAAGATGAAATAATTTTTGAGCAGGCAGGATATCTGCATACCTATAATCCGGAAAGTGATTCTACTGAAAAAATCGAGGTTGGGATCGCAACAGATCTTCTTGAATTGCGCCCGCGCTTTGTAAAGGGTGATGAGTATATCCGCAGCGCCTCTGTTTCGCCTACCGGGGCGAGAGTTGTAATGGATTTTAGAGGAGAAATAGTAACGGTGCCCGCTGAAAAAGGGGATGTGGTTAATATAACTGAAACCTCAGGTGTACATGAACAAGATCCTG
Organism: Salegentibacter salarius; assembly: GCF_900168265.1. Taxonomy (GTDB): domain Bacteria; phylum Bacteroidota; class Bacteroidia; order Flavobacteriales; family Flavobacteriaceae; genus Salegentibacter; species Salegentibacter salarius. The sequence continues at coordinate 133,546 of NZ_FVZF01000004.1, read as the reverse complement.
TGTGGTCTCCGAATGGAAAATTCATCGCGTATTTTAGTGATGAAAGTGGGGAATATGCACTTCATGTGCACGATCAAAGCGAACAAGAAGAAGCTGAAAAATTTAAACTTGAGGGTGCAGGTTTTTACGCTTATCCAAAGTGGTCTCCAGATTCTAAGAAAATAAGTTTTGTAGATAATGGGCGTAATCTTTATGTGTTAAACATAGATTCCGGGAAAGTGACAAAAGTTTCACAGGATGAACGATATATACCGGGAATTTTTCGAGACTTATTTGGTAGCTGGTCTCATGATTCTAATTGGATTAGTTATACCATAGTAACTGGAACCAGTTTTGAACAAGCCTATGTGTATTCCCTTTCAGAAGATAAATCCTATGCAATTTCCGATGGCTTTTCCAGCGTCTCAAGTCCGGTTTTTGACCCCAGCGGAAAATATCTATATATGCTAGCTTCTACAGATGCGGGGCCCGTGGTAAATTGGTTTGATCAGTCTAACCAGGATATGGAAATGAGCAGTTCGATTTACCTGGTGACTTTGCAGAAGGATGTGGAATCTCCATTTGCCAAAGAAAATGATGTTGAAAAGATTGAGAAGGCAGAAAAAGAAGAAGAAAAAAAGAAAAAGGCAGAAGAAGAGGATAAAGAAGTGAAAGTTCCCGATCTAAAAATTGATTTCGAGGGAATAGAAAACAGGATCGTAGATGTGCCGCTTCCGGCCGGTAAATATGCGAACCTAAGTTCACCAAAGGAAGGAACTCTCTATTATTTAGCTTATCCTCCTCACGAGCAGAATAAAGGAACTCTAAATCTGTATGATCTTAAAGAAAGGGAGAATAAGGAGATAATGCCTGCCACTTCTTACGAGATCTCAGCCAATGGAAAAAAGATTCTTTATAAGGCAGAAGAAAAATGGGGTATCGCTGAAGTTGATAAAATTGAAGATAAGCGAACGCTTAATACCGGTGATATTCAGGTGAAGATTGATCCCGTAGCTGAGTGGCCGAATATTTTTAATGAAGCCTGGCGAGTTAACCGGGACTACTTTTATGACTCGGGTATGCACGGCGTAGACTGGGATAAAATGAAAGAAAAATACGAACCTTTTATAGGAGATGTTACTTCCCGAAGCGATCTCTACCGGGTAATGGAATGGATGTTTAGCGAACTTGGAGTAGGGCATCACCGGTTCTCTAGTAGAGGTGACAGGCTTCATTCTAAAGAATCTGTAAAAGGAGGTCTCCTGGGAGCAGATTTCAGCATAGAAAATGACAGGTATAGATTCGAGAAAATCTATGGCGGACTTAACTGGAACCCTAATTTGCGTTCTCCCCTTACCGAACCCGGAGTAGATGTAAAAGAAGGCGATTATCTTTTGGCAGTAGATGGAGAAGAGCTAGAGGCTAGTGATAATATCTATAAGTTATTTGAAAATACAGCCGGGAAAATAGTGATGCTCACCGTGGGTCCTAATCCTAATATGAAGAATTCAAGAAAAATTAAAGTAACTCCGGTTGAAAATGAAATTGCTTTAAGAAACCGCGATTGGATAGAAGGCAATATTCAAAAAGTGCACGAAGCTACCGATGGCCGGGTTGCCTATGTTTATGTGCCAAATACTGCCACGGAGGGCCATGAGTACTTCAAACGCTACTTCTTTCCGCAGGCAAATAAGCAGGCCATTATAGTAGACGAACGTTTTAATGGCGGTGGCCAGTTGGCAGATTATGTTATAGATATCCTTAAAAAACCAGAGCAGGCGCACTGGAGATTCCGTTATGGAAAAGATCTAAAATCGCCAAGTGCTTCTATTCAAGGTCCCAAGGTGATGATTACCGATGAAACTGCCGGTTCAGGAGGTGATTACCTGCCCTGGATGTTTAGAAAATTTGATCTTGGAACTATCGTTGGAAAAACTACCTGGGGCGGCCTGGTAGGCGTTTTAGGTTATCCTGAATTTATAGATGGAGGCTCTGTTACCGCACCAAATGTGGCTTTTTATACTGAAGAAGGCTTTAGTGTGGAAAACGAAGGAGTGGCCCCAGATGTTGAAGTAGAACAATGGCCGGAAGAAGTAATTGAAGGTAGAGATCCTCAACTGGAAAAAGCTATCGAGATTGTGCTGAAACAGTTGGAGGCCAACCCGCCGAAAGATGTACCTTCCCCGGTATATCCTGATAAAACTGATAACTAATATTCTTGCGACTAAACATAAATTTAGAAAGCGGGAATTTGAATTACCAGGTTCCCGTCCAAAAGTCTTATAAAAATGAATAAACTCATATATTTCTTATTATTAGCAATTACCCTGTCATCTTGCAAGAATAAAGAAACCAAAGCCTACGATCTTGTTATTTATAATGCTCAAATTATAGATGCAGAGAGTGAAAGCCTAAGCGAAGGTCAATCAATTTTTATTTCTAACGGAAAAATTGTGGAGGTTCGAAAAAGCATTGATAAAGAAAAATTTGTTGCTGATCGCCTTATTGATGCTAATGGGAAATTTGTGATGCCGGGACTTTGGGATAATCATGTTCATTTTAGAGGGGGTGACACTTTGGTAGAAGAAAACAAAGATCTCTTGCCACTTTTTTTAGCCTACGGAATTACCACTGTACGCGATGCCGGTGGCGATATCACTCCGAGTGTAATAGAATGGAAAGATCAAATTGCTAATGGCGAATTAGATGGTCCCACAATTTTTAGTTCGGGTCCCAAACTGGATGGCGATAAACCGGCCTGGCCTGGTTCTATTAAAGTCACTAGCGAAGCTGAGGTGTTTGCTGCCCTGGATTCGCTGGAAAGCCTTGAGGTAGATTATGTAAAGACTTATGATGGAAATCTTTCCGCAGAAAATTATTACAACATTATCGAAGAAACCGAAAAGCGTGGGCTAAAAGTCACCGGACATATGCCGATGAGCGCCGATTTTATGAAAGCCGTATCCCTGGGCCTTGATGGTGCCGAGCATATGTATTATCCGCTAAAAGCCTGTTCTCCCATTGCCGATAGCCTGACAAAACTAGACCTGGGCTACGGAATGATAGAACCATTAATAGACACTTACGATCCCGAACTTGCGGCTGAGGTTTTTGCTAAAATGAGTGAAGAAAATGTATATGTAACTCCCACACTTTATATAGGTAAAACCCTTTCAGAAATTTTAGATGTAGATCACCAGCAGGATTCATTGCTAAAATACATTGGTCCCGGTATTCAAAAAACTTACCAGGGCAGGATAGAAGGAGCAAAACGAGCAAAAGCTTCCGGCAGCAAGATGCGTGAGAAAATGGAAGAAATAAGTGCCCGAATGATTCAGCCAATGCAAAATGCAGGAGTTAAGCTTTTAGCAGGGTCAGATTGTGGAGCCTTTAATTCTTATGTTTATCCCGGCGAATCTTTGCACGGGGAATTAAATGCCCTTTCTAAAGCAGGCTTAAGTAACGCCCAGGTTATAAAAACTTCTATAGTTAATGGTCCGCAATTTCTTAATCTTGGTAATGAATATGGAAGTATTGCTACAGGAAAAGTGGCCGATATTTTAATTTTGGATAAAAATCCGCTGAAAAGTATCGATAATTTAAAAAAGATAAATACTGTGATCAAGAGCGGTGAAGTCTATGATAGGAAAAGCCTGGGTGGTGCGCAATATTAATTTTGAATTAAAAGCTGGCGAAAAATTAGCTTTTGTAGGTGAAAATGGAGCCGGGAAAACCACGCTTATCAAATTATTACTTCGGTTTTATGAACCTACTGAAGGAGAAATTCTATTGGACGATATTCCGGTAAAAGAATATGATCAAACTCAATACCAGCAGTACTTCGGAGTGATTTTTCAGGATTTTGTAAAATTTGAACTTACGCTTCGGGAGAATATTGCGATGGGTGAAATTGAAGAAATTAAAAACCAGGAAAGAATAGACAGTGCTGCCGAGAAAAGTTTGGCAAATGAAGTGGTTACCGGTTTACCGCGCGGTTATGATCAGCAACTGGGAAAACGTTTTAAGCAGGGAAAAGATCTTTCTGGCGGGCAGTGGCAAAAGATCGCGATTGCCCGCGCTTATATGAAAGATGCTGAAGTTTTAATTTTAGATGAACCAACTTCAGCATTAGATGCGCGCGCCGAAACCGAAGCTTTTGATCGGTTTATAAAATTAACTGAAGGTAAAACTGCCGTTATTATTTCCCATCGCTTTAGCACGGTTAGAATTGCCGATAGAATTATGGTTTTAAAAAATGGTGCTGTTCTGGAAATTGGAACACATCAGGAGCTCATGCAAAATGATAAGCTTTATGCCGAATTGTTCAACCTACAGGCGCAGGGATATCAGTAAAAGATTTCGCTTACTAACATAAAAAACATGAATATTGAATTAATACGCCTTTTACTCGATTTCGGTTTAATGGTCTTAATTTGGGTGGTACAACTGGTGATTTATCCCAGCTTGTGTTATTATAAAAATGAAGATCTGGGGAAATGGCATAAAATTTATACCGGGCGTATAGGCATAATCGTCGGGCCATTAATGATTGCGCAATTGTTTGTAGCCTCCTGGCAATTATGGCATCAGCCAAATTTTTATACCTGGGGCAGCATGCTTATTATCGCTATTATCTGGGCGATGACTTTTTTAGTCTTTGTGCCTTTGCATAATTCTATTTCTCCAAACCAGTCTTGCGAAAAAATAACCCGTAGTTTAGAAGTGAAAAATTGGTGGCGAACTTTCTTATGGTCACTTTTGTTTCTTGGTAGTCTAATTCTTAAAATTTCGGGTTATAATTTTTAAGCAAACTGCCTAATCCGTATTTTAGCAAACCTAAAACTCCAGAATTTTGGCAGCAAAAAAACCTCAGAAAGTTACCCCGTTAATGAAACAATACAATGCCATCAAGGCAAAGTATCCTGATGCCTTATTGTTGTTTCGGGTGGGCGATTTCTACGAGACTTTTGGGGAAGACGCGGTTAAGACAGCCAGGATTCTTAATATTATTTGCACCAATAGAAATAATGGGAGCGAGCGTACCGAGCTGGCGGGATTTCCTCACCACTCTCTAAATACTTATTTGCCAAAATTGGTAAAAGCCGGGGAACGGGTAGCTATTTGCGATCAGTTGGAAGATCCTAAAATGACCAAAACCATCGTAAAACGTGGCGTGACCGAATTGGTAACTCCGGGTGTAGCGTTAAGCGATGAGGTGCTTCAGAGTAAATCGAATAATTTTTTATGTGCTATTCACTTCGGAAAGAAAATCTTTGGAGTTTCGTTTTTAGATGTTTCTACCGGCGAATTTCTCACCGCGCAGGGAAATTCAGAATATATAGATAAGTTGCTTCAAAATTTTAGTCCGAGTGAGGTCTTGATTCCGAAGAAGAATAAGAAAGACTTTAAGCAGATCTTCGGCGAAGATTTCCATACGTTCTACCAGGAAGACTGGGTTTTTAAACAGGATTTCGCTTACGAAACTTTAAATGAACATTTTCAAACCAAATCTTTAAAAGGTTTTGGCGTAGAACACCTGGAAGAAGGGATTATTGCTTCCGGGGCTATTTTACATTACCTCGCGGAAACCCAACATCGAAAACTGCAGCATATTACTGCTATAAATCGTATTGCTGAAGAGGAATATGTATGGATGGATCGGTTTACCATCAGAAACCTGGAGTTGTATCATTCTAACGCGGCCAACGCCGTAACCTTGCTGGATGTTATAGATAAGACAATTTCCCCAATGGGCGGAAGGCTTTTAAAGCGCTGGCTTGCATTGCCTTTAAAAAATGCCGAGAAAGTTAGAAAGCGCCACGAAGTAGTTGGTTTTTTACTAGAAAATCCTTCAGTTTTGGCTGAAATTCAGCAAAACATCAAAAAGATAAGTGACCTGGAACGGCTTATTTCTAAAGTCGCTACAGGAAAGGTTACACCTCGGGAAGTACTTCAGCTTAATCATTCTTTACAAGCCATAATTCCTATAAAAGAGCTCGCGCTGAATAGTGAAAATGAAGCCATTAAAGTGATTGGTGATAATTTACATTCATGCGAGGTTTTGCGTAGTAAGATTACTGAAAGTTTGCATGAAGATGCGCCGGTAAATATTTTAAAAGGAAATTGTATTGCTGAAGGTTTTTCGGAAGAACTGGATGAGCTTAGAAAAATAGCTTTTTCAGGAAAAGATTACCTTGATAATATGTTGAAACGGGAAACCGAAATCACCGGAATTTCTTCGCTTAAAATAGGCAGTAACAACGTTTACGGTTATTATATAGAAGTTCGCAATACGCATAAAGACAAAGTCCCCGATAGTTGGATTAGAAAGCAAACCCTGGTAAATGCCGAACGTTATATTACCGAAGAATTAAAGGAATATGAAGCGAAGATCTTAGGGGCTGAGGAAAAGATCTTGCACCTGGAACAGCAACTTTTTGGTAAATTGGTAAATTGGATGAACGATTATATTCAGCCGGTACAGCAAAACGCACAACTTATTGCCCAGCTAGATTGTTTATGTTCTTTTGCTGAACAAGCCAAAGCCGAAAATTATTGTAAGCCTGAAATTGAAGAACATCACGATCTAAATATTGAAGAAGGGCGGCACCCGGTTATTGAAAAGCAATTGCCTATTGGCGAATCTTATGTGACCAATAATGTTACTTTAGATCGCGAAAACCAGCAGGTAATTATGATCACCGGGCCTAATATGAGTGGTAAATCGGCTATTTTGAGGCAAACTGCACTTATTGTGTTAATGGCGCAAATGGGAAGTTTTGTGCCGGCAAAAGCGGCAAATATAGGTTTGGTAGATAAGATTTTTACCCGGGTTGGCGCCAGCGATAATATTTCTATGGGCGAATCTACTTTTATGGTAGAAATGAACGAGACAGCCAGTATTCTAAATAATATTTCAGATAGAAGTTTGGTGCTTTTGGACGAAATAGGACGCGGTACCAGTACTTACGATGGGATTTCTATTGCCTGGGCGATTAGTGAATATTTGCACGAACATCCCGCCAAACCTAAAACACTTTTCGCTACGCATTACCACGAGCTCAATGAAATGTGCGATACGTTTGAGCGGATCAAGAATTTTAATGTTTCGGTAAAAGAGTTAAAAGATAATGTGCTTTTTCTTCGGAAACTGGTGCCGGGAGGCAGCGAGCATAGCTTTGGAATTCACGTAGCCAAAATGGCCGGAATGCCACAACAGGTTTTACATCGCGCAAATAAAATTCTAAAGAAATTAGAGAAATCACATAAAATGGAAGACTCCAGTGAGCTTTTAAAGAAGTCGGCCGAAGAAGAAATGCAGCTTAGCTTCTTTAATCTTGATGATCCTATTCTGCAGGAATTAAAAGAAGAGGTGTTACATATAGATATTGATACGCTTACGCCTGTAGAAGCTTTGATGAAGCTAAACGAGATTAAAAGAACCTTAGTTGGAAAGGAAAAAGCGAAAACGAAAGCTTAAGCAGTCTGAAGTTCTCGGTTGTGGGTTTTCAGTAAAAAATAGGAAAGTAGATCGGTAAGTATTGGTAAACAATGAGTTGTAATTTTTTAAAGTTGGGACTGAATTACTGAAGGAATTTTTTATTTAAGATTTTCTTTATTTTTTTGAAAAAGCCTTTGACATTATAAGATTTATATTAAATTTGCATCCGCAATACGCTATTGCAGCCACGTTAAACGTGGAAGTTCTTTTAAAAACGCGAAAATAGCTCAGTTGGTAGAGCGCCACCTTGCCAAGGTGGAGGTCGCGGGTTCGAATCCCGTTTTTCGCTCATACATAATATTACCACGCTCGGGTGGTGGAATTGGTAGACACGTTGGACTTAAAATCCAATGGACAATGTGTCCGTACGGGTTCAAGTCCCGTCCCGAGTACTTAAAGCCTTGTTAATCATTTGATTTTCAAGGCTTTTTTGTTTTTAGGAAGTTGTTTTAGTCAACTTTTAGTCAACCATTAGTTTATGCTCGATTTATTTTGAGCTGGTAGGCTAAGACTTGGGTTTTTAATTTATCGTAAGAACTATTGATCTGTTTCAAACGATTAGTTGAATAATGGGCGATATTATCTCTCACAACAATATCTGGAATATAATCGTGCATAATTTCGCCGGTCTCGGGAGGGCGGTAGTAAGTCAAAAGATTATTAAGCTTTCTGATTTCAAGTAGAATTGAATCAAGCTCTTTTTTATGATGATTAACACCTACCTCTTTTAAAAGGTCTTCAATGCTAAGTAACAGGACTCTTACTCTCTTCGTATTAGCAGCAGCAGTGCTATATTCTATGCTAGACGACCCAAATTCGAATGATTGAGATTTTATAAGTTGGTAGATTTCTTCTATTCTTCCTAGAATTAAATCTTTCTCCCTTACCCTATCTTCTTTGTCCTTATCAATGAAAGTATAAAGAAAATAAAGAACAAGAACTGACACCAGAGCAGAAAAGAGAGCAATAGGATCAAGTTCATTCTTAATACTAAAATAAGGAATTGAATAAATTTTAGCAGCTGCAAAACCTATAGCAAGGCAAGAAAGAATTAGAAGGGCATTAAATAGAAGCTTCATCGGAAGATTTTTTTGCAGAATGAGCATCATCAATAAACTCCCATGCATCCTCCTCCAAGTACTCTTCTTCTAGTGAAATAATATCAAGCCTTTTTTTTATTTCTTTATAATCGAAATCATTATCCCTCACCAAACCTCCGAAAATTTCTTCTAGGAAAGAGGTTCCGTAACCAGCTGTTCCGTCTAGATCTACTAGAACTTTTTTATCTTCATCAATTGCCTTTTTAAAAGCAGGCGCTAAAAAATCTCTCCGAAACTTCTCTCCGGAGTTTTCTCCTTCTTTTTCATACCTTGATCCAGGAAAGGGAGAAAAATCTTTAGCAACTTTAATCTTAATTGAATCCATCTGTATTAAAATTATTTGAGCTTATTTCCCAATAAACAAAAGTACCACTAAATGCATTCTTCAGTGATAAAAATTTGTTATTTTCTATATCCGCATAGACGTCATTCGAGATAATATGTAATTTATTAAAATGGTTTCGCTTGAATGCCCCATATATACCCGGTAAACCTTTACCTCTATAAGCTTTCCCTGTAACTGTCCTATGAAGCTCTCCGTTAAGTATTAATTTTAGAAGTTCTTTATTATTCTCATAGGTAAATAATTTTGCTAAACTTCGTTCCCAATTATACCACTTACTATCTTTTCCTTTATTATTTAAGCTTTCGAATATACCTACGCCAAAGTCTAGGAAGGAAAAGCTTACAATTCCTTCCTTTTTTCTATGCTGAACAGATAAAAACCAAAGTTTGTCGCCTTCCTTGTCATAAGCGGCGTGGTTATTTGTGTTATGCATTAATTCAATTAAAGACCTTTGCACCCCTTGACATCTTTTATTTTTTTTCCAAATTGTGCGTGAAGCATCGGAAATTATTTCACTGGTTAGCTTGGGATCTACTTTTTTATAGGCGTGTGTAGCTATGGTTCCCCCTTTTATAAAGGAGTATCTATCTTCCTCCTTAATATTCTTATATAAGTATTCAAAAAAGCCAGAATCAAGAAGAATTTTTTTGGCTTCAGGGTTAGTGGGGAAATCACCGTCAAATTTTATCCTTTTTGATCTAAAACGAATAAGAATAGATAATAAGAGTACAAGAGCGTCATAACCTATATGCTCAGTATCCTTGAAGATAACAAATACCTTCTTTTTCTTTCTATATAGTTTTTTTATATTTTTGGCAAATTTTATCATCTCCTCCGGTTCCTCCACTAAAGAAAAGTTTACTGGTGCTTTTACTTTCTTGAACCCTCTGAACTTCTTATAATGCCTAAATCTGAGTTTTTCAACCCGGCTTAATCCTAGTTCCTCTTTCCTTCTTCTTTTTCTCTTGGCATTGGAAGTCAACCTTCTCTGGAATCTTTTGTTTGCTCGATTAAGTTGAATTTGTTTATTATTCTTCACTAAAAAATTATTATCAGATATGGGGTTGTAGGGAACTGAAATCTGGAATTAAAATGCTTCTTTTTACTTCAAACTGATAATTGTGTGTTTGTTTAGACAACCAGTTCTTTCTTGTTTTTAATATAGCTATTATAAAGCTCAAATAAGAACTCCATTCTTCTTCTCTCGTCCGGGAAGGGCTGAGGTCGATAACAAAGATCAACTGCCTTATTTAATTCGGTGTGAGCTTTTCTGAGGCTCTTGGGCATTATTAAAGGGTCATAAAGATCAGATAAGCTGCTTTCACTAAATTTCATTCTAGCATCCAATAGTTTTTGTGCAGATTTTTCTACTTTGCTTTGGTTGGGACGTGTGGCATTTACAGGGAAAGGATAATTGTTGTAAACAATATTTTTTGAATATCGAATCCTGCTTTCTAGTCTTCCACACACGTATTTTACCCAAGCTAAATGCATTTGGGAGCTCAGTACTCCGAAAAGGAAAAGATTAGCATTTGGTATTATGTGGCAACTATTATTGGCGATATAATTTTTATCAAAAATACCAAAGGGAATATATTCTCTGTTTTCCGATGTAGTGCTCGGAATAACTATAAATGACTCTGGGTTGCTTTTGTCTCTAAAAAGCCACGGAGTTTCGGCGTGCTTTCTTGTGGATGCAGCTCTACTTGAAAGGCGAAATTCTTTCACAGCTTTTATCCGTTCCAGCAGGAAACTTGAAGTTTTTATAACTTTTGGAGACTCATCTTTCAACCAGATACACCATCTATTTTGCCCATTCAGAAATTCCCTTGCGCTTATTAGAGGCTTTATGTATGGACTGAGGGCGGGCTCCTTTTCTAAAATTTTTTCTTTTTCTTCATTGGATAGTAAGAGGTTACCTCCATCTAACGGCATATTTCCAAAGCTCATTGGGGGAACTTTAGTTAAAGGGGTGGTTCTTTTTCTAATTAGTACGTTTTGAGCGTCAACTAGGTAAGGGTTAATGTTGCTTGCAACAACTGAATGAGGTTCCCCGGTAACCTCCTGATATTCGAAAAGAGTTTTTTGCTTAACTTTATCTTGACCAAAACCAATAATTACGCAATAAACACCGGCTTTGCCTTTAGCTTGATTTGTCCATTTGAAGGTTTTATGGGCGAAATGAATTTCTACATTATATTTCTCCAGAAGTTCTGTCCATAGAACCCCTACTTGTTCTCCTTGAGTTATGGAATTAGTAGAAACGTAACCAACGGTAATTCCTGTATCTTGTATGTATCGGGCTGCTTTAATGTACCACGCCGAAACATAATCCATTATTTTAGCATCTTTGACATCGCTGCCAAATACTTCCTCTAAATCTTGTCGCTGCTCTTCTGATTGTAATTTGGAACCATAAAAAGGTGGATTTCCTAAGATGAAACTTAATTCATTATTCGATATGAGGTTCTTCCAGTCTGTTTTGAGAGCGTTGCCATGCAATATAGTTGCTGATTTTTTCAGAGGCAGTCTAACAAAATATTGTCCAAATTCCTCAGAAACCTTCATATTCATTTGATGATCAATCAGCCACATAGCAACCTCAGCAATTCTAACAGGAAATTCATCATATTCGATACCGTAAAATTGATCAATGTCTACTTTTATAATATCTCCAATGTTTAAATATCCCAAACCTTTCTTGTTCAGCTCTCTTAGGATCTGAATTTCCAGTTCTCTTAACTCTCTATATGTTATAATCAAAAAATTACCACAGCCGCAAGCGGGATCTAAAAATTTAAGACTGGCAATTTTTTCATGAAGTTCTTTCAGCTTTTTTGTGCTCCCCTTTGCTTTTTTAAACTCTTTGTGTAGTTCATCTAAAAAAAGGGGTTTTATGAGTTTTTGAATGTTCTTTTCAGAGGTGTAATGAGCTCCTAAATTTCTTCTTTCTTCTTGATTCATCGCCGCCTGAAACATTGAGCCGAAAATAGCTGGTGAAATCTTTCCCCAACCTAATCCACATGCATCTAGTAACATATCTCTCATGCCGCTATCAAAGGAAGCTAATTTTAAGGATTCCGAAAATAGTTGACCATTTACATAAGGAAATTGATCTAAGGCTTCATCTAGATTAGTAAGCCTTTCTTCTTTTCTTGTATTAAGAGTTTGAAAGATGTGGGCAAGATGAATTGCTAGGTCTGAACCATCTTCTTTAGTATGTAGTTCTATATATTCCTGAAAAATTCCTTTTTCAAAAATATTCGTGTCCTCTGCAAAGAGACAGAATAAAATGCGTACTAAATAAACTTCTAAATCATGATCCTTATAACCAACCTCTTCTAATCGGTCATGAAGTCTCCCCATCAAATAAGCTGCATCAATGTTTACTGGATCTTCTTCCTTGAATGTTTTCTTTTCATAGCCAGCAACGAATCCAAAGAGATGAATATTTTTCGTTAAATCAGACAGGGAAAAAAAGTGTTCCTGACTTTTATCCAGATCATATACTTTAAACTGAGTAAAATCAGACGTTATAATGTAACGTGGAAGTTCGTGTTCTTTTAATCCGGGAAAGTAGTCCAGAGCTTGGGAAAAAGCGCTGTCTAGGTCTTTACCTGCAGATTTATGCTCAACCAATAGTGTGCCCGGCCAGAATAGGTCTATGTAACCTTGATTTTCATTAAGCTTTTTAACCGCCTTTTCAAAGGTAGCAACACGTCTTCTACTTATACCGAAGATGTTAAGAAATTCATTCCAGAAGGTATCTTTTTCGGCTCGTTCTCTTGTTTCTCCTTCCCATTCTTTAGAGAAGGTAATTGATCGGGATTTAATTTCATTCCAGCTAAGAGGCATACTGTTTATTTGGTTAAAATTTCCTTAAAGATAGAAATGTCTCTGCAAATGGGTCAATAAAAGCTCAAGTTCTTTATAGGAAGTTTTTGTTTAAAAATTCACTTCTTCTTTGTGTGTTCTTTCTCTGGTTAGTAACTGGCTGGTTTTTCTTTACGCGCAAACTAAAATAACACAATCGAATAGCTGTGGTCAGTAGTAGTAGGTTACTGTGTGATAGTAGTGTGTATTTTATAAATATGGAATAGTGAAGAGGATTCTCGATGTTATAGTATAGGTCATCTTACTATCGGGAAATTACTAAAAAGAACTGAAAATTTTTCTGTGGTCGGGGGTTTGAGTCTGTTATGGTTTTCAGACGTGATTGTCTCCAGGTGTAAATTAATTGTCGAGAGGTATGGGCTGGCTTTATATCCAAAAGGTTTAAAAAAGTTTCGGTTTTTACAAATGGGATCGAAATAAAAAATTATACTGACTTTTAAGTGCTGCTGATATAAATTGAGGTGAGTTGAGAAGCTTACAGTTTAATATAGGCGGAATAGCACTACCTAAACTGTCTCTATATATAAAGTGCTAATTCGGGTAGTCGGAGCTGTTAGAAGCTTGCATTTAGCTTCTATTCTTGCTTCAATATCCTTCTTAAGGTTGTTGGGGTTCGCGGATATAATTTTATTGAGCTTATTACGATGATATTTGAAGTTTTCTTGCTTGAGATTGAGCCAATACTCGTCATTACTATAACGATCCTTATAGGAGCTATTTTCTAAAGAAGTCCAGTCGTAAAAAAGAATATTTCTCCACTCTTTAATTAATGCGTCTGTAAAATATTTAAAGTTATAATCAAGAATATCTTGAAGGATTATTTTACCAGTTATGCCGAGTTGATTATTTAACTTGTTACGTCTATACTTTATTTCGAACCTCATCAGCTCAGAAGGAATTTTGTAGCCTTGTTGAGTATAATGCTTTTGTTTGTCGTATACTTTAATATAGTAATTCCTGTGCATAACCTGCTTATAGTTTCCCTCATCAGGAGTGAAAATCCATTTAAGTTGTGAGGTTTTATGAAGGAGACAAGAGGCTAAGATTTCTTTTGTTGTATAGGGAGGTCGAAAGTTTATTCCAATTTCTAGTTGTTTTATATCGCAAACATCAGGAGTAATTTTAAACTTATTCTTGAGATCATTTAAAACTTCCAATAGGTTTTCTGTACTGAAGTCATTGAAATTATGTTTTCCTTTGTTCCAATATTTATGCAAGCTACCGGCTACTGTAATTCGTTTAGACTCATAAATCGTGAAAGTTAAACCTCTATAATAGGCGATTGAACGATCACCAATTAAACCGCCATTCAAATCAACCTTCGCTTGAAATTCAAGGAGGCTATTTTCTTTGAGGATTTTCTCAAAATATGAGGGAAGTTCAAATTTGGTGTAGTCAACCAAAGTTTATTTTTTTATGTTGATAGAGCTTAGATTAAGGGCTTGTTTAGTTTAAACACTACAAAGAGTGTTTTCAATTTCACTCCGTTTATAATATACGCGGTTGCCTAAATAGTAGGCATGGAGATAGTTTTGTTTTGTCCATTTGTGGACAGTGGATAAATTAATTTTCAAAAGCTCACTTACTTCGGTTCTTGTAAGGTATTCTGTCTTTTCCACAGGCTTTAGTACTTCTTTTAGTTCCTCTATCTTTTCGGCTATTTCTACTGCTAGCATTTTTTGAAATTGTTCGGGAGTAATTTCTACTAATTGAACTTTTTTCATAAAAAGAATATTTAGATCTATTTGAGCTAGATCTCATTTTTAACGTTGATAGGAGTCTTTCTCCTATTTGAACGCCAAAGCTAAAGTGAAGTGTAGAGGTGGATAGAAACTTATTTACGTTGATCTAGGCGTATAACAAGGAGCTGAATGATGGTGTAAGGTTGATTTAGGCTTATTTAGGTTATATCAGGTTATATTAGGTTAACCTATTTTTGCTTTTTTCTGAAGAAAATTTCGTGAAAAAATTCAACTATTTTGTGTAATAATATTTGAGGAGTGTTGCTTTTGAAAGGTTTAATTCAAAATTTGAAAGTATAAAATCCACCCATTCCTCATTAGTGAGATCTAGAAATTTATTTAGAGTTTTCATTTCAAGCAAAAAGTCAATCTTATTTACTCCTTCAGATAGTTTTATTTTCTTGCCATTTCTAGAAGTTAATTTTTTAGATGCTTGAAGCTTTTTCAGGAATGTGAATGCGGCGTTCTTTCCTTTGCTATTATGCACATGAACTAGTTTATAATACCGATTGATGAGGTAGTGAGAGAATCGAATGAAAATTTCAGGGTCAATGTTTTCGCTTTTGATATAGGCGGTACAATCTTTAATTCTACTCCATTTATAAGTTTGCGGATTATAACATAGAGACTTGAATTCCAGAAATAATTTCTCGGTTTTTTCCTTAGGAAAATTTCGAAAATTTCTGTCAGGTTCTTGAGTGTATTGTATGAGGTAGTCCTTAAGATTCATATAACTCGTTAATTATCCATTGGCAGCCTTGTTGGATATAACTTGAAGTTTTATTTCCTTGTTCTGTTCCTTGTCTTGTTTGTTATAAAAAGCATTAATTGAGGCTATATGGTCAACCGAGGTCTTGCCAATATAATTTAAAAACATTTTCTCAGTACTATGTCCAGTAATACTCATTATCAATGATGCAGGTAATTCGCCATATAAATTTGTAGCGAAGGATCTTCTGCAAATATGGGATGCCATCACTTCCCATTTTTCGTATTCCTTAATAACTTTTCTTTTAATCTTAACATCCGAATTTTTTGATTCGGGAACCATGGAAACCTTTCCTGCTATAACTTTTTCATTTATTTCAGCTTCTTTACCAATAAGCTTTATATAGTCATTAAATTTTTGCATTGAAATTTTGGTAGGGAAGCCGTCTTGGATAACTTCTTTTGCATCTCTATTTAAAGGGATGTAAACATGTTTCCCGGTTTTTTGCTGAGTCAATTCGATTAGGACTATATCGCCCTTAGAACCTAAATTACTTTCATTAAGGTTTAGAAGATCACTACCGCGTTGCCCTATATTACAGCCTAGTATCAACCACTTTCGAGCGTTCATCAAAGCTTTTGATTTAAGATCAACTTCTTTAATCTTTTTAAGTTCTGTTTTTGATAAGTAGAGGATGGTTTCGCTTTTCACCTTGCCACCTTTTACGTTTTTTAATTGAGGGTTTACGTTAATTCCGTTTACCTCAGCATCATTACAAATCGTTTTTAAGTTGTCAATTGTTTTGAGGGTATAGCTTTTGGAAAATTGCTTTTTATTATGCAGCCAGGTTGAAAATTCTCTCGCGAAGTTGAGATCTACCTCGGAGACCTTGCATTTTCTTTTTCCTAGAAATTCCTGTAGTATGCTCTTAAAACGTTTTATAGCTTTTATTCGGCTATCTGAAAGCCCGGTGCCACCCTTCGAATTGCTTCGTAAAGGAGCTGAATCAATAAATTCTTGTACCGCATCAATAAGTAACTCAGATTTTCCCTCGTTATCAGAAACCCTTTTAAAATGAAGATTAATATTGTGAAAAACCCAATCACTATTTATTTCAATACCCTTTGCGCTATCTTTTGTAATCTTTTCTAGAAGAAAAGCCTCTAATTGTTTTAGTTGGTTCTTTAATTCTTTTCCTTGTTTGTCTTTTGCTTTTGGAAACCCGGTTGACTTACTCCAATCTTTAGCGCTAATAAAAAGTCCTGTTTTACGCTTGAAAACTTGTTTTCTTCCTAAAGATAGTCTAGCGTAAATTGGTGCTGAGGTAGATTTGCTTTGGATTTGAAATTTGAGTGATGCCATAATAATCAATTTTGATTAGCAAATATATAGCTTAGTCAACTTCTAGTCAACCAATCGACAACTTTAGTCAACCGATAACAATCTAATGCAATACGAAACCTTAAATAGAATGAGATATTATATACTGTAAATCAGTTTATTATGAATATTGTAGTGGAATAAGATCGCTTGAATATATTTAGGTTAAAGTCCCGTCCCGAGTACTTAAAGCCTTGTTAATCCTTTGATTTTCAAGGCTTTTTTGTTTTTAAAACATTGATGCCGTATTTTTATCGGTTTCTAACTTTCTTTCAGTTAAATTTAATTCCAAAATTTACGGGAACTCTTAAAGAATAGCTACTTTCACGCAAATTTTCAAAAACAGTAAAATAGTGGTGACCAAGCGAAATTTAGCAGAAAAAGACAGAGAAAGATTAGAAAATTTAAAGGAAAGCTTAGGGAAATCGAGAGACACTTTCCTTGGATATCCGGTTTCTAAAGACTTCGATTATTCTGAGCTTACCCCATTTTTACAATATCCAATTAATAACCTTGGCGATCCTTTTGAAGAGGGAACCTGGAAAGTGCAAACACACGAAATGGAGAAGGAAGTAGTGGCTTTCTTTGCCAAACTTTTTCGAGCTCACCCAAAAGACTATTGGGGTTATGTTACCAATGGAGGATCTGAAAGTAACTTGTATGGTCTTTACCTGGCCCGGGAAATGTATCCTAAGGCAATGGTGTATTATTCAGAATCTACTCATTACAGTGTGCGCAAGAATATTCATCTGCTAAATATTCCGAGTATTGTGATAAGGTCGCAGGAGAATGGGGAGATAGATTATGAAGATTTTGAGAATACCTTGAGAATGAATCGGCATAAACCTGCTATAGTGCTTACCACTTTTGGAACCACGATGAAAGAGGCTAAAGATGATGTTTCTCGAATAAAAGGTATTCTAAGAAATCTTGCGGTACAAGATCACTACATTCATTGTGATGCGGCCCTTTCCGGAAGTTATGGCGCTTTTATGGAGCCAAGAGTGCCTTTTGATTTTAAAGATGGCGCAGATAGTATATCTATTAGCGGCCATAAATTCGTAGGTTCACCTATTCCTTGCGGAGTAATCATCACCAAAAGAGGTCATAGAGATCGTATTGCGAAAGGTATTTCTTATATAGGTTCTTTAGATACGACGATATGGACATAGTCCTTTGTTTCTTTGGTATGCCCTTAAGCAGTTGGGGGAAGAAGGGATGAAAGCCCGTTACCTACACGGACTTGAAGTTGCGGAATATTGCAAAAATCAGCTTAAAGAAATAGGAGTGGAAGCATGGAGCAATCCGGGGTCGCTAACCGTTGTGATGCCAAGAACGCCTGATGCGGTAAAGCAAAAATGGCAATTGGCTACCGAGGGTGAGGTGTCACATATTATCTGTATGCCTAATGTTACTAAAAACCAAATTGACGAATTTATTCAAGACCTTGCAAAAGCAGAGGAATTAGAGGAAGAGGATTTTGGATTTGACTTGTGATTTTTCTCTGATTCATTAACAATCCTCATCGGGGTTTTCTACCGCGCAATGATCTGCGTGGTAGGCGTTTCTTTCTCCCATTGGTCTTTCTAATCCTATTGTGGTGTCGTAACGGGTTTGATGTTCCATTTCTGAATTTATTTCGGCTCCCATTAAGATGATAAAAGCAGTAAGAAATAACCATAGCATTAAAATTGCTACCGCGGCAAAACTTCCGTAGAGATCGTCATAACTTCCAAAATTCGCTACATACCACGAAAATAATATAGAACCGGCCAGCCAGAACAAAGAGCCAATTACTGCGCCCCAGCTTACCCAACCAAATCTTGGGTTTGTTCTGTAAGGAGCAATTTTATAGATCATGCTTAAATTAAAAATTAAAATGAGTCCCAGGAAAACCCAGCGTAACCAGTTTAACATGTTTTCTAATTGAGGAGTTAAGCCCAGGTTTTTTACGAGTAACGGAAAGAAGATCACAATTAATAAGCTAATAAGTCCTATCACTAAACCTCCCAGGGTAAAAAGCAGGCTAAGCAGATTTTTCATGATAATTCCCCGGCCATCAATTTCATCGTAAGCAATATTAATACCTTGCAAAAGTGCACTTGTTCCCTTATTGGCACTCCAAATACTTATCATAATACTTATGAATAATCCCCAGCCAATTTCCTTTTTGGAACGTTCCAGAACGGGTTCCAGGAAATCGGTCATCATCCCAAAAGCCTGGTCGGGTAAAATTAAATTTAAGTATGAAATTTGTTCTTCAATTCGGGCAGGTTCCAGTACAAGACTATAAATTGAGATGGCGGCGACGATAGTGGGAAAAATAGCAAGAAAGAAATAAAAGGCAACTCCTGCCGAAATTATCTGCACATGATCAAATTTCATTTCCTTGTAAACACGTTTTCCAATATCTATCCACCCAGAAAACGGAATTTGATGAGGCCATTTTGCTTCTTCTCCACGGTATTTTCTTTTTTTCTTCGTTTCACTCATCTCTAATGGCTCTGGGTATTTAAAAATGCTTCTATATTCAATGAATATATATTGAAAAATATTTTAATTTATTTAGGTTTTACTTTTTTCAATTCCCGTACTCGAACCTTCGGGAGGATAACTGCTTTTGTTTCTAAGTGCGTCAATTTGTTCCCGGGTAAATTGCGGAAGTGGCATTTCCCACTCCTTTTTCCAGTTTTCAACTTCGGCCTCAGCTTCAGCCGATTTCTCTTTAGAAAGCCCCTTGTCTTTTCCGAAGTAAATAGTTTGAGAAGGGAAGGCGAAGTCGGTGCCACTGCGGTCTACAACTTCCATCATTCTTAGCATAAGATCTTCACGTATTTCCAGGAATTCGTCATAATTACGCGCATCTAAATAGGCAAAAACTTCCAGGTCTAATGAATGTGCGCCAAAACCTATAAATCTTATTCTTGCCGGCTCTTCGTATACTTTTGGATGCGCATAAAGTACTTTTCGAAGTTCTGTAAGTAAAAAACGCAATTGATCTGATGAGGTTTCGTATCTAAAATTTAAAACGCTTACAAATCTGAACCTATCGCGATGTGCATAATTTTCAATAGTATCAGATGAAAAAGCACCATTGGGAATCGTTACTACCGTTCGGTCTAAAGTGCGAATTCGGGTAGAACGAATGCCTATTTTTTCAATGTGACCCGTAACTTCTCCTACCTTACAAAAATCCCCAACCCTAATAGGCCTGTCGGCTATTAAAGTAACGCTTCCAACAAAATTTTCTATAGTTTTCTGGGCGCCAAGAGCCAGCGCAATACCACCAATTCCTAATGCAGCAAGCCCAGTAGTTACGTCAATTCCCACTGCTCCCAAAATAGCGATAATACCAAAAGCCACAATTGCGATCTTAGCGGCACGCTGTAGAAAAAGAACTATGGAAACTCCGGCGGGATTACCCCTTAACACCATTTTTTCCTGGGTTATTTTACCAATAAAATCTGATAACCTCCACAAAAGAATAAGGATGGCCGCTATTCCTACGGTTATGGTAATGGCACTAAATTTTTGCCTTAAAATAATGGAGAGTTCAAGATTTCTTGAAAGCGATACGAATATCCATACTGCTAAATAAAGCTTTACAGGTAGTTTTAAGGTCGTGATAATTCCTGAAACTGGTGAATGCCTCGCTTTCTTCCATAATTTTCTCAGTAGAAAGATTATAATTGAAACTATTAATAGAGAAATAAAATAACTTAGAGCGAGTAGTACCAGGGCAATTATCCATTGTCCCGCGGGAACCCCACCCCAAAGATATTTTTTAAAGCTATCAGGTAATATTTGGTCAATTAATGCCGGGTTTGCAGTGTTAAGAGTGCTGATGGCCCGTGTAGTTTCGTCAGAAAAAAGCCAAATGGGGTAGCCCTCTTCGTCGTCGTATTTTTCAAGAAAAATATCTATTTTTTCACCATCCTCGGATTTTACACTTCCAATTTTTTCCAGGTCTTCATTTATACCGTCATCTATTTCTCCGCTAGGCTTATTGCTAATGGCATAATAAGGCTCAATGTTTCCTTTTTGATCAAATAAACGCTGCAGGATTTGTATAATTTTCTCTTTTTCTTCCTGTGTGGAGATACCGACCGGAAAATTTAGAAACCTGGCTGCCCTATTATAATTTAACCCTGCCATAGCATCTATAAATCCATTTACGGTGCCACGGGGAGTTCTTCTTCCCAATGGATCGTCAGGAATTTTTTCTGTTTCCTGTTCCTTATCCTGATTAGTTGATAAAGGAAACTGGGCTTGAATACTTGAGCCGGAAAGCAAAAGCAAAAAAATAATAAAAACCTTGTTAATTGGGATGGTTGGCTTCATGGATTCACGATTTCAAACTAAAGTCGAATATAAGAAATTGTTTTTATCGCCCGGGCTTATTAGTTTTCTTTAAAGGCTTTTGCAGGTTGAGATTTATAAAGCTTCCTTAAAACTGGAGCTTAAACTCTTTAAAGAAGGTTAAATGTCTTGAAACCAACTTTATAAACCGGTAAATTCAACATAAAGAATTTAAAAAGAGGAAATGGAAAAGACAGTAAAAATTAAAGAAGTTAAGCCGGTAACTCACGATGTGAAACAGTTTATCGTAGAAAAGCCAGATGGTTATAAATTTACGCCGGGGCACGCTACCGAGGTTTCTATAAATACCGAAAAATGGAAAAATGAAAAAAGACCGTTTACATTTACCAGTTTAAATGAAGACGATTTTTTAGAATTTACTATTAAGATCTACCCAGATCACGATGGAGTAACTGAACAGTTAGGTAAATTAAAACCGGGAGACGAATTGATTGTTCGCGATACCTGGGGCGCCATAGAATATAAAGGGCCCGGATATATTATCGCTGGAGGTGCAGGAATAACACCTTATATCGCGATGCTTCGTGAGCTAAAGAAAAAGAATAAATTAGATGGCATTAAATTATTTTACTCTAATAAATCTGATAAAGATATTATTCTGAAAGAGGAATTAGATGCTATGTTAGGAAAAAATGCCACGTATGTAATTACCGACCAGAAAGACACCCAGTTTACCAATGCTTATATTGATGAAGATTTCTTAAAGAAACATATAGAAGATTTTGATGAAAAATTCTATGTATGTGGTCCTCCTAAAATGACGGAAGAGATAGGAGATATTTTAGAAAAGTTAGGGGTAGATCCAGATGCAGTAACTTTAGACGATCAATAGAGAAAAATCATGGAAAAGTAGCTCTGGAGGTAGTTTTTATAAAAAATTGAAAGATTTAAATTCACGCATATTTTATCTTTACTATTTTAGTAGACTATGATTTTCTTTGAAATTAATAATCCGGGGCTTTTCTTTGTTTGTGTGCTTATCTTTTTTGCAGCAGTTTTTCTCAGGTACCTGGTTTCTGCAGGAATATTCTACTGGTATTATTACAGACTGAAAAGTGAAAAATTCAGCAGTAAAAGATTAAGTAAACGCGGTTTTAGAAAAGGGCAGTTAAAAAAGGAGATTTACTGGAGTATGTGGTCTTCGGTAATTTTTGGGTTTTTTGGCGCGATCACTTATTTCCTATGGCAAAAAGGCTTTACCGCAATTTATCTGGATCTTGATAAATTTGGATTATGGTATTTACTAGTGAGCTTCATTTTACTCTCTCTGCTTCACGAAACTTATTATTATTGGGTGCATCGCTGGATGCATAATCCAAAGGTTTTTAGGAAAATTCATAAAGTACATCACGATAGTTTAGTGCCCAGCCCATGGACGGCTTTTTCCTTTCATCCCTGGGAATCACTGGTCGAAGCTATAGTAGTTCCGGTAATTCTGCTCTTCCTGCCTGTTCATCCAATTGTAATTGGCTTTTATTTAATTTTTATGACGCTTAGCAGTGTGATAAATCATTTGGATATTGAGATTTACCCAAAAGCTTTTATGAAAAGCCGCTTCGGAAAAATGTTTATTGGTGCTACGCATCATCATTTTCACCACGCCGAGTTCAAAACCAATTTCGGACTTTATTTCACCTTCTGGGATAGATGGATGAATACTGAAAGCAGGTCTAAGATTTCTTCTGAGTAAGAAAAGCTAATTTTGAAAGCTTTTATACGTCATCCTGAACTTGTTTCAGGATCTAAGATGTGAACATTTTAAGTATGTTAGAAGCTGAAACAATCCCGAAGTTTCGGGACAGCTTGACGGTATTGCTAATTTAGATTCTTCCCTTCTGATTATTTCAACCATTTATCAGGTTTCCTTATCTTGAAGCCAAAATAAAAAATTCATGATAAAAAAATTACCTATTCTGGGGTTGGCCGCAATACTTGCAGCTGGCTGCGGAAGTGAGAAATCTGTTTTTGGCAGCAAAGAGAAGTCGGCTGAAAACACTTCAAAAAAATCTACAAACGGACTCAAATCCTACGATGAGGTCATCACATCAGAAGCTGAATCTGATGAAGGACTTTTTACTACGCATTTTGTGGATGATAAACTTTACTTTGAAATTCCGGTAGATTTGCTGGATAAAGATATGCTTTTGGTAAGCCGTATTGCCGGTGTGCCAGATGGTTATGGCGGCGGTTATGTGAATGCCGGTTCTAAAGTAAATGAACAGGTGGTGCGATGGACGAAACGAAAAGGAAATATCGATGTAAAGGTGATTAGTTTTGAAAATATGAGCGATGAAGAATCGCCTATTTACAAATCGGTACAGGCCAATAATTATTTTCCAATTCTGTTTAGTTCAGAAATTAAAACTTATAATGCAGATTCCACAAGTGTGGTAATTGAGGTGAGTGATTTGTTTGAAAACGAGGTGCAAGCCATTAACGGACTTTCTTCTTCACTTCGGAAACGTTATAAAGTAAAGAAACTAGACCAGAGCAGATCTTATATCGAGTCTGCAAGTTCCTATCCAAAGAACGTGGAGGTAAAACACGTAATGACATATGAGGCTGAAGAGCCGCCAACACGAGACCAGGCCGGGACAATTTCTATTATGATGAACCAGTCTATGATCCTGTTGCCAGACGATAAAATGCAACCTAGAATTGCAGATCATCGAGTGGGATGGTTTACCATAGATAAATACGATTATAATTCAGATGAATTAAAAGCTGATGATTATGAATTGATTCGTCGTTGGCAATTAGTGCCTAAAGATATTGAAGCTTACAAGCGTGGTGAACTGGTAGAGCCTGAAGAGCCTATAGTTTATTATTTAGATCCCGCCACGCCTGAAAAATGGCGCCCTTATTTTAAGCAGGGAATTGAAGACTGGAATGTTGCTTTTGAAGAAGCAGGATTTAAAAATGCGATAATCGCTAAAGATCCACCAACAAAGGAAGAAGATCCAGAGTTTAGCCCTGAAGATGTGCGTTACTCCGTGGTTCGTTACGTAGCCAGTACCACCAGGAATGCGGTGGGGCCTTCGGTAACCGATCCGCGGACCGGTGAGATTATTGAAAGTGATATTATCTGGTATCATAATCATTTGCGTTCTTACCGAAACCGGTATATGATTGAAGCCGGGGCGCAAACCAAAGATGCCAGGACTTTAAACACCCCCGAATCTGAAATTGGAGAAATGATGCGTATGGTAATTGCTCACGAAGTTGGCCACGCGCTGGGTTTACCCCATAATATGAAAGCAAGTTCAGCTTACCCAACAGATTCTTTAAGGTCGGCAGAATTTACCCAGAAATATGGTTTAACGCCCTCAATCATGGATTATGCACGTGTAAATTACGTTGCGCAACCGGAAGATGAAGGAGTGAGATATATTAGAATGATGGGGCCATACGATTTATACGCCATCAACTGGGGTTACCGATATTTGCCTGAAGCTGAGTCTGCCGAAGCAGAGAAAGAAAAATTAGATGAATGGATTTTGGAAAAAGCTGGAAATCCGTGGTATGAATTTGGAAACGGTTATGGCGGAGTAGATCCACAATCCCAACGAGAGAGTTTGGGTGCCGACCAGGTGAAAGCCAGTGAATATGGATTGGCGAATCTTAAAAAAGTAGTTCCAAACTTAATTGAATGGACTTCTAAAGACGGTTATGCTTATGACGATCTTGAAGAAGTGTACAGAGAGCTGACTTATATGTGGCGAGGTTATGTTTCTCATGTGGTCACCAATGTTGGCGGGGTTTATGAAACCCGTAAAACCTCCAATCAGGATGGCGTGGTTTATGAAAATGTACCGAAGAAAAAGCAGGAAGAAGCAGTTGAGTTCCTGGTAGAAAAAGCTTTTACCACTCCCGATTGGTTGCTTAACCAGGGAATTTTAAACCGAATTGAAGCTTCGGGAGCTATTGAACGAGTGCGGAATTTACAAACTCGTGCCTTAAGTAGTTTGCTGGATGAAGATCGTTTAAACCGAATGATCGCTAACGAGGAGGTAAATGGGAATAAGGCTTATACGGCGGTTAATTTAATGCAAGATTTACGAAAAGGTATTTTTAGTGAACTTTATAATAGAAATAAGGTTGATGCTTACCGGAGAAATCTTCAGCGTTCTTATGTAGATATTGCTTCAGAATATCTTCAAAAATTAAATGCTGAAGATAACGAAGCTTTATTGAAATCTGATATTATGCCGTTGATGCGCGGTGAAATGCAAACATTAAAGCGTGAGATAAATCGTAGAAAATCTGGAACAAACCATTCGTTGACCCAATATCACTGGGAAGATTTAATTGCGAGGATCAATGCTGCCTTAGATGTAGAATCTTAATTTTTAGCAGAAAATCAATAGAAACCCCGAAAAGCATAAACGTTTTTCGGGGTTTTATTTTTTACTCATCATTCTGTCCCGACGTTTCGGGATCATTTTCAGAATTTAAGTTGTTGCTGTCTGTGGTGAGTTTATAAAATTCTGAATTTGTTCCATTTCTTTAATCAAATTGGTTGGAATATGTCTTGTTTTGCCGTTTTTAAGTTTCAGGCTTAAGCGTTTTCTTCCGAAGAAATTTTTTAGAATAGGATGTTAAATTTCATCCAAAGGAATCACCTCTTCAGTGCTAAGTTTAGTAAAATAATATAATATAGGAAGGGATGCGAGACCAATGGGAATCCAAAGCCAGGTGAGAAAATCCCAGTTAGCTACCGGAGTGTTAAAAACCCGGAGTCCCATTTGAAATATATTTGAAACCATTACAAATTTCAGCATCCAATAGGTGATTTTAATATTATCATCAATTTTTAGCTGCTTGTTCTCCTCGTCTAATTTTATCTTCATTGATTTAATAGAATTTTAGTGAAAATACTAAATTTCATAGTGAGTTTTTATTTTGTAGAATTCACAATGACTTTTCTTGTGGTTAATCTCATAAATATTGCGGTTTTATTATTGTGGCGAAAGCTTTACAGCTTATCTTTATGGCGTTAAAGTCACCCATAAACTTTAGCTCCAAAAGCGAGCATATGCAGAAGCCCCCCAAGTATGAGATTTTACTAGCTGAAGACAATTCACTTATTTTAAAGTTGGAATTAAGAAGTTTAAAGAAATTAGTGAATTGCCCAATAAAAGGCTTCTGGCAAGGTGGCGAATTAATAGATCACCTAAAACAAACCGCAAACTCAGAGCATCTAAAACTTATTTTTTTAGATCTAAATATGCCACGTGTAAATGGCTGGGATGTTTTGGATTTTCTTGAAAATTTTGAATATAAAAATTCGATTTATGTAATTATACTAAGTGCTTCTATGTATGAACCAGACCAGGAGCGAGCTTTAAAATACAGCCGCGTTATTGGTTACTATGATAAATTTCTAGATACTCAGGAACTTTCCGAAATTTTGGACCAGGAGGTTTTAAGAAACACCTTTAATTTTGAATTTAAAGAAGAATTAGAAGAAGGTGAAAACACCTCTTGCGATCAAACTTTAGATTTGATCTCTTAACACTTATCGTACCGGAAAATCAAAATAGGTTTCAGGGTAAGGTTCATTTCTCAAGGTGTAATGCCACCATTCTTCTGGATAGGGCCTAAAGCCATTTTTAATCATTATTCGTTTTAATAAAGAACGATTTGCCTTTTGTTCTTTTGTGATCTTATCTGTATTGTGGTGAGAAATATTCCCAAAGAAATCATACCCACTTCCCATATCTAATTCCTTTCCGGTTTTAGCATCTATAATCGTTAAGTCTACTGTGCTTCCCCGAGAATGCCCAGATTTACTGGCTATATAACCTAGCTGAAAAAGATCTTTTTTAGCAATTTTTGGGTAAAACTTTGCTTTGGTGAGGGTATCTGCTGGATTCCTGGCCCATTCAATAAAGTGGTTTACCGCGGTTTGAGGACGGTATGCATCAAAAATTTTGAGACAATATCCCTGTGACATCAGGTCGTTTTGTATCTTCTCCAGAGCATCGGTGGCAGGTTTGCTTAAAATACCCACGGATTTCTGATAAGAACTCACGGGTTTTCCTATAAAATTATTACTGCCTGCATATCGAATATCAAGTTTTATATCGGGGATCTGTTCTTTAATATAAACAAAGCCCTTGGGAAGATTTTTTTCCTGGGCCAGGCCTATATTTAGGCTAATTAGAAAAAGTAAAAGGTAGGTTAAGCTTTTCATTTCTACTAAATTTTAAGCCAAGTTACTTAAAATATTATTCTCTGATTTTCATCATATTTTATCGATCGGTAAAGCATTAGTTTTGAGATGATTAATCTAAAGAAAAAGGTCATGGAATTAAAAGGGAAAGTAGCTCTTATTACGGGCGCAGCATCTGGAATTGGAGAGAGTACAGCCTTACTTTTCGCAAAAGAAGGAGCAAAGGTTTTTTTAACCGATATCAATGAAAAAGATGGAAAAGCACTGGTAAAGAAAATCGAAGGATCTGGAGGAGAAGCTGCTTTCCTAAAAGCTGATACTTCGCAACCCAAGGATTCTGAAAAAAGTGTGGCTGAAGCATAAAAAAGTTCGAGAAATTAGACATCGCAGTAAATAATGCCGGTATTGGAGGGCCACAGAAACCCGTGGGTGAATATGAAATTGAAGCCTGGGATAACGTGATAAGTATCAATCTTTCTGGGGTTTTTTACGGAATGCGCTACCAGATTCCCGCGATGCTTAAAAATGGTGCCGGAAGTATAATAAATGTAGCTTCCATCTTAGGGAGTGTAGGATTCGCAAATTCGGCAGCCTATGTAGCAGCTAAACATGGGGTGGTGGGCTTAACAAAATCTGCTGCGTTAGAATATTCAGCAAAAGGAATAAGGGTGAATTCGGTTGGCCCTGCTTTTATAAAAACGCCTTTGTTAAAAGGACTTGATGAAGAGCTGTTGTCTCAGTTGGTAAATGTTCATCCTATTGGCCGTTTAGGCGAAGCAGATGAGGTTGCTCAGCTTTTTGTTTGGCTAGCTAGCGAAAGAGCTTCTTTTGCAACAGGTGCCTATTATCCAATAGATGGAGGTTATCTGGCTCAGTAGAATTACAATTTTTAACTTTGAATAGATCAAGCCGATAAAATGAAAATTTATCGGCTTTGTTATTTAAATGTGCATTCCTTTTTACAATCATAACTTTATGATTTTCATAAGAAAATGAAAAGTAAATTACTGTTTAAAAATAGTATTTTAGTGCCCTCAAATTAGTGGACTCGTTCCAGGGAATTTATTACACATTTATGTTAGAATCTGACACATCAAAACTTTCCAAAAAGGAATTAAATATTATTCAGAATTACACAGAAGGTCTTTTTAAAACTGTTAGGGAGCCATTGTTGGTGTTAGATCGGCATAAGAATGTTGTGGGTTTAAATAGTAATTTCAAGAAAAAATTCAAGGTTAATGGGGAGCCTGAAGCGGGGGTTTCCGTATTTGAATTTAATAATGAGCAACTTGATACTCCGGAATTCCGGGAAATTCTTGATGATTTACAAACCGAAGGCAATTCCATTTCAGAAAGAAATATTCAGGTAGCTCTTCCGCAGAAAGGAAAAAGAGGGTTTAAGGTGAACGCATCTGTACTTCCGTTACCCGATGAAAATTCAATAATCCTTTTAAGCTTTAAAAAGTTAAAAAATATTAGAGATCTTTCCCAGCAGGAAAAAGTCTATAATAGATTAGTAGAGAATATACTCTCCAATGCTCCTGCGGCAATTTGCATTTTAAGAGGGCCAGAGCATACTTTTGAGGTTGCTAATGAGCATTACTTAAAGTTAATTGGGCATAGAGATATTATTGGTAAAACAGTAATAGAGGCTATACCCGAGGCAGAAAGCCAGGGGTTTATAGAACTTTTAGATCATGTTTATTCTACGGGGGAACCTTACATAGGGAATGAAACGCCTTTAAAGCTTAAGGTAGGCGAAGAGCAGTTTAAAAACTCTCATCTAAATTTTGTTTATCAGCCTACGCGTGATAAGAAAGGAAAAATAGATGGAATTTTTGTTCACGTTGTAGATGTAAGTGAGCAGGTGGCAGCCCGCAAAAATGTAGAAGACAGTGAAGCAAGATTGCGATCTGTGATCAACACGGTACCCGCTATTATTTGGATTACAGATACCGATGGGCAAAGTGTTTTCCTAAATAAAAACTGGTATAGCTATACCGGCCAGGATAATGAAGATGCAAAAGGAATGGGATGGCTAAATGCCACGCATCCTGACGATAGGAAAATGGCGGAATTTGCTTTCCTGGAGGGACACAACCAAAGAAAATCGTATAGTATAAGTTTTAGGTTGCGCAATAAACAAGGCGGCTATCGCTGGGTTTTAGATAAAGCCAGTCCTAAATTTGATGCCGATGGCAACTACGAAGGGATGATTGGTACCGTGATGGATGTTCACGAAGAAAGACTAAAAGAAAACCTGGTTCGCGAAAAAGACCACCGTTTACAGGGAATTGTAAAAGAAGCCACTGTAGCTACAGCTATCTACACAGGCCGGGAGATGAATATCGAATTGGCTAATGATGCGATGATCAAGCTTTGGGGTAAAGACGATTCGGTTATAGGAACCCCGCTTCATAAAGCCTTGCCAGAGTTAGATGGCCAGCCTTTTCTGGATTTGCTTAGAAACGTTCTGGAAACAGGCGAAATATACTGGGGTAAAGAAGATAAGGTAGATCTAATGATAGACGGTGAAATGCAAACCGGTTATTATAACTTTACATACAAACCTCTTAGAGATAAGAACGGAGAAATCTACGGAATTTTAAATATGGCCATAGATGTTACTGAATCTGTTACTTCTAAGATGTTACTTAAGGAAAGCGAATTCCATTTTAGGCAAATGGCAGATTTAATGCCGGGAATGGTATCTAAAACCGATGGCAAGGGTGATGATATTTATTTCAATAAAAACTGGCTTGATTTTACGGGAAAAGGAAGCGAACATCTAAAAGAAATTGGTTGGGTAGAATATATTCATCCCGAGGAAAAAGAAACTTTCCTAAAAGCCTGGGAAGATTGTTTAAATACCGGTTGCAATCTGGAAATGCAATTACGTCTTAAAAATAAAGAAGGCAAATATATATGGCATTTAAGCAGGTGTGAAGCTGTAAAAGAAGATGATGGTTCGGTAAAAATGTGGATTGCGGCCAATACTGAGATCGATAAAATAAAGGAAGAAGAAAAACGCAAAGAGGAATTTCTAAAAATGATTAGTCACGAGTTAAAAACACCTGTGACCTCCATAAAAGGCTATGTTCAACTCTTGTTGAGCTTACTAAAGAAGCAACAAGAAGCGGCAGAAGCTTCTAAGCTTCCTTTACAGCCTTCTTTAGAACGCATAAATCACCAGGTTACCAGGTTAACCCGCTTAATTTCAGAAATACTTGATCTATCCAGGATTAGGGAAAATCAATTGGAATTGCAGAGTGAAGAATTCAATTTAAACGAGTTACTTGCCGAAACTATTCAGGATATAAATTACACCAATACTCAACACAAAATAGCTTTAGAAAGTAAGGTGCAGGCTCACGTTGTAGCAGATCGTGATCGTATTGGGCAGGTAATTATCAATTTTGTGATGAATGCTATTAAATATTCCCCCGGTAGTCACGAGATAAACGTGAAAATTACCAGGGAAGATGAAGACAGGGTGCGCGTAAGCGTAAAAGATTTTGGAATAGGAATAGGGCAGGAAAACCACAAAAAGATCTTTAAAAGATTTTATCGTGTTGGGGTTAAAAGCGAAGAAACCTACTCAGGTTTTGGAATAGGCTTATATTTGGCCAACGAAATTATAGAGAGACATAACGGAGAAATACAACTGAACAGTGAATTGGGTGAGGGCTCAGAATTTTCATTTATTTTGAACGCAACTCAAATTACTTCTTAATTTAATTATATGGAGAAAACTACAAAGATTCTGGTGGTAGATGATGATTCGGGAATTGGTGAAATGTTAAAAACATTACTGGAATTTTACGGGTATGAAGTATATGTTACCGAAAAGCCACTTAAAGCAGAAGAATTAATTCAAGAGAAAAATATAGATATCGTGCTTTTAGATATGCTCATTTCAGGTGTTGATGGCACCGATGTTTGTGCCGGGATTAGGCAAAATCCTGAAATTTCAGAAACACCTGTCCTAATGATGTCAGCACTTCACGATGCCGGGCCAAAATGTAAAAAAGCAGGGGCCAACGATTTTATAGCAAAACCTTTTGAGGTGGAAGATCTTACCGAGAGAATAGAAAAAATCCTTGCCGATAAAGAATAGCTACATAAATCTTTTGTGAATATGGAAATAATCCAATAAATTTGACTATCATTGGATAAATTCCTAAACATTAGAAATTATGGGGCAACCACCGTCTATTGAAATTAAGCATTTTAAAGAAGTTAGGGAGGAAAATAACTTCACCCAAGCTGAATTCGCCGATCTTTTAGGAATTAAAAATTCTACGGCAGATATAGAACGTGGCCGTACAAAGCTTTCCGGAAAAGTAGTGGCCGAACTCTTAAGTCAATTTGGAATTAATCCTTTATGGCTGTTTGGGCAAAGCGGGCAAAAGTTTTTACAACTTAGCAAGGGCGATGTTAGCCCAAAGGTAGTTACCGTAGATTCTTCAGATAACGAAAATATGGTAATGGTAAACCAGAAAGCCGCTGCCGGTTACCCTCACAATGTGCAGGATGTAGAATGGTACCAGCAATTACCGGCTTTTGATATTCCGCTTCCCGAATTTAGAAATGCTACTTATCGTGGTTTTCAAATTGAAGGAGATAGTATGTTGCCAAATTATTACCATAATGAATGGGTTTTGGCTAAAGCTGTGCCAGATCTTGACCAGGCCAGTAATAATAAGATCTATGTAGTGGTTTTACAGGATTCTGTATTGGTGAAAAAACTTCAGAAATTACCCGATTCTTCGAAAGTTTTGTTGATCTCTCTAAATGAAGAATATCTTCCTATTGAAGTGAACATTAACGAAATTCAGGAGATCTGGCAGGTAAATTCCAAGCTTACTTTTAATCTGGATAATCCTTCAGAAAGCGGACTTTTCAGAGAGTTAAAACAGTCTATGGAAGATCTTAAACGTGAGCTTAGAACATTTAAAAAACAAGCATAAATAAAAAAATCCTTTTTGAAACTAATCAAAAAGGATTTTTTCTTTGGTTGGTTAATTCTTAAGTCTACTGTTTAATCTACAGCATCTTCAATTTCATCGCCTGCATCTTCAGCCGCATCTTCTACATCGTCGGCTGCTTGTTCCACACCAGATTTTTCTTCTCTACAAGAAGTGAAAACCGCGGCGGTACTAAAGGTAAGAGCCAGCATTAAAATTAATTTTTTCATAGTTCTAAGTTTAGTGATAAAAAAGGATTAATAGTCGTCGTCTCCTTCAACTTCTTCCTCAACTTCGTTTGCAGCATCTTCAACTGCTTCACCGGTTTCATTGGCTGCGTTTTCTACAGCATCACCGGCATCGTTAGCTGCATCTTCAATGTCTTCTTCAACATTATCCATATCATCATCCATTTCGTGCATTTCGCCTTCCATCTCACGTTCCATTTCTTCGCCCTCCATTTCCATTTCGTCTTCTTCTTCGTTTACCTCACGGCAAGAAGTAAAAGCTGTACTAAGGGTAAAAAACATAGCGAGCATTAAAATTGATCTTTTCATAATTTGGTTGTTTCTAGTTTGCTAAAACAAAATTACAGATGTAAATGTGTATTTTAACACAAATAGCATTAAAATTTTCTTAAAAAACAAATGATTCGATTGTAATAAGCGCTAATTGACTGAGTGAAATTTAATTATCGTCAATTTTATCGATCTCTTCGTCAATCTCTTTGTTTACTTTTTCATCTACTTTTTCCCCGGTGCGTTCTAAAAGTCCTTTTTCTTCCTTTTCTTCAACTTCCGGTTCTTCTTTCTCTACTTCAACTTCCTTTACCACGGTTTTTTCTTCCACGGTTTCCCTGCAAGAGGTTAAGCTTAGAATGCTCAACATAAATATCCCTGTAATAAATACTCGTTTCATATCTTAATTATTATTGATTTAGAAGATCGAAATTACAATATAAAGTCTGGCCATATTTCTTTTTTAAGAAACTTTAGCAAAATCAGGTAAAGTCTTTAAGTAATTCATTACGCTTCGGGTGGCCCCGGTATTACTATTTATAAAATGTCCGGCAATCATCCCTGTTTTTTCTCTAAAGTCTTTATCGGTAATTAGTTTATTAGTGATGTTAGAGAATTCTTCGGCATTAGCTACCGAATATAAACCGGCTAGTTGACGAAGCTTCCCAGCCTCAGGGAATTTTGTATAATTTTCTCCTATGACCACCGGAATCCCAAAGGTAGCAGGTTCCAAAATATTATGAAGACCGGTAGTGCCGGCAGCACCGCCTACATAGGCAATATTCGCATAACTGTATATTTTCCCCAACAGCCCAATAGTATCTAATATTAATACATCATAGCTTTTCAGATCACGACTTTCCCTCTGAGAATATCGAATAGATTTCTTTTTGATTTTATGCTCCAGCGCATTTATCTTTTCTTCTTTTATTTCGTGTGGAGCGATGATAACTTTTAATTTTTCTGAAGTCTCATTTATAAAAGGAATTAAAAGTTCTTCATCTTCCGGCCAGGTACTTCCGGCCACTAAACAGGTTTTTTTATCAATAAAATTTTCAGCAAATTCCAGTTTATTGTCATACTGAATTTGCCTCGATACCCTATCAAACCGCGTATCACCGCTTAGTGTAGTATTGTTGAACCCAATATTTTTAAGAAGTGCGATTGATGCTTCATTTTGCACAAAAATATGATCAAAAGTTTGAAGCGCTTTCCGCATAAAACCGCCATAAGGCTTAAAATAGATCTGGTTTTCTCTAAAAGCTCCCGAGATCAATAAGCTTTGTATGTTTCGTTTCTTTATTTCCGCCATAAAATTTGGCCAGATTTCATATTTAATAAAAAATAAAATTTTTGGTTTTACCAGTTTCAGAAATCGTTTTGCGTTCTTCCTGGTATCCAGCGGAAGATAGGTTATCACATCTGCCAGCGGGTGGTTCTTCTTGTTTTCGTATCCTGAAGGAGAAAAGAAAGTCACCAGGATCTTATATTTAGGGAATTCCTTTTTAATCTCTTCAATAATAGGCAAAGCCTGCTCAAACTCTCCTAAAGATGCAGCGTGAAACCAAAGGTATTCTTCGTTAGGATTAATTTTCTCTTCCAGTTCATTAAAAACCGATTTGCGGCCTTCGGTAAATAATTTGAGCTTTTCATTAAATCTGCCTGCCAAAGGGAGTGCTTTTTCGGCAATTTTGGTCGCTATGTTGTAAAGTGGTTTCAAACTAAGTGATTTCTATTGCGAAAATAGGCCTTTAATTAAAATTGATTGGCAATAGGAAGCTTATTTCGTATTTTCGTGCTACTCAAAAAAAACAGATGAAAAAGATACAAATGGTTGACCTTAAGGGTCAATATGAGGGGATAAAAGATCAGGTGAATACTTCTTTTCAGGAAGTTATAGAGAATGCAGCATTTATTAATGGTCCTGAAGTTCAGCAATTTCAGAAAGATTTAGAAGATTATCTACAGGTTAAAAATGTTATTCCCTGTGCAAATGGTACCGATGCCCTGCAAATAGCAATGATGGGTCTTGGTTTAAAACCGGGAGACGAAGTTATAACCGCCGATTTTACTTTTGCGGCGACCGTTGAGGTGATAGCGCTTCTTCAACTAACACCGGTTTTGGTAGATGTAGAACCAGATACCTTTAATATAGATCCTGAAGCGATCAAAAAAGCAATTACTCCTAAAACCAAAGCAATTGTTCCTGTTCATCTTTTTGGTCAGGTTGCTAATATGGATGCGATCATGGAAATTGCCGAAGAACATAACTTGTTTGTAATAGAGGACAACGCGCAGGCCATTGGCGGAGATTATCATTCCAAAAATGGAAAAACTTATAAAACGGGAGCTGTTGGCCATATTGGTGCAACTTCATTTTTTCCTTCTAAAAATTTAGGTTGTTACGGTGATGGGGGTGCGATCTTTACCAATGATGATAAACTGGCGCATACCATTCGAGGTATTGTAAACCACGGAATGTACGAGCGTTACCATCACGATGTTGTTGGTGTTAATTCTCGATTAGACAGTTTACAGGCAGCTGTTTTACGAGCGAAACTTCCAAAATTAGACTTATACAACGAGGCCCGTAAAAAAGCGGCTAATCTTTATAATGATGCTTTCAAAGGTGAAACTCATTTAGAAACTCCATACAGAGTAGGAGATTGTGATACGCACGTTTATCATCAATATACTTTAAAGATTAAAAATGGAAAGCGTGATGCTTTGGCAAAACACCTGCAGGAGAAAGGAATCCCTTTTGGAATATACTATCCAATCCCATTACACCAGCAGAAGGCTTATGTAGATTCCAGGTATAATGAAGCCGATTTCCCGGTAACTAATCAACTGGTTCAGGAAGTACTTTCCCTTCCTATGCATACCGAACTTGATAGTGAACAAATTGATTATATTACGGGAACAATCAAAGAATTTTTAAACTCATAAATTTTAAAAATGAAAAAACTTTTAATCTTTTGCTTCGGAATATTTTTATCTGCGGGGCTTCAGGCACAGGATTTATACATACAGGCCGGGAAGTTGGTAGATACCAAATCTGGAAAAGTCTTAACTGAAAAAACTATTATCGTTTCCGAAGAAAGGATTAAAAGTGTGGAGAATGGTTTTGTAAATCCAGAAAGCGAAAAAGATTCTGTAATTGATCTTCGTGATAAAACAGTGCTACCGGGATTGACAGATATGCACGTTCACCTGGAAAGTGAAACCAATCCCCAGAAATATATGGAACGGTTTATAAATGATCCGGCAGACGCTGCATTTAACTCGGTAGGTTTTGCTAAAACAACTTTAATGGCTGGTTTTACCACCGTTAGGGAATTAGGCGGTAGCGGCGTAAATATTGCGCTTCGAGATGCAATTGATCAGGGAAAAGTCCCCGGACCTAGAATTTTTACTGCCGGAAAATCTCTCGCTACAACCGGAGGTCACGCCGATCCTACGAACGGGATGAATAGTGAGCTAACCGGGAATCCGGGGCCAAAAGAAGGTGTGGTGAACGGGCCGGAAGATGCGGCTAAAGCGGTACGCCAGCGTTATAAAAACGGAGCCGATTTAATAAAAATTACAGCTACGGGCGGAGTTTTAAGTGTAGCGAAAAGTAGCTCTAATCCACAGTTTACCGAAGAAGAGATAAGAGCTATTGTAAAAACAGCTAATGATTATGATTTTCACGTAGCTGCCCACGCTCACGGTGATGAGGGAATGCAGCGTGCTATTAGAGCCGGCGTAAAAACTATTGAGCACGGAACCAAAATGAGCGCAGAAACCATGGATTTGATGAAAGAATATGATGCTTATTTGGTGCCTACAATTACAGCAGGGAAAGAAGTGACCCAAAATGCTGAAATTGAAAACTATTATCCGGCACTCGTAGTGCCGAAAGCCAGAGAAATTGGTCCACAAATTCAGGGTATGTTTGAGCGCGCTTATAAAAGCGGTGTAGGAATTGCTTTTGGTACCGATGCCGGTGTTTTTAAACACGGAGAGAATGCACGGGAATTTGTTTATATGACCGAAGCCGGAATGCCGCCAATGGAAGCTATTCAGAGTGCTACAATTACCGCTGCTAAGATTTTAAGGAAAAAAAATCAAATCGGCCAGATCGCTGAAGGTTTTTATGCCGATATTATTGCAGTAGATGAAGATCCAACCGGAAATATAGAGACTTTAAAAAACGTGAAATTTGTGATGAAAGAAGGAAAGATATATAAAAAGTAAATCTCCTTGTCACTTCGAGCGGACTCGAGAAGTTTGTCTGTAAACACATAGAAATAAAAAATCCTGAAGTTCATAGCTTCAGGATTTTTTATTTTTAGGAATTTCTTCGGTCTATTGAAATCCAGGGTGTTTTAAACGTCATCCTGAATTTATTTCAGGATCTAAAGTATTAGAAGCTAAAACGAGTTCAGCTTGACGAAAGCTGGTTTTTCAAAAAACCTCTTCTAATTATGATTTTTTTTAGTCCTATATAGAAGCTGAAGCGGTTTCCATTTTTCGGTCTATTTTCTTCACGAGACCCTGTAAAACTTTTCCGGGACCTACTTCAGTAAAACTTGTAGCTCCATCTTTTATCATATTTTGAACACTTTGTGTCCATTTTACCGGTGCTGTTAATTGAAAAACAAGATTTTTCTTTATTTCCTCTGGATCGGTTACAGCAAACATACTTACGTTTTGGTAAATAGGGCAGGTAGGTGTATTGAATGTAGTATTCTCTATAGCTGCAGCTAATTCTTTCCTTGCAGGTTCCATTAAAGGAGAATGAAACGCACCTCCAACCGGCAGGATCATAGCACGTTTAGCACCCCGTTCTTTCAAGGTTTCGCATGCAGCTTCCACAGCTTTTACGTCTCCCGAAATTACTAATTGCCCGGGGCAGTTGTAGTTTGCTGCTACAACGGTTCCCTCTGTTTCAGCACAAACAGCTTCCACAACTTCATCTTCCAGGCCTAACACTGCGGCCATTGTAGAAGGTTCTAATTCGCAAGCCTGCTGCATAGCCATAGCACGTTTATAAACTAATTTCAAGCCATCTTCAAAAGAAAGCGTATTATTTGCTACAAGCGCTGAAAATTCACCCAGCGAATGGCCTGCTACCATATCGGGCTTAAAATCTTCGCCCATAACTTTACTCAATATAACCGAATGAAGAAAAACGGCCGGTTGAGTAACTTTGGTTTGTTTTAGATCTTCGGCAGAGCCTTCAAACATAATATCGGTAATTGAAAAGCCTAAAATTGCATTGGCTTTCTTAAAAAGTTCCTGTGCTTTAGCAGAATTTTCGAAAAGGTCTAACCCCATTCCTGAAAACTGCGCTCCCTGACCTGGGAAAATATATGCTTTCATAATTTTTCAATTTAGATTCGGCTAAAATAGAAATAATAAAAAAGACCTCATAACAAATGAATTATTACGAGGTCTTTTCACTAACAAATACAGGATTTTAAAGATTTAGTTTACCTTTTTCTCCAATATCTTTTTTATCTCCGGTTACTGCTGAAGCTCCTATTTTTAAGAAGGTCACAAATTTGTTCTGTTTGTTATCCCAAAAATAAGCTTCTTTAGGAACTACTTTTATAGCGGTTAAGTTAGGGTCATCTACTCCGTCAAACCAGGCATCATCCATTTTATGATAGAATTCTTTCAAAACTCCTTCATTGGTTTCAATGCTTGCTTTACCGTAGATACTTATAAATTCCATATCTGAGGTGTCACTATATAAAAGTTGTACATCGTTATCTTTAGCGATATCCCCATTATGGTCGCTATCCAACCTGCTAAAGAACCAGATATTTCCTTCTTTATCTACCTCTTTGGTGGTCATTGGTACGGCACTTAAGGGTTTGTTGCCAAAGTCTGTAACGAACATACAGGTTTTAATGTCTTTTACCATTGACTTCATTTTATCTAAAGCCTCGTCTTTATTCAAATTTTCAGTACTCATTTGTTTTTAGTTTAAGTTGGAAGTTTGAATTTAATGAGTATCCACGCCTATCTGCGCTAATAAACTCCTAAAAGAATAAAGTCTCCTGTTAAGAATTGTGAAATTAGCTGAATTGCTTAATAATACTGGTAACCTGAGCTTTATAACCGGCACCAAAGAGGTTAAGATGAACCAATAAATAGTAAAGTTGCCAAAGCGGAATTCGTTCTTCAAATCCTGAATCTAAAGGAAATTCTTTTTCGTAGGTTTTAAATAACTCCTTATCAAATCCGCCAAAAAGTTGCATCATAGAAAGATCCATTTCTCGCGGAGCAAAAGCTGTGGCAGGATCTATAAGGCAGGGATCGCCATTTCCATTTACCAGATAATTACCGCCCCAAAGATCACCGTGAATCAAAGCTGGTTTTTCATCTGGAATTATTGCTGAAATATTGCTGAAAAACGATCTAGTGACACCAAGATCATAGCCTTTGTCTTTTGCCATTTTTAACTGTGGATCCAAACGTTTAGAAATATAAAATTCGGCTGCAGAGACTGAAGCATTATTTTGTTGTGGAAGGCTACCAATATAATTATCCTGGTGAAACCCGAATGCTTCTGAAGTGGTTCTATGCAAAGCGGCCATTTGCTTTCCAAAATCTTCCCAGAAAGTAGAGGATTTGGCGGTACTCTCTTTGTATTCCAAAAGTAAATATGAAGTATTTTCAATTTTACCAATTCCCAGAATATTGGGAACATCAATTACTTTTGGTTTTTGAAGAGCTTCCAGGCCGGCTTTTTCTGCTTCAAACATTCCGGGGAACTTTTCAGTATTATTTATTTTTACTACCTGCTTTTTCTCTTCCGAAGTAATTAGGAAAACATCATTGATATCTCCACCTGTAAGTCGGCTAAATTTCGCTTTGTTTAGGTTATGTTCTTCAGCTATTTTATTTAGAATGTTATTTTCTAACATAGGTGAGATAAGTAAAAGCGTAATCGTGTTTTTCGTCTTTCGGGTGAAAGTCTTCGGCTACTAATTCCCATTTTTCCTTATCTATTTCAGGAAAAAAGGTATCGGCATCAAAAGTCCCGTGAACCCTGGTAAGCTCAATTTTGTCGGCTACTTCCATCCCTAAATCATAAATTTCTCCGCCGCCAATAATAAAAGGCTGCTCATCATTCTTAGCAAATTCCAGTGCTTTTTCTAACGAAGAAACAACCGTGGCGTCCTTTTTCAGGTAATTATCTTTCCTTGTAATTACAATATGTGTACGGTTTGGAAGTGGTTTTGGGAAAGTTTCAAAGGTTTTCCTCCCCATAATTATATGATGCCCTGTGGTAAATTTTTTAAAACGTTTAAAATCGTCCGGTAAGTGCCAAACCAGATCCTGGTCTTTTCCAAGGGCATTATTTTCCGCTGCAGCGGCAATCATTGTAATCATATATCTAAGTATTGTAAGGTTGATCCGGTTTTTCTGGATCGTTGGTTTTCGGTTTAAATCGGTCGTTTTCTGCTTTCAATTCAGGATTGCTTTCCGGTTGTGGCGTAGTTTTTTTCTGAGGTGTATTTGCAGGAAAATCTTTCTCTACCTGAGTCTGCATTTCAGCAATTTTTTCTTTTTGCTTCTGTACCAGTTTAGTCATTTGCCTGTCTTTCCATTCTTTTCCTAAAAATTTATTGGTAACAAAAACATTAAAAACGTGTGCCAACAGTATAAAGGCCCAAATTAAGATTGCCCAAACGAACCAATTATAGCCCAGTGGCATAAAATTTTCCTGGTAACCAATCACTACGTTTAAAACAATAAAGAATACGGCGCCAATAAGAAAAATAATAAAATGCTGAAATAACCTCTTTTTTTGGAGGGTGCGTTTGCGAGCATTTTCATAGAGTTCACGCTGCTCTGCATCGAGTTTGGAAGTGTTTTTCTTTTTAGAAAACATAATTAGAAGTACTTTAGTGTCTATTCCAAATTTACAGTTTTTGTTAACAATTAGCAGAGAAATATGGAGATTTTAAGAAAAGGCTTTCCGGTTCTAGAGCAATATACCTACTTAAATACGGCTGCTTCGGGTTTACTGCCGGAGGCGGTTTGGGAGTTTAGACAAAATCACGACCTGGATTTTCTACTTGGTGGGAGTGTGTTTAAAGAAAAACAAGCAGATATTTTAACCGATACACGGGAATTGGTGGGCGAATTCTTTAAGTGTGCCCCTTCGCAGGTGGCTTTGGTGCCCAATTTTTCCTACGGATTTAATACGCTTTTGGAAGGACTTGATAAACCTCAAAAAGCACTATTGCTAAAAAATGATTATCCCTCGCTAAACTGGGCCGTAGAATCCAAAAATTTTGAAATTTCTTATGCTGAAATTGACCAAAACCTGGAAAAAAATATAGCTGAAGCTTTTGAAAAACAACAACCCGATTTTTTTGCTTTTAGCATTGTGCAGTATATTAACGGGATAAAAATAGACCTTGATTTTATAAAAAAACTAAAACAAAAATATCCCGAAACTTTGTTTTTTGCTGATGGAACCCAGTTTTGCGGAACAGAAGAATTCAATTTTGAAGAAAGTGGGCTTGATGTGCTTATTTGCAGTACTTATAAGTGGTTGAATGCCGGTTACGGAAATGCCTTTATACTGTTTAAAAAAGAAGTGGAAGGCAAAATCGCACCAAAAGCGCTCGGATTTGGTTCGTTGCAGGGAAAATATAAAGCGCACGAAGGTAATTTTATAGGAAAATTTGAACCCGGGCACCAGGACACTTTAAACTACGGGAGCTTAGCTGAAGCCTTAAAATTGATCAAAAAAATTGGAATAAGCGAGATTTCCTCAAGAATTGAATCTTTAAGTGCCATGGCGAAAAGTGAATTCACAAAAATGGATTTGCTGGAGGAAAGCGTAGTAAATCGAAAAACACATTCTTCTATCTTTAATATTAAAGGAGGGGACAAATTATTCCAGTATTTAAAAAGCAAACAAATTATAGCATCCCAGCGGGGCGAGGGTATACGGGTTAGTTTTCACTATTTCAATACTGAAAAGGAACTGGATTTCCTGATAACGGAATTAAAGAAATTCGGGGTTTAATTTTTCTTCCTGAAAATATAATTCTTATAGCAGTTCTCATTATCCTGAAAACTGGTTTGAATCTCTAAACCGGCTTCTTCCGCAAGCCATTCTACCACGGCATCATCGTATTTCTGCGAAATTTCGGTATGTATGCTTTCCCAGGCATCAAAATTCACTTCTAATTCTAACTTATTGA
The DNA here is from genome assembly GCF_900168265.1 of Salegentibacter salarius. Classification (GTDB taxonomy): domain Bacteria; phylum Bacteroidota; class Bacteroidia; order Flavobacteriales; family Flavobacteriaceae; genus Salegentibacter; species Salegentibacter salarius. The sequence continues at coordinate 91,637 of NZ_FVZF01000004.1, read as the reverse complement.
TCGCTACTTTTTGCTGAACCTTGCTTACCAGGTAGCTTTTGGCAGTTCCACTTTCGGGATCGTAAACTTCCCAGTGTTTAAAATTGTCTAAATTAAAATCGGCATCTAGTTCTTTATTTATTCTAGCCAGTAAATTCTTATTAAAAGCTTCGGTAATACCCGTTTTATCATTGTAAGCGTCAAGGATCTTTTGCGGATCTTTTTTCTGGTCAAAGCCCATGAATAGCTTGTCTTCCGCAGTCATGGCTTCCTGAATATTCCTAAGAAATTCAATAGCATTTTCATGTAAAAGATTACCAATATTAGAACCCAAAACTAAGATCACTTTTCTACGGTTGCTATAATCTGCCAGGTTTTCCAGGGTTTTAAAATAAGTTCCCTGTTGAATTTTCACATTTACTTCGGGTATTTCATCCTTTAAAGAGCTTTCCAGCTCTTCCAAAACGTGCTGACTAATATCAATGGGTAAATAATTAAAGTCGTACTTTTTATCTACCAAATGTTGTAGAAGGACCTTGGTCTTTTTACCATCCCCGGCGCCAAGTTCAATAAGGTCAAAGCCGCCTTCTTTGTTAATAATATCGGCAATTGCTGCTTTATGGTGTTTTAAGATAATTAACTCACAATTGGTGAGGTAATATTCCGGCATGGCCATAATTTGCTGAAAAAGCTTATCGCCTTTTTGATCATAAATATATTTGGAAAGCAGATATTTAGGAAAGCTGGTTAGGCCTTTATAAACGTCTTCCTCAAAAGCCGTTTGAAACGTAGTTGGTGTGGTTTTCATTTAAGTATATTGGTTATTTGGCCAGTCTTAATCCTGTGAACTGCCAGCGTAAATGTGGATGAAAAAAATTGCGATAGGTTGGGCGAGTATGGTTTTGAGAAGTGGCTACTGAAGCTCCCCGCAGAACTTTTTGATTAACCATAAATTTGCCGTTATATTCGCCAAGCGCGCCCTCTGGTTTAGTGTAATTAGGGTAGGGGGAATATGCACTTTCTGTCCATTCCCAGCGGTCTCCCCATTTAAAATATTGCTGCGCTGTTTCCCATTCAAATTCTGTAGGTAATCTTAAACCTTTCCATTGTGCAAAAGCAAAAGCTTCAAAATAAGAAATATGGCTTAGCGGGGCTTCAGGAATTAGTTTCTTAAGTCCGTTTAGTGTGTATTGATGCCATTTTCCATCAACTTTATGCCAGTAAAATGGCGCTTCAATATTATTAGAATTTACCCAATCCCAGCCTTCAGCGTGCCACAGTAATACATCTTGATAAGAGCCGGCTTCAATAAATTCTATAAACTCGGCATTAGTGATCAGTTTATTGGAAATTTTATAATCATTGAGGTAAACCTTATGGATGCCCTGCTCATTATCATAACAAAAGTCATCAGATTTATGGCCAACCTCGTAAACGCCTTCAGAAATAGAAATCCATTCCTGTTTAAAATCCTGGATAGGGTTTTCTTTAAATTGATCGTTATATTCAGGAAATAAAGGATTATTCCCCAGGATATATTTAATATCGGTTAAAAGAAGTTCCTGGTGTTGTTTCTCGTGGTGACAACCAATTTCTACAACGCCGCATAGATCTTCTGAAATCTTTTCATTTTTCAAAAATTCGTGCATCGCTTTAGAAACATAATTTCGGTATTCGTAAACCCAGGCTACCGTTGGACGCGATAAATTACCGCGATTGGTTCTAATCACTTTATCGCCTACGCTTTCATAATAACTGTTGAAAATGTAAGCCGAGTTTTCATCAAAAAGTTTGTAGTTATTTACATTAGGTTTTAGCACGAATTCTTCAAAGAACCAGGTGGTGTGGCCAAGATGCCATTTTGGGGGTGAAACATCTTCTATTGGCTGAACCACATAATCTTCAGTTTCCAGAAACGAACAAATAAGTTCAGAATGCGCCCTGGTTTCATTAAAAAAATCGAGTAGTTGTTCTTGTGATTGCATAAAAAAAGAGTGGTACTTTTTTGGGTACCACTCAAATTTACAATTTTTTCGTTCGGTCTGAAACCTTAGGTAGTTAACGGCAAGTTAAAGTATAGCTTGCTTCCTATAGATTTAAGGGAAGGGTATAACTTATTTTTGTGGGTTTTCCACCACGAGTGCCGGGTTTCATTTTTGGCATTTTTTTCAGCATATTTTCTACCGCAGCAATAACAGGTTTTTGATCTCCTTTTACCGAGGTCACTACTGTTTTACCGTCTTCGTCTATATGCATTTTCACCACTACCTTTCCTCTTATAAATTCCCCTTTATCATTACGAGGGTATTTATAATTGTTCTTAACGTGTTCCATCAATTTTTGATCGAAACAGTTTTTTGTATTTCCACTGGATTCACATCCCGGCCATACCGGTGCTTTCTCTTTTACAGTAACCGTGTTTCCTTCAATAGTAACGTCATCCTCTTGCGCAAAAGCAAAAGTGCCGGTTAAAAGAAAAAAACAAAACATTAATTTTTTCATAGCTGGGGTGTTAGGGTGTTTAGGCGTGTTCTCTAGAAATTGAAGGGAACGGTAAAGTTACGATCGTCTGGCTCGCCTTGTAAAGTTCCAGGCTTCATATCAGGAATTTTCTGAATCATTTCCTTAGCTGCCGCATTTACTTTTGGCTCAGGACCCTCAACCGAATTCACTACAGCTTTTCCTTCTTCAGTAATTGTAAAAGAAATTTCTACTTTTCCGCGAACATAATCACCGTCTTCGGTTTGTGGGTATTCGTAATTTTCTCTTACGTGTTGAGATAGTTTCTGATTAAAACAGGCTTTTACGTCTTCGGCATCTTCACAACCTGGCCAAACCGGTGAAGTTTGCTGAGCTTGTGCGGTTGCAAATCCTCCAACTACAAAACATGCGATAAGCATTAACTTTTTCATAAACTTTAATTTTTAATTATTGATTTAATTTAGACCGCAACCTTGGCCTTTATTCCGGGATGCGGATTATAATCTTCTAATTTAAAATCTTTATAGTCGAAATCAAAAATATTTTTTATTTCAGGGTTGATGGTCATTTTTGGTAAAGCTCTGGGTTCCCTGGAAAGCTGCAGTTTTACCTGCTCCATATGGTTGCTGTAAATATGAACATCACCAAATGTGTGAATGAAATCTCCCGCTTCGTAGCCGCAAACCTGGGCCATCATCATAGTTAATAATGCATAAGAAGCGATATTGAAAGGCACGCCAAGAAAAACATCTGCACTTCTTTGATAGAGCTGAAGGGATAATTTAGGTTTTCCTCCCCCATTGGGGGTTGGGGGGCTCACATAGAATTGAAAAAATGCGTGACAGGGCGGAAGTGCCGCTTTTCCATTAGCTACATTCTCTGAAAAGGATTTAGAAGAATCAGGTAATACCGAAGGATTCCAGGCAGAAACCAACATTCTGCGGCTATTCGGGTTCTTCTTAAGAGTTTCAATGATTTCTTTGATCTGGTCTATATCTTCGTTATTCCAGTTGCGCCATTGTTTACCGTAAACAGGACCAAGATCCCCATTTTCGTCGGCCCATTCATTCCAGATTCTAACCCCGTTTTCCTTTAGGTACTGTACGTTAGTATCACCTTTTAAAAACCACAGCAATTCATAAATAATAGATTTTAAATGCAGTTTTTTGGTAGTAACCATTGGGAAACCTTCGCTAAGGTCAAATCTTAACTGATGACCAAAAATACTCCTGGTGCCCGTGCCGGTTCTATCGCCTTTGTCGGTACCGTTGTCTAAAATATGTTGTAAAAGTTCGTGGTATTGTTTCATAAGTCTAAGGTGCAGAAGATTAGTTTTGCTAAAATAAGCTTCTTAAATAAAATTCGGAACCGAACTTTTATAAATTATCCAATTATCATTCCAGCAAGGGTTGCAGAAAGCAAAGAAGCAATAGTTCCGCCAATTAAAGCCTTCATTCCAAATTCAGATAACGTTTTTCTCTGGCCGGGAGCCAGGGATCCAATTCCTCCAATTTGGATTCCTATTGATGCAAAATTCGCAAATCCGCAAAGCATGTAAGTAGCCATAATTACCGATTTTTCATAATTAAGGCTAAGTGCGTTTGCAGTATTTTTAAGATCGGCCAATTGAACGTATCCTACAAATTCACTGGCTGCCAGTTTAATTCCCAGCAGTTGCCCCATAAGCATCATATCTTCTTTTGCAACGCCAATAAGCCACATAAGTGGAGCGAAAATGATCCCAAGAATAGATTCCAGAGAGAAACCTGAATATGGTGTGTTTTCGGCTAAAATTGCGTTTAGCCCTGTCCAGGATCCTGTCCAGTTTAGCACGTAATTGATCATTGCGATAAATGCGATAAATACTAAAAGCATTGCCGCTACATTGGCTGCAAGTTTTAAACCTTCGGTAGTACCATTAGCAATGGCGTCAAGAATGTTCGAGCCAATTTTATCTGAAGAAACATCAACATTAGTGTTGATCTTATTCTGTTGCGGGTATAATATTTTTGAAACTACAATTGCGCCGGGTGCAGCCATTACTGATGCTGCCAGAAGGTGTTTCGCGAATTGAAGTCTTAGTTCGGGATCATCACCACCCAAAAATCCTATATATGCCGCCAAAACACCACCGGCAACCGTGGCCATTCCGCCAATCATAACCAGAAGGATTTCAGAACGAGTCATACGTTCCAGGTAAGCTTTAATCATAAGTGGAGCTTCTGTTTGGCCAAGAAAAATATTTCCTGCTACACTTAAACTTTCCGCACCAGATATTCCTAATAATTTGGTTAGAACCCAAGCCAAACCTTTTACTACAATTTGTATCACCCCCAGGTAAAACAAAACCGAAGTTAGGGCAGAAAAGAAAATTATTGTGGGTAGTACCTGGAATAGGAAGATAAAGCCGAAGCTTTCTACATCCATCATTCCGCCAAGTAGAAATTCGCTTCCCGCTGCGGTGAAATCCAGGATTAAAACGAATATATTTCCTACAAATTCAAATATTTTCTGAATAAAAGTGATCTTTAAAACCCCTACAGCTAGTAATAACTGAGCGCTAAGACCAATTCCAATTGTTTTCCAATTAATCGCTTTGCGGTTACTGCTAAATAAAAATGCGATAAGTAGCAAAGTGGACATTCCCAGGGCTCCCCGCCAAATACTGCTAAAAGAAATTCCTGCACTGGGTATCATTTCTTTTACTATAGGTGCCGGGATAACTTCTTCGGGATCGTTAAAAGCCTCGGCTTTAAAGTGAAATTTCCGATTAGCCTGCATTATAGCCATGCTGGAATCTGTAAGTGCAGAAACCCGGTAGTTTACTATGCTGTCTTGCGGAGTGTTATAGAAAAGTACAAGAAGCTTATTCTGGAAGATATAATCTCCCTTAGCCAGGGTATCTTCGGCCTTGCTAATACTAAAAAGTCCCTCATTTAAACTTAAGGTATTTCCGTCGGAAAAAATTTCTTGATCAGGATTTCCCTTTTCTTCGTCTAAGGTCCAGGTTTTTGAAATGTTTTGAGAAAAAGTGCTGGTAACACTTAATAGAACTAAAATCAGGCAAAACCAGGTTTTATTCATAAATGGGGGCATTATTTGCGTTTGGAAATTTCGTCCCTTATGCGTGCCGCTTTCTCGTAATCTTCATTATTTACGGCCTGGGAGAGCAAAGTTTTTAGTTCGTCTAAAGACAATTTTTTGTAATTGGTGTCGTCAGATTTTATATCAATATCGTCAGGAAGTAATTCTTCTGAAATTATTTCTTCTTCGTGTTTTTCTGAAGGTGCCTGTTCTCCTTCGTCTCCTTTCAGGAAAATTCCTGCTTTATCAAGAATGTTCTTGTAAGTGAAAATAGGAGCATCAAACCTTAAGGCAAGTGCAATAGCATCACTGGTACGAGCATCTACAATTTCCTCAATCTTATCGCGTTCGCAAATAAGACTGGAATAAAAAACACCATCTACAAGTTTATGAATAATCACTTGTTTAACAGTGATCTCAAACCTATCGGCAAAATTTTTAAAAAGGTCGTGGGTTAACGGGCGTGGAGGTTTGATCTCTTTTTCTAAAGCAATGGCAATAGATTGTGCTTCAAAAGCTCCAATAACTATGGGAAGTTTACGTTCTCCATCTGCCTCGCTTAAGATTAAAGCGTAGGCTCCGTTTTGGGTTTGACTATAAGAAATTCCTTTTATATTAAGGCGCACTAAACTCATATATCATCAATTAAAAAGGGCTGTCTAAAGCAGGACTTTCACCGTATTTTAGACAGCCCTTTTAAGGGGTGCAAGTTATAAAAATTATGCGTTTTTCGCTTTAAATTCCTTTAGTTTTTCGTTTAACTTAGGAACGATTTCAAAAGCATCGCCTACTACACCGTAATCTGCGGCTTTAAAGAAAGGCGCTTCAGGGTCATTGTTTATTACAACTTTAGTCTTGGCAGCGTTGATTCCTGCAAGGTGCTGAATAGCTCCCGAAATACCTACAGCGATATATAGGTTAGATGCTACGGGTTTTCCTGTTTGCCCAACGTGTTCGCTGTGCGGTCTCCAGCCCATATCACTAACAGGTTTAGAACAAGCGGTAGCTGCGCCAAGAATATCGGCCATTTCTTCGATCATTCCCCAGTTCTCCGGACCTTTAAGTCCGCGACCACCAGAAACAACAACTTCAGCATCGGCGATAGTTACTTTATCTTTGGCTTTATCTACAGATTCTACATTTACTGAAAAATCTTCATCTTTTAATTCAGGAGAGAAATCTTCTACAGTAGCCTCGCCTTCATTTTCTTTTAAGCCGAAAGCATTTTGAGATAATCCCACAATTTTCACATCGGTAGTGATCTTAGTGAAATTAAAAGCTTTATTGGTGAAAGCGCTTCTTTTTACTGTAAAAGGATCTGTGCTTTCTGGTGCTGCCATTACGTTTGAAGCATAACCGGCTTTTAAATGCACAGCTAAAAGTGGAGCCACATATTTGCTGTTCGCGCTTTGGCTTACCACAACTATTTTGCTTCCTTCTTTCTTTGCAGCTTGTGTCAAGGCATCAGCATAAGCTTCAGCGTTGAATTTGCTTAGTTTATCGTTTTGGATGTTCAGCACTTTGCTAACACCATATTTTCCAAGTTCAGAAGCATCAGTAGCGTTAAAGCTTACTGCAACTACTTCATCGCCGCCGGCTACTTCTTTTGCGTAAGAAGCAACTTCAAAAGCAGCTTTTTTAAACTTGCCATCTTCGGTTTCTGTATATACTAAAACTGACATATTTTTAAATTTTTAAGTGTCATTTCCGCGAAGGCGGAAATCTATTTTTTATTCATTCCCACATTTATTTCAGTAAAGGCGGAAATCTTTTTTTTTAATTTATATCGCTTTGGCTTCGTTGTGAAGTAAATCTATTAATTCATCTAGATTTTCTGGATCAACCAGTTTTACATCTCCTTTTGGAGCTGGTTTTTCAAACTTCACAGCTTCGGTATGAGTAGCTGCCTCATCTGGTTCTACAACATTAAGCGGCTTTTTACGAGCCTGCATAATTCCTCTCATATTTGGGATCTTAAGATCGCTCTCTTCAACCAAACCTTTTTGTCCTCCAATTACTAATGGAAGGGATGCGGTTAAGGTTTCTTTACCACCATCTATTTCTCTAATTGCTGTAGCCTTATCACCTTCAACCTCTAAACTAATGCAGGTATTAATGAAGTTAGCGTCAAGAATCCCGGCGAGCATTCCCGGTACCATTCCACCATTATAGTCAATAGATTCACGGCCGGCAATTATAAGATCGTAACCACCATCTTTAGCAACTTTTGCTAATTGTTTTGCTACCTGGAAACCATCGGTTGCAGGAGTATTTACTCTTATAGCATTATCGGCTCCAATAGCCAGGGCTTTTCTTAAAGTTGGTTCAGTTTCAGCACCACCTACATTTACCACATCTACACTTGCGCCTTGTTTTTCTTTAAACCACATGGCACGGGTAAGTCCAAATTCATCATTTGGATTAATTACAAAATTCACTCCGTTGGTATCGAATTTCGAATCGCCGTCGGTAAAATTGATTTTTGAGGTAGTATCAGGAACGTGACTAATACATACTAATATTTTCATTATAGCGAGTTTTTAAAATTTATAACGATTTCGTTCACGAAGTTACATAATTTAATTCAAAAAATGCTATGCACGCATAATAAAATTCAGGTTTTTTATTTCCTTAAATTTTATTGAATCCTTAATTAAACCGTAATAATCACAATTGAAATCCCGAAATAATGCCAAAAATTGATTATTTATTAATTGTAATAGCGCTTTATGCTGCGGCTGTAGCTCACCTGTAAATTTTTGTGGATTATTAGTGGGGAAAACTTTATTGAATTACTATTTTTGTTCTTTCAAGATATATTAAATAGTATAGCATATAATGAAGACAATTCAATTTAGGGAAGCCGTTCAGCAAGCGATGAGCGAAGAGATGCGAAAAGACGAGTCTATTTATCTAATGGGCGAGGAAGTAGCAGAATATAATGGTGCTTACAAAGCCTCTAAAGGTATGTTGGACGAATTTGGCCCTGATCGTGTAATAGATACTCCAATTGCAGAACTTGGTTTTTCTGGAATTGGTGTGGGTTCAGCAATGAATGGTAACAGACCAATCATTGAATTTATGACCTTTAACTTCTCTTTAGTTGGAATTGACCAGATAATAAACAATGCGGCGAAAATGCGCCAAATGAGTGGTGGGCAATTTAATATTCCTATTGTTTTTAGAGGGCCAACCGCTTCAGCAGGTCAGTTAGGTGCAACGCACTCACAAGCTTTTGAGAGCTGGTTTGCCAACTGCCCGGGTTTAAAAGTTATTGTTCCTTCTAATCCTTACGATGCTAAAGGTTTGCTTAAAGCTGCAATTAGAGATGACGATCCTGTGATCTTTATGGAAAGCGAGCAAATGTATGGTGATAAAGGTGAAGTGCCAGAAGAAGAGTATGTAATTGAAATTGGGAAAGCCGATATTAAAAGAGAAGGTAGTGATGTAACAATTGTTTCCTTCGGAAAAATTATAAAAGAAGCTTACAAGGCAGCTGATAAATTAGCGGAAGACGATATTTCTTGTGAGATTATAGATCTTAGAACAATTCGTCCAATGGATCACGAAGCCATTATCGAATCGGTTAAGAAAACCAATCGTTTGGTGATTTTAGAAGAAGCATGGCCTTTTGGAAATATTTCTACTGAAATTACTTACCAGGTACAGTCTAAAGCTTTTGACTATTTAGATGCACCAATTGTAAAAATAAACACTGCCGATACTCCGGCACCTTATTCTCCTGTATTGCTTAAAGAATGGTTGCCAAACAGCGACGATGTTATTAAAGCAGTGAAGCAGGTTATGTATATTGACTAAACCAGCATGATGCTGGACGCAAAAATTAGTAATAAACAGTCAGTTAATTATAAGTCTGTGAGTAATTCCATTATTGGGACAAACTTGCAAATAGATAGAAAATCCTTATAAATTTGAAACTTCATCGGATGCTGATTCGATGAAGTTTTTTTTTGCCCTGAAGAATGAAGATGACGAAAGCAAATTTTCTTTCCCTATTCTTATTAATGTGCTGTACCATGCTTATGGCACAAACCAAAGTTGGCGGCGTGGTTAAAGACCAAAACGGCCAAGCGCTTCCATTTGTAAATGTGATCTTTAATAATTCTTCGGAAGGAACAACTTCGGGTGAAAATGGGAAGTTCTATTTGCAAAGTGAAAACAACCATACCGAACTCAAAATTTCTTTTATCGGTTATAAAACTGAAATAATCCCGCTTCAGCAAAAAACCAATCTATCTCTTGAAATCGAATTACAGGAAGAAGCTTCCAGTCTTGATGAGGTTAAAATTGTTAGGGGCAAAACTTCAAAAAAGAGCAATCCCGCTATAGATATTCTAAAGAAGATCTGGGAAAATAAACGCGATAATGGAGTTTCTGCTTTTAAACAATATCAGTATAAAAAATACGAAAAGCTGGAATTCGATTTAGATGGGATTGATAGCTCTGTAGTGAAAAACCCGGTTTTTCATGGTATGGAATTCATTTTTGACTATTCTGATACCAATAGGATTTCGGGGAAAACCATTCTGCCTGTTTTTATTAATGAATCGGTTTCTAAGGTTTATGGCGATAATATTGAAAATGAAAAACGGGAAGATCTCTTAGGAAATAAGAATTCCGGTTTTGAGCAAAATCAAAACCTAATTGCTGCGGTAAAAGATGTGTATGATGAATATAATGTCTACAACAACTATATCAAGGTTTTTGATAAGAGCTTTGTAAGTCCGCTTTCTACAACAGGCATCAACAACTACAATTATGTATTGAGCGACAGTACGTATATAGAAGATAAATGGTGTTACAATATAATTTATTATCCGCGTCGCGAGAACGAATTAACTTTTAAAGGAGATTTTTGGGTAAACGATACTACCTGGGCGGTGAAGAAAATAAATCTGGAAGCTTCCCGTGATGCCAATATAAATTGGGTGAAAGAACTGTATATAGAACAAGAATTTGAAGTGCTTAACGATTCGGTTTTTCTGATTTCCAAAGATTATTTCCAGGCTAATTTCTCATTAACCAAAAAAGAAAGTTCAAAAGGAGTTTATGCAAAACGCACCCGGGTTTTTGATGAATATCAATTCAACATAAAGAAAGCAGAAGATTTTTACGATAAGCGAGCTTATAAATTCAACGAAGAGGTCTATAAACGGGACAAAGAATTTTGGAAAGAAAATCGTTTGGAAGAGCTAAATAAGGAAGAGGAAGATATTTATGTGATGCTGGATAGCTTAACAAACGTCCCCGCCTTTAATAGAATTTACGATATTGCCACCATTGCAGAATCTGGTTATGTAGAATTTGACGGCTGGGATTTTGGCCCTGTGTATTCTTTATTCGACTATAATCAGGTAGAAGGATTTAGAACCCGTGTGGGTGGTAGAACTTATTTTGGGCAGCACGATCCCTGGCGAATTGAAGGTTATTTAGCCTATGGTTTTAAAGATGATAAATTTAAATATGGAATTTCTGGGAAATGGCTTTTAGATTCCAGGTCACGTTTAATTATTTCTGGCGGAAAAAGGCGTGATATAGAACAACTGGGGGCTAGTTTAACCAATAATACTACAGATGTTTTAGGTCGAAGTTTGGCATCATCTGGTTTGGTAAGCGTGGGCGATAATGATAAATTAAGTAATTTAGATTTAAGTACCGTAAATCTTGAAATTGAGCCCTGGTATAATTTAAATGTTCGGTTTGGTGCTTCTTACCGCGAGTTAAGTTCGGCATCCCCGGCATTTAGTTTAGATTATTATACTAATGAAGCTCAAACCGAAACTGCTTCAACCATACATCAAACAGAAATTTCTACTATTTTAACTTATACTCCCGGCAGGCAAACTTCTGGTTTTGGAGTTGAACGAAATGTAGTAAACGAAGAGGAATTTCCTACCTTTTTCTTTAATTACACCTTGGGCTTAAAAAACGTATTAAATAGCGATTTCAATTATAAGAAAGTGCAGTTTTTTTACGATCAGCCGCTTAGAATTGGTGGATTTGGAAGAGCGAATGCCAGTTTGGAAGCTGGAAAAACTTTTGGCGAAGTTCCGCTGGGACTGTTAAACGTGGTGCCTGGGAACCAAACTTATTTCGCTATGTATAATTCATTTCCGGTGCTTAATTTCTATGAATTTGTGACCGATACTTATATTTCAGCGCATTTTGATCATAATTTCAACGGACGGTTATTTGCCAGAATTCCGCTTTTGCGAGAATTAAATTTACGGGAATTGGTAGGTGCCAGAGCGGTTTGGGGAGAGATTTCAGAAGAAAATAAAGCTTTAAATGCGTCTGGAATTCCGTTGCGGGCACCAAGTAAAGCACCTTATTACGAGTATAGCGTAGGAGTAGGAAATATTCTTAAATTTTTAAGTATTGAAGCCCATTTTAGAGGGAATTATTTCGATGTTCCAGAGTCGCGGTCTTTTGCGGTAACAGCTTCCTTTGGTTTTCACTTCTAAATACACCGAATTAATATTGATTTTCACTATATTTGCCGCCCTTAAATGAGAAAAAAGAAAGAAAATGTCAGATAGTTTTGATGTATTAATAGAGATCCCGAAAGGGAGTAGAAACAAATATGAGTACGATTTTAAATTGAAGAAAGTCCGTTACGATAGGATGATCTTTTCTTCAATGATGTACCCGGCCGATTACGGTTTTATTCCAAATACCCTTGCGCAGGATAGCGATCCATTAGATGTTTTGGTATTGGTAAGTGAGCCAACTTTCCCTGGTGTTGTGATGGAAGTAAAGCCAATTGGCGTTTTCCACATGGCCGATGAAAAAGGACCGGATGAAAAAATTATTTGTGTGCCAATTTCAGATCCTATCTGGAATAGATTGAATGATCTAAAAGAATTAAATGGCCACATGATTAAAGAAATTGAACACTTCTTTAAGGTTTATAAAGATCTTGAAAAGAAGAAAGTTGATGTTGGTGGTTGGGGAGATGCATCAGAAGCTCGTGAAATTATAAAACAATGTGTAGAGCGATTTGAGAATTTTGATGGTGATAAAGGCCAGTTTGGAATACAACCATAATTTCAATCATATAATTTTGATGATTTAAAAGCAATAACCTTAAAAAGTTATTGCTTTTTTAATTATCATTGATTTACTACATTAGCCATATTAACTAAAACTTAACAATTAATATGGAATCAATGATGATTTATATGCCTGCAATACTTGCAGTCGTTGGCCTCGCTTTTATGTGGGCCAAACGTTCCTGGGTACTTAAACAGGATGCCGGAGACGGCAAGATGAAAGATATTTCTTCACACATCTACGAAGGGGCGCTCGCCTTTTTAAATGCAGAATATAAATTGCTTAGTTTTTTTGTGGTAGGAGCCAGTATTGCGCTAGCTGCTATTGCTTATGTAGTGCCAACCACGCATTACCTGATTATCGTTGCTTTTATCTTTGGCGCGTTTTTCTCTGCCCTTGCCGGAAACATGGGAATGAAAATCGCCACAAAAACTAATGTTAGAACCACACAGGCGGCCAGAACAAGTTTGCCACAGGCATTAAAAGTTTCTTTTGGTGGCGGAACCGTTATGGGGCTTGGCGTTGCCGGTCTTGCAGTATTGGGACTTACCGGTTTTTTTATTCTTTTCTTTCATTATTTTATGGGGGGCGAATGGACCAATACTACACAAATGACGGTAGTCCTGGAAACCCTTGCCGGTTTTTCCCTTGGAGCTGAATCTATAGCTTTGTTTGCCCGTGTGGGTGGAGGAATCTACACCAAAGCGGCCGATGTTGGAGCCGATCTGGTTGGTAAAGTTGAAGCAGGAATTCCTGAAGACGATCCTCGTAACCCTGCAACCATTGCCGATAACGTGGGGGATAATGTTGGGGATGTTGCCGGAATGGGTGCCGATCTCTTTGGAAGTTATGTAGCGACCGTTCTTGCCGCGATGGTTTTAGGAAACTATATTATTGAAGATATGGGCGGAAATATCGTCGATGCCGGATTTGGCGGAATTGGACCTATTTTACTGCCTATGGCTATTGCCGGCGCCGGAATTATAATCTCCATAATCGGAACCTTATTAGTGAAAATTAGCAGTAACTCGGCTAAAGAAGCCGAGGTTCAAAAAGCATTAAATATTGGAAACTGGACGGCTATAGCTCTTGTTGCGGTGGCCAGTTATTTTCTGGTAACCTGGATGCTTCCCAAAGAAACCCTAACTATGGGCTTTTTTGTTGGAGGAGCCGAAGGTTTTGAATATATGGATATCGCATCAATCAGAGTGTTTTATGCATGTTTAGTAGGAATTGTTGTTGGTGGTGTAATTTCAGCAGTAACAGAATACTATACAGGACTAGGGAAAAAACCGGTGCTTTCTATCGTTCAAAATTCCAGTACGGGAGCCGGAACAAATATTATTGCCGGCTTAGCTACCGGGATGATTTCAACATTTCTTTCGGTTTTATTGTTTGCGTTCGCAATTTGGGCTTCTTACGCTTTCGCCGGATTCTATGGGGTTGCGCTTGCAGCTTCAGCAATGATGGCGACTACTGCCATGCAATTGGCAATTGATGCCTTTGGACCTATTGCAGATAATGCAGGAGGGATTGCTGAAATGAGCGAACTTCCAGCTGAAGTTAGAGAACGTACAGATATCCTGGATTCCGTAGGAAACACCACAGCAGCTACCGGTAAAGGTTTTGCCATCGCTTCAGCAGCACTTACTTCTTTAGCGCTTTTTGCTGCATACGTAACTTTTACTGGGATTGACGGGATCAATATTTTTAAAGCTCCTGTTTTAGCGATGTTGTTTATTGGCGGAATGGTGCCGGTTGTTTTTTCGGCATTAGCAATGAAATCTGTTGGGAAAGCAGCGATGAAAATGGTGGAAGAAGTTAGACGACAGTTTAAAAGTATTCCCGGAATTATGGAAGGAACTGCGAAACCTGAATATGATAAATGTGTCGCTATTTCTACCGAAGCAGCCTTAAAAGAAATGTTGTTGCCGGGAGTTTTAACCATTGGTTTTCCTATCGCGATCGCCCTGATCCCAATGCTTTTTGGATATGAAAATGTATTGATCGCTGAAATGCTTGGAGGTTATATGGCCGGGGTTACGGTAAGCGGAGTGCTTTGGGCAATTTTCCAAAATAACGCAGGTGGTGCCTGGGATAATGCTAAAAAATCTTTTGAAGCAGGAGTAATGATTAATGGGGAAATGACTTACAAAGGTTCTGAGGCCCATAAAGCGGCAGTAACCGGAGATACAGTTGGTGATCCTTTTAAAGATACTTCAGGCCCTTCGATGAACATTTTAATAAAATTAACCTGTTTAATTGGTTTAGTGATCGCCCCAATTTTAGGTGGTCATACCGAAGGTGATATTCCTAACGAGGAGATTTCTGTAGGAATGGAAAACACTATAAATACAGAAGTTATAGCTGAAGATATTTCAAAAGAAGTTCAGGTGAATATGACTTCCGAAGGAGGTGAAACTATTGCTAAAGTAAGAATTACCACTACTAAAAAAGGAAAAACCACAGTTCAGCAAAAAACCTTTATCGGTACTGAAGCTGAAGTTGAAAAACAGGTACAGGACTTAAAAGATAAAGCCTGATAGTTTCAGGTTTTAAAAAATAAAAGAGGCTGTTTGATTATTCTTGTCTTCGTCAAGCTGAACTTGTTTCAGCTTCTAACTTGAAATAATTTATAATCATGTTAGATCCTGAAACAAGTTCAGGATTACGATTTCACAAAGATTCAAACAGCCTCTTTTCTTATTAAAAAAGGAGTTATTTAGCCTTTTTATTTACGCGTTTTTCTGCAAGTTTATTCAGGTTTTCATCGGCGGTATATTCTTCATCAAGGGTTTTTTGCAATGTTTTTGCTGCATCCTTATGGCCTAATTTTTTGGCGTATCTTACCACAGTACCGTAGCCTGATATTTCATAATGCTCAACCCGTTGGGCGTCTGCAATAATTCCTGCATCTCTTACATCATCTTCGGCATCTTCTTTTAAGAAAGCTTCAGCCTCTTCTATAAGACCTTTCATAGCTTTACATTCTTGGCCGGTAGGCTTAAAGCCCAATTCTTTACTAATTTCTTCCAAACGCTTTTTGTGCTCTTTGGTTTCTTCCAAATGGTCTTCAAAAGCTTTTTTTAACTTTTCATCATTGGCAGCTTTCACCATTTTAGGTAAAGCTTTTACTAACTGGCTTTCGGCACTGTAAAGGTCTTTTAATTGGTGTTCAAATAGATCTTCTAACTTTTTCATATTTAGATATTTAATGGTTAAAATTGTTAGATAAATTTATGTGCAAAGTGGTTTAAGCCAAGTTAAATGAGTGATAAAGCTTTGTTGATTATTCCTTAAAGTTTTGAAGCTGAAGGCCTTTTCAATTTTAACAAAGCTACAACTAAGCTTCCGCGGTAATTGCTTTAATTTTAAGTAGAAAAGAAACATAAATTAAAATTGAATATTATGGCTAAAGATCATGGACCATCAATTAAAAACGATGAACAGTACGAGGAACTTCGGGATGAGGGAATGAGCAAATCTAAAGCTGCAAGAATTGCCAATGATTCTAAATCTGGCAAGAAAGGTGGAAAGGCCGATAAATATGAAGAGCGCACCAAAGAGGAACTGTATGAGAAAGCCCAGGAAATTGGGATTGAAGGCAGAAGCGATATGAGTAAGGATGAATTGATTAAAGCCCTTAGAAACCACTAGAATGAGATCTATATGGAATGGCTCTATTAGCTTCGGACTGGTTTCTATCCCGGTAAAATTATATTCTGCTTCCGAAAGCAGAAAACTCGATCTAGATATGTTAGATCGGCACGATAACGCCCGTATTCGTTACAAAAGGGTAAATGAAGATACCGGGAAAGAAGTGGAATGGAAAGACATCGTAAAAGGCTTTAAGCGGGACGATGAGGATTACGTGGTTTTAGAGAAAGAAGATTTTGAAAATGCCAACCTCAAAAAAAGTAAAACCATAGATATTGAAGAATTTGTGGAAGAGGATGAAGTGGCAGAAGTTCTTTATAAAAAGCCTTACTTCCTGGAGCCGCAAAAAGAGGGTGGGAAATCCTATAATCTGCTTCGTGATGCGCTTAAAAAAACCGGAAAATTAGGTGTGGCTACTTTTGTAATGCGGCAAAAAGAACACTTGAGTTTGGTTGGTGTTTACGATAAAGCCCTGGTCTTACACGTAATTAGGTTTGCAGAAGAAATTAGGGAGACAAAAGATATAAAACTTCCCAAAGCCAAAGTTGCCAAGAAAGAAGTAGATATGGCTATTTCGTTAATAGATCAATACACGACGAAGTTTGATCCAGATAAATATAAAGATGTTTATAATGATCAATTAATGAAAATTATTGAATCTAAAAGTACCGGAAAAAAACCTAAACCACAGAAATTTAGAGATGAGCCTACAGAGGCAAAAGATCTTATGGCAAAATTAAAGGCCAGTCTTGATAAAAAGAAAAAGTCTAAAGCATCCTAAAAGATGAGTTTAGCCGATTATAAAAAAAAGCGAAACTTTAAAAACACGCCAGAACCCGGCGCCGATTTTTCTACCGAAAATCGTGGGCGGTTTGTAATTCAGCGGCACGAAGCCACGCGATTGCATTATGACCTACGTCTGGAAATGGAAGGCGTTCTTAAAAGTTGGGCCGTGCCAAAAGGCCCTTCAATGAATCCTAAAGATAAACGCCTGGCAATTGAAACTGAAGATCATCCCGTTAAATATTTAGATTTTGAAGGTACAATCCCAAAAGGAAATTATGGAGCAGGGGAGATGCAGATTTGGGATAAAGGCACTTTTAAAGCCGCTGCAAAAACCAAAGATAACCTTGAAGCACAATGGGAAGATGGTAACCTGAAAATCGTTTTTACCGGCAGCAAGATTAAAGGTGAATTTGCTTTGGTTAAAACTAAGCGAGGTGATAAAAAGAACCAGTGGCTACTTATTAAAAAGAACGATGATTACTCTACCGATCTGGATTATGATGCGGAAGTTTTTACTGAAAAAAAGAGCCAAAATAAAGCCGATAAAAAACCTGAAGGAAAAGTTAGAAAAATAAATCCTTCAGAATTTATAAAACCGATGCTCGCTACCACCGGCAAGAAAATATTTAACGATCCAGATTGGATTTACGAGTTAAAATGGGATGGTTATCGCGCCCTGGCGCATATTGAAGACGGCAAGGTTGATCTCTATTCCCGCAATGGGATTTCCTTTAATTCTAAATTTCCAAAACTGGTAAAGGATTTAGAAAAGGTAGAAAATAATGTGATTTTAGACGGCGAAATTGTGGTTTTAAATAAAGATGGAATTTCACAATTTCAGGCTTTACAAAATTACGATGAAAATACTCCCGGAAGCCTGCGTTTCTATGTCTTCGATATGCTTTTTCTTAACGGTCATTCTATGTTAGATCTGCCGCTTTTAGAACGAAAAAGTTTAATCCCTGAAGTATTGGAAGACCTGGACATGGTTGACTATTGCGACCATATTGAAGGTATGGGCACCGCTTTTTATAAGAAAGCCATAGATTCAGGGATGGAAGGTGTGATTGCGAAGAAAGCCGATGCTACCTATTCTCCCGGCTATAGAACTGAAAAATGGCTAAAAATAAAGGCCGATAATTCCCGGGAAGTGCTTATTTGCGGATACACCACTTCAGAAGGCGCTGTTTTTGGTTCTTTGATTATGGGCGCTTACGAGGATGAGGAACTAAAATATATAGGGAACTGCGGGACCGGTTTTTCAAATGATGAACAGAAAGCATTGTTGAAAAAGTTTAAAAGCCGAGAACGTAAAACCTCTCCTTTTTCAGAAAAAATAAATTTAAAAGGGAGAGAACCGGTTTGGATGCGCCCCGATTTGATTGCTGAGGTAAAGTATTCGGAAATTACAAAAACAGGAAAACTGCGACATCCCGTTTTTAAAGCTCTTAGAAAAGATAAAGATCCCGAAGAAATTTCAGCTGAAGAAATTATTGAAAATAAAACTTCCGAAGAAAAGAAAACTAAAAAAGCTTCGTCAAAGAAATCTGGCGAAAGCCTGGAGATAGATGGTATAGAAGTGCCGTTTACCAATTTGGACAAGATGTATTGGCCAGATTCCGGGTTTAGGAAATACGATTTAATAGATTATTACATCCAGGTTTCAGAAGTGATGTTGCCTTATTTAAAAGACAGGCCACAAAATTTACACCGGCATCCTAATGGAATTAAAAAACAAGGCTTTTACCAGAAAGATAACGAGGGGAATTTACCAGATTGGGTAGCAACTACTGAGATTTATTCGGAATCTTCAGAAAAAGATATCGAATATTTACTTTGCCAGAACGAAGCTACGCTTTTATATATGGCGAATTTGGGTTGTATAGAGATCAATCCATGGAATTCGAGAATTGATAACCTGGATAATCCAGATTATACGGTGATAGATTTAGATCCTTCAGATAAAAATACTTTTGATGAAGTGATTGAAGTTGCCCAGGCTGCGAAAGAGGTAATGGATTTAGCCAAAGTTGATGGTTTCTGTAAAACTTCCGGTTCCAGCGGACTTCATATTTATATTCCGCTAGGCGGAAATTATAGTTATGATGAGGCGCGCGATTTCACCAAATTGCTGTGTTATTATATTGCAGATAAAGTCCCAAAAATAACCAGTATGGATCGCGCTAAAAAGAAACGAAAAGACAAGATCTACCTGGATTATTTACAAAATCGAAGAGGACAAACCCTGGCTTCAGCCTATTGTGCACGTCCAAAGCCTGGTGCGCCTGTTTCCGCTCCATTAGAATGGAAAGAAGTAAAAAGCGGACTCAAAATTCTGGATTTCAACATTAAAAATATGTCGCAACGAATTCAGAAAAAAGGTGATCTATTTAAACAAGTGCTCCAAAAAGGAATTGATATGGAGCAGGCTATGCAAAGCTTAGAATCTTCCTAAAGTTTAATTAAAAGCAAGGCGCGACTTCCTGATAATTTTTAACTTGACCAAAAGCGGAAATTAATGAAGAAAAGAATACGCAAACTTGCCGGTAGGTATAAATTAATAGATCAGGTCTTAATTACTCCTTATAGAAGTTATGGCACGCATTCTCACCTTTATATTAAGGGACGTGTATTGGATAATGAACCGCTAAAAATTACCCAGGATGCTAATTTTTTTAAAACCATAAAAACCACTTATAAGCAGTTTGATACGTTTGAAATCCCTGAAGCAAAAATAGATTTAAGCCTGCCCGGAAAAGTACAAACGAGTACAGAAACCAATGCTGAAGGTTATTTTTTATTTGAAGATAAAATAAAGGAAAACCTGGGAGAACACTCAGATGAAGAAGGCTGGTTAGATTACGATCTTTATTATAAAGGCCCAATGGGGAAGAAAACTGAATTATTGGAAGATCCTTTTACCGGTAGTTTTTTAATTCCGCATCCAGAAGCAGAATATGGTGTGATTAGCGATATAGACGATACCATTTTACATACCGGTGTTACTTCATTTTTAAAACTTAGATTGCTCAAAAATTCATTGTTAACCAATGCATATGATAGAATTCCGTTAAAAGGAGCGGCTGAGTTTTATCAGAAATTGCACGAAGGCCGGGACGGTACGCCTAATAATCCAATTTTTTATTTAAGTAACAGTCCGTGGAATTTATATGAATATCTCAAATTATTTTTAGATCACAATGCTTTCCCGAAAGGGCCAATTTTACTTCGGAAATTCAGAACCCCATTTGATGGAAGTATAAAACCGGAAAAGCCGCATAAGCAGAAGGAGATCACCAATATTTTACAAACGTATCCGAATATGGACTTTATCCTTATTGGAGACAGTGGGGAGCACGATGCCTCAATTTATACTGAAATTGCAGCACAATATCCAGATAGGATTATGGCCATCTACCTACGAAGTGTAAAGCATAAAAAGCAAATGAACCGTGTGCGAAGTATTATAGATAATTTTGAAACCACGCCGGTGCTTATGGTGGAAACTTCACAGGAAGCTGTGGCCCACGCAAAGGAACATGGATTTATTTAATCATCAATGCTATTCCCAACGGCAGTTTTTCTGCTGGCAGTGGTTTTTCTGGGCATTGTTCTAAATATATGATCCCAGAGTGGTGAAGAAACACCAAAAGCTCTGTCTGATTCTCGATAATGGTGAATGCTGTGATGTTGCCATAAAACCTTTAGAAAGTTGTTGGGAACTTTAAAGGCGTGTACCGAGTAATGTACCGCCAGGTAAGCAGCATATCCTATTAAAAATCCCGCCAGGAATCCAAAAACATAATCCCCTAAAACCGCCCGGTATAATATAAATAATACGGTAGCCACAACTAAACTCAAAACCGGTGGCATTGCTAATCGCGATTTATCTTTTGGGTAATCGTGATGCACGCCGTGCATGGTGTAAGAGATCTTTTTCTTTCTTTCGCTGGTAGCAGGAATATGGTACAGGTAACGGTGCATAATATATTCTACAAAAGTGAAAAAGAAAAGTCCGGCTACGAAGAGCCCTACCATTATTGGTGCTTCAAAACCTTTTTCAATAATTCCGTAATAAATTAATGCTACTGCAATTACTCCAAAAATAATCAGCGGAAAAGAAATATGCGTATGCGTAAGTTTTTCTAAAATTGGGTTTTCAAATAACTTTGGAGAACCCTTATGCTTTGGCCGTTTAAGTTTTGTTGATTCCATCTTCTCGTTTTTTTAAAACAACCCGTGAATCTCAGCGTCAATACGATTTATAATATTTCCCAGATCTTCAGGATCATCTACAAAGTTAATATTATCTACATCTATGATCAATAAATTGCCTTTGTTATAATTATGTACCCAGGCTTCATAGCGTTCATTTAACCTACTTAAATAATCTATAGAAATAGAGTTTTCGTAATCGCGCCCTCTTTTATGAATTTGGGAAACCAGGTTTGGAATACTACTTCTCAAATAAATAAGAAGATCTGGTCCCTGCACAACGCTTTCCATAAGGTCAAAAAGAGAGCTGTAATTCTCAAAGTCACGATTGGTCATTAATCCCATCGCGTGTAGGTTAGGTGCAAAAATGTGCGCATCTTCGTAGATCGTTCTATCCTGGATAATTTTCTTTCCGCTCTCACGAATTTGGAGTATTTGCCGAAACCTACTATTTAAAAAGTAAATCTGGAGGTTAAAAGACCAACGTTCCATTTTATTATAGAAGTCTTCGAGATAGGGATTTTCCAAGACATCTTCATACTGTGCTTCCCAGTTGTAATGTTTTGCTAATAATTTGGTGAGGGTGGTTTTTCCGGCGCCAATGTTCCCTGCAATCGCTACGTGCATAAATTCGTTATAATTAGATAGTTGTTAGGGCCGCTTTAAAAAGCGAGGATGTAAAGATACATGAATTAAGATTCTCTGAATTTTTACACCTTGTCAAATTAGTCATAAATCTTGAAAAGCTAAAGCTTTTGATTCTATATCTCCCTAAAATTGATTAACTTAAAGTAGAATTTAAGGCTATGAAATCCCTGTTAAAATATTTTTTCTGGTTTTTTTTCTGCGGAATTCAATTTGGAATGGCGCAGGAAAAAGATAAAGACCACCTGATGCTCACCCGCAGTGATTATAGTTTTGATGAGACAACTTCACGACTGGGACAAACTTTGAAACAAAATAATTCTCTTAGCCTTTTTACAGAAATTCGGCACTCAGAACAAGCTGAAAAAGCCGGGCTAGAACTTTCAGAAAAAAGCCTGTTTATCTTCGGAAATCCAAAGCAGGGCACTTTGTTGATGCAATGTGATCAATTATCAGGTCTGGATCTTCCGCTTAAAATTTTGGTTTATTCAAAAGATGATGAAACGCACATTACCTATAGTAGTATTAACTATTTAAAAAAAAGATACGAGCTTAAAAAAGCAAAGAATCTTAGACTGATCAATAAGGGGCTAAAAAAAATTGCCTCAAAAGCTTCAGGAAACAGGGTTAAAAAGTCTGGCAAGTTTAAGCTGGAGAAGCACCAGGGGATTATTTCAGAAATAAGTGAGTTTGATTTCAATACTACCTACGAGCGGCTGGTATCTGCGATTGAAACTAATCCTAATCTAAAAATTTTTTCAGAAATAGATCATTTTAAAAATGCTGAAGAGATAAATTTAGGATTGCGCCCAACCCGATTAATAATTTTCGGAAACCCAAAAATTGGTACTCCAATTATGCAGCAAAATGCAAAGATAGCCTTAGAGTTGCCGGTTAAATTTCTGGTATGGCGTGATGAGGCCGGCGTGGTGAAAATTTCTTATAACGATCCAGCATTTTTAGCAGAAAGGTTTAAACTCACCAATAATATTCCTGAGCTGGAAACAATGAAAAATGCTTTGGAGAACCTTAGTAGGAATGCTTCAAAATATTAGGAAATATTATCATTAACTAACTTTCTGTATTGATTTGGGGTGATTTTTTCAAAGCGTTTAAATTGGCGGTTAAAATAGCTGGTATTATTAAACCCGCTCTTGTAAGCGATATCGGCAAACTTACTGTTTGTTCTCTGAATAAGTTTTTTTGCAAATTTTATACGTTCTCCATTTAGGTAATCTATAGGGCTCTCACCAAGCGTATTTTTAAAACTTCGGTAAAAATTTGAAGTACTCATACAGGCTTTATCTGCGAGCTTATCTACCTGAATATTTTCGGTAAGATGTTCTCGCATATACTTTACGATAAACGCCATTCTATTATTATCAAAAAGCGTTTCATTGTCCAGAAGCATTACTTTTGCTTTAGTTTGAAGTAACCTTATAATAAGTTCCTTTACCATTAAATCTAACAACGCATCTTTAGCTTTACCATCTTCCAGGAAAGTACTAAAAATACGATCTAACACAAATTTTACCTGCTGGTTATTGGCCAGGTGTACTGCACTGGCATCAAAGCTATGTTGATCGTTTTCAAAATCTATACGCGTATTTTCATTAAAGATTTCTACGGTTTCTTTTATTTTATCGGGATCAATTCCCAGGGCCAGGCACCGCGTAGGATTTTTTGAATTGGCCAGCGGAAAATCTATGACCATCTTTTTATCTGAAGGTAGCACTACAGATTCTCCCGGGAAAAAATCAAAAGATTTCATCCCTTCCAGGTGCATTATTTTTTTACCGGTAAGCATACTTGCAATAATAGGAAAACTAAACTGAAGGTTTACACTTTCTGCTACCTGCCGGGTTTCAAAAACATTCAATTCAGCATAATCAGCACTATAGATCGTCCTGTTTTCTATTGAAGTATTTAACTTCAAATTGCGATTGTAGTTTGATAAATTAGTATTCAAAACCTGATTAATTTAATAAGATAGTAGTAATGTAGTATTTATTTATAGAAAAGTTCAATTAATTAATCTTAAAATTGAAGATATTGGAATGGTAAATTATAAAAATTATTTCTATGAGCTACTCAGCACCAAAATTTAAAGAAAAATATGGCAACTTTATTAACGGCAAATTTCAGGATCCTATTGATGGGGCTTATTTTGAAAACCATTCGCCGGTAGATAATAAGTTATTAGCCAAATATCCAAGATCTAACGAGAAAGATGTAAAAAGCGCCATTGAAGCTGCTAATAACGCAAAGCATGAATGGGGAAAAACTTCGGCCTCAGAACGGGCTGCGATTTTGCATAAGATAGCCGATGTTATTCACGAAAACCTGGAAACCTTTGCGCAAATGGAAACCGCCGATAATGGGAAATCCATTCGTGAAACAATGAATGCCGATGTTCCCCTGGCGGTAGATCATTTTAGATATTTCGCTTCAGCGATTAGGGCAGAAGAAGGATCGGCTACAGAACTTAACGAAAATACTCTTTCCTTAATTATTAACGAGCCACTTGGCGTGGTTGCTCAAATTATTCCGTGGAATTTTCCGTTATTAATGCTTGCCTGGAAAGTTGCTCCGGCTTTAGCTTCAGGCAACTGCGTGGTATTAAAACCTGCGGAACAAACGCCAGCTTCCGCAACATTTTTAGCTGAAAAGATTGCAGATCTTTTACCTCCGGGAGTTTTTAATGTTATTCATGGCTTTGGACCTGAAGCAGGAAAGCCTTTGGCTTCCAGCCCAAATGTAGATAAAGTGGCCTTTACCGGAGAAACCACTACCGGACAATTAATTATGCAATATGCTTCTAAAAACCTGCATCCGGTAACCATGGAACTTGGTGGAAAATCGCCTAATGTCTTCTTTAATAGTATTATGGATCACGACGATGCTTTCCTTGATAAATGTATTGAAGGCGCTGTGCTTTTTGCATTTAACCAGGGCGAAGTTTGTACCGCACCATCCAGGATCTTAATTCAGGAAGATATTTATGATGAATTCATTAAGCGGGTGATAGAGCGCACTAAAGCTATAAAGATGGGTAATCCCTTTGAGGAGTCTACGATGATGGGCGCACAGGCTTCCAGTGATCAGCACCAAAAGATTCTGGAATATATTAAGATAGGAAAGGATGAAGGCGCTGAGGTTTTAGCCGGCGGTGGTGCAGCAAAACTTGATGGAGATTTAGCTAACGGATTTTACATTCAGCCAACTATTTTAAAAGGCCATAATAAAATGAGGGTTTTTCAGGAAGAAATTTTTGGACCTGTGGTAGCGGTTTGTACTTTTAAAGATGAAGCCGAAGCTATTGAAATTGCAAATGATACGATGTATGGTCTTGGCGCCGGAGTTTGGACGCGAGATGCGCATCAATTATATCAAATTCCACGGGCAATAAAAGCAGGACGGGTTTGGGTAAATTGCTACCACGATTATCCTGCGCACGCACCATTTGGAGGTTATAAAAAATCTGGTTTCGGAAGAGAAAACCATTTAATGATGCTGAATCACTACAGGCAAAGTAAGAATATGCTAATTTCTTATGATAAGAATAAACTGGGATTCTTTTAGAAATGGACTATAAAAGAGTAGAAATAACTCCTGAGGCAGAAAAACTGCTGCAAGAACTTAAGCAACAGCACGGCGAGGTGATTTTTCACCAAAGCGGTGGCTGTTGCGACGGTTCTTCGCCCATGTTGTTGCCAAAAGAGGATTTTTATATTGATGATAATGATATTCTACTTGGGGAAGTTGGTGGTGTAAATTTTTATATGAGCCACGACCAATTTGAGTATTGGAAACATACTCACTTAACCGTAAATATTATAAAAGGTAGGGGTGGCAGTTTCTCGCTAGATATTCCTACCGGTTATCGCTTTTTAATAAAATCGAGAATGTTGAATGACGAAGAGAACAAAAATCTAAACCCTTAAATTATTGCTTAAGCAATGCCTGAAAACTGTTTATACCCTAAATATTCAGTTTTTCAGGTTTTTTTACACGATAATCGAGATTTAATGCTCCGAGGCTTGACTCTAAAATTTGATGTTTTAATTTCTCTGAAAAATTTAATTAAACCACTTATAGATTTCAGAAGAAGTATAGCATTCACCGCATTTAGAAAACATCCAGAGACAATCTATAAAATCGGTAAGCATATGAAAGAGCAAACCGATGAATATCAACTTCAGAAGCTTATTTTTAATAAAAAGAACCCCTAAAACATATCCGATAATTGCAAAATGAGAATGTAAGGGATGGTAGCCAATTCCACAGCGCATGGGATCAAATAATGGAGTGGCAAAAACATGATCAAGATCTACGGCCATAGTGGCGAGTAAAATAAGCCAGTTCCTTTTCCAGTTCTTTTTATCATAAAACCAGGCAATAGCACCAATAGCTATAAAATGAAGAAAATAATGGGTGAATGTTTGCAATTGAAGTTTTTATAAAATGAAGCTTCTAAAGAATTTCCAACTCTGGATCTCAATAAATTTATTAATTGTTTCCAGGCTCTTCTTCCTCTTCCGCTGAAGATTCTATTTTGCCCTTTAAAAGATCCTTCATTTTATTTTTTAGTACAATGAATCGCCAAATTCCAATAGTAAGGAACAATACAGAAATAACCAGCGCCAGGTAGCCAATATAATGCATCTCCTGGTATTCCTTAAGCTGAATTAAAGCCAAACCCCCCAGCAGAAAATACATAGCCGCTTGAGTGTAGGACAACAACGTACGTTCATTGGCGAGCTTAGTTCTTTCTAGCGCAAGATGTTCACGAATAATGCTTTCATCTATCTTTCTGTGAGTGAAAAGCTTTCCAAATTTAACCCTTCTCATAAAATTTCATATTTCAGCATGGAAACTGGATAGTTAATTTGCTTTAAAAGTTACCAAATTCGGTTTGTTTAAGCAAGAACTTAACTTCAACTATCCAGTTTGTGCTTTTGGTTTTTTAATTAGTCAACCTATGGCAGGTACAACCGGGTGCTGTAAAGCTTTGTGTACTTTCGTGCCATGGGAAAGCTGCATTGTATTTATTGTCTTCCCAGTAAAAATCACCGCGTTCTTTCGGGTTATTTCCAATTTCGTTCATCGTTTCAGCATCATATAATCTGCCGTTTACCATCGTGTAAATAACCGATTCAGAATTACGAATATCTTCTAACGGATTTTCCTCCAGAACAATCAGGTCGGCTAGTTTGCCTTCTTCCAAAGATCCAATTTCGCTGCCCATTCCTATATATTCGGCACCATTAATTGTAGCCGCCTGTAAAGCTTCCATATTGGTCATTCCGCCCATTTGCAGTAACCAAAGTTCCCAGTGAGCGCCAAGTCCCTGTAATTGTCCGTGCGCCCCAAGATTGACCTTTACGCCAAGATCTGAAAGTTCTTTGGCCGTTTCTGAAACCAAAATAGGTCCGTTTTTATATTCTTCTTCAGGAAGTTTAGTACGGTGTCTTGATCTGGAATCTACAATTTGTCGCGGAGTGAAATTCAGCAAACGTTCATTTTCCCACACATTATCTTTTTGATAGAAGTAATATTCACCGTTTATCCCGCCATAATTTACAATCAATGTTGGCGTATATCCCGTATTGCTATTTCCCCAAAGTGTTTTCACATCTTTGTAAACGGGGGCAACGGGAATATTATGTTCTATCCCGGTATGCCCGTCTACAATCATATTCATATTATGCAAAAAGGTACTTCCACCTTCAGGAACTACATTCATCTCCAGTTCTTTTGCGGCCTGCATTATTTGCTGGCGCTGTTCACGGCGCGGCTGGTTGTAACTTTTTACCGAAGTCGCTCCAAAGGCTTTTGTTCTCCTTAAAGCCGATTTAGCATCGTCAAGGCTATTAATTACTGCTTTAAAATCGCCTTCGGCACCGTATAAAATAATTCCGGTAGAGTAAATTCTTGGTCCTACCATTTCACCGGCTTTCACCATTTCTGCCATGCTAAAAATGCTTTCACTTAATGCCGAAGGATCGTGAACAGTGGTAACTCCAAAAGCCATATTTGCATATAAAGGCCAGTTCTTTTCAGGTGTTAAACCATATCTAAAAGCGCCAATATGAGCGTGGGCATCAACAATCCCCGGCATTATTGTTTTTCCTTCCAGGTCATAAACTTTCGCGCTATTGGGAATATTAACTTCGGAAGCTTCACCTACTGAAACAATTTTATTTTCTTTAATTAGAATACTTCCATTTTCAATTACCTTATCGCCATTCATAGTGATAATCCTGGCGTTTGTGAAAGCAATTTGCCCTTCCGGAACATCTGTTTTTAGTTTTAATCCTATTTTGGTTCCTTCCTCAGTAATATCGGGAATAGAATCGGGAGAACTTTCCAGGAAAGTAAAACGCTCTGAAACTTTATTAGTAAAATATTCGTCACCTAAAGTCCAGTGTACATTTTGGCTGTTTTTAGACCAATGCAGGTTCATTCCCGCGTCTTTAGTAATTTGTGTTACCGGAATACTTTTAGTGTTATTATCTAAATCCAGCGGCCTGCCGGTTAAAGTTAGTGGAGCCAAATACCCCTGGTGCAAATGACTAAATGCTACCCATTTATTATCAGGACTTGGCACTAAACGATTAGCGTGTTTTGAATTGATATGTGTACGCTCGTCATTTCCGCTTAGATCGATACTCTTTAAACTCTTTTCCAGGCTGCCCATAAGCGCGCCACCGGTTTGAAAGAAAATTCGGGAATCATCTTTACTGAACATTGGGAAATCTCCGGAATCGTGGATCTTCTTTTTATTTTCTCCGGAAGCACTAATCGTATAAATCCCGGGTTCTTTACTAAAGGTTTGCCCCTGGTCGCTGTTTCCTTCCTCTTTTACAAACACAATTTGGTTACCATCGTTTGAAAACACCGGATTTCTATAAATACCTTTTTCTGAAGTAAGTTTTTGCGGATTTCTTCCATTTAAACCTACTTTCATTAATGCACCCATTTTTGAATCACTCCAGGTTACATAAACTATTTCTTTGCCGTCAGGTGAAAATGCAGGTTCAAATTCAAAGTCTTCGCCATTGGTGATTCGCTGAGGTTTCCCGTTTGGTAAAGATTTTTTCCATAAATAACCTACCGCGTTAAAAACAAGAGTTTTTCCGTTAGGGGAAGTCACCGCGTGACGAATCACTTTAGGGTTGAATTCTTCCGAAAATACCTGGTGTTCGCTTCTATGGGTTTCTGCAATCTCTATGGTGTTTTGAACTTCAAAAGGAATAATTTCAGAGGAATAATCTTCAATATTTACCTTATTGATTTTTCCTTCACTCCAAAACACAATTTCTTCTCCCGAGGGCATCCAACTAAATCCGGGGTAAACCCCAAAAATAGCCCATGCTTCCTGCTGATCTTTGCTCAATTTGTCATACACCGGCCATTCCTCGCCAGTTTCCAGGTCGTGAATAAATAAAACCGATTTTGTTCTAACACGTTTTATAAAAGCAAGCTTCTTTCCATCAGGTGAAACCTGAGGTCTCGCTGCTCCGCCGGGACCACCGGTAATAGTCTTGTTCTCACCGGTTTCAAAATCATATCTTTTTATAACATAGATTTGTTTATTGGGATCTTTATTGTACTGAAACATTCCTCCAGGGTACATATCTTCGCTGTAATAAAGATAGCGTCCATCGGGAGAAATACTCGGTTCGTTTACATCCTGTTGGTCATTTTTACGCTCGGTAAGTTGTAAGCCTCCCTCGCCGCCAATGTGGTATAGCCACATTTCGCCGGCCCCAAGGGAACGACCAGAAGTAAAATGTTTCCTGGCTACAACGGCATTTCCGTCCGGTGTCCAAACCGCATTATTTAATAATCTAAAATCTTCTTTGGTAAGCTGCTTTGCATTTTCTCCTTCGGTGTCCATTATCCAGATGTTATCGCCTCCTCCGGCATCGCTGGTAAAAGAGATCTTAGAACCATCTGGGCTAAATCGTGGTTGGACTTCATAAGCCATTCCGCTTCTTAAAAGTTCTGCATTTCCGCCACTAATTGGCATTTTATAAATATCACCCAAAAGGTCAAAAACAATAGTTTTTCCATCTGGGGAAACATCGAGGTTTATCCAGGTGCCTTCATCGGTTTTTAGAGGTACTTCTTTAATGTTCCAATCGTCGGAATAGGGATCATTTACATCCCATTTCTTTTCTTCTTCTTTTTCTTGAGAAAATAGGTTTGGAGTGGCCAGTAGAAAAATAATAGCCGGGAGGAATTTTCTAAGCATAGTGTGGTTTTTAATGAATATTTGTAATTATGCTAATTAGGTGTAATAACTGTCACTTCGAGTGGTTTCCGATGATAATCGGAACCGTATCGAGAAGTGTTAATTGCTTTCAATCTGTTCTCGATACGGTTTTTTAATGCTATCGCTAAAAAATCTACTCGAACTGACGTACCCGTAAAAGATGCTTAATCAGATACTTTTTTAACGAGGCTAAATATACTATGAAATGCTTAAAAAGTAGAATAGTGATTATTTAATTAAATTTTCCCAGGATTTTGTGAAGATGTTATCCCTTAAAACTATCTTTTCTATTAAGTTTGATTTGAATGTTTTACTGAATAAAATTTGTTGAAAATGAAAACTAATAAACCCGAAGTCTGGTTGCGGGGAAAAGTAGAAGGTGTACCCAATTTGCTGCAGCCCGCCGCTCACGCGCTATTACAATCTGGCGAAGAGGTGCAAAAATATATGCAGGATTTTCCAGAAGAATTGCTTTGGGAAAAGCCTGCCGGTCGTGCTTCAGTAGGATTTCACCTGCAACATTTAACCGGAGTGATGGATAGAATGCTGACTTACGCGCAAGCCGAAAAATTATCGGAAAATCAGTTTCAGTATTTAAAAAATGAAGGAAAGCCAGATCAAGAAATATCGGGTGCATTTCTTGTAAAAAATTTCTGGGAAAAAGTAGATGAGGCGATTGATTTTCTAAAAAATACACCTGAAAATATTTTAACCGAATATAGACCGGTAGGCAGAAAGGAACTGCCTTCAACGGTAATCGGCTTGCTTTTTCACGCGGCAGAGCATAGTCAGCGGCACGTGGGGCAACTTTTGGTAACGGTGAGTTTTTTAATGGAGAACAGGGAAAATTAAAAAGGTAAATTGCTTAGATCTACATTACCTCCAGAGATGATTATTCCCACTCTTTTTCCGTGAAATTTTTCTTTTTCCCGTAACACTGCCGCAAAAGCTACAGCGGCAGAGGGTTCAACTACAATCTTCATTCGTTCCCAAATGAGTTTCATAGCCGTAATGATTTCTTCTTCCTCCACACGAATAATTTCGGAAACTTTATCTTGAATAATAGGAAAATTCTTATCGCCCAAATTTGTTTTTAAACCATCTGCGATGGTATTGGTAGTTTTATTGAACTCAATTTTTCCGCTTTCCAGGGAGCGATAAGCATCATCAACTTCAAAAGGTTCTGCGCCTATGGTTTTACAGTTTTCAGCATAAAAATCTACTGCCAGTGCAGTTCCGGCTAAAAGCCCGCCACCGCCAACCGGAGTAATGATCACATCAAATTCGGGGAAATCTTCAAGAAATTCTTTTGCCGCAGTTCCCTGGCCATAGATCACATTAAGATCGTTGGAAGGATGTAAAAAAGTAGCACCGGTTTCTTCTTCTATTTTTGCCGCGGCCGCTTCCCGGGCTTTTATATTGGGTTCACACTCGGTAATCTGGCCGCCATAAGTTTTTACGGCATCTTTTTTAACTTGTGGAGCAGAGGAAGGCATCACGATATAGGCCGGAATTCCCAGGCTTTTTGCTGAAAGGGAAACCGCCTGCGCAAAGTTGCCCGAAGAATGTGTAACCACGCCTTTTGCTCGCTCTTCTGCGCTTAGCGCTAAGATTGCGGCAGTAGCACCACGCATTTTAAATGCGCCCATTCTTTGAAAATTCTCACACTTAAAATACACTTCGGTTTCGGCAAGACCATTTAATAAACGTGATCGCATTATAGGCGTGCGCTTAATATAGGTTGCAATTTTTGAGTGTAGTTTTGTGAATTCCTCTTTACTTATCATTATAACCGGTTTCTGCTAATAAAATTAATGCAAATTATTCAGTAAACAACTTCGGAACAAGCTCACGAAGCATTATTATTGAAAAATATAATTTCGAGGCAAGCCCGGGAGCATTTAATCTCGATTATCGAGTAAAAATTAAAATGTAAGCTTGAATAATCACTTATTTTTCCTCTTCAATAGGAACGGAAAGCACCGGAATTTCAGCATTTTTAAATAGTTCTACCGCTACACTTTCTGCAAAAAGATTATAGAAAAAGCTGTGTTTGTGAGTACCTACAATCAACATATCTGCTTTTAATTTTTTGGCTTCTTCAAGCACTGTTTCTACTGTAGACCCCTGAATTAAGAGCGCATCAGAGTCAATCTCGTTGCTAAGAAACATTTCGCAAATTTGCTGCAATTCCTTATGTTCAGCCTTAAGTTCATCGGCGCGCATATCTCTAATGTATTGCGGGCCGGTATCATAACCTACAAAATCGGGATCTGGGGCAGCCACATGGACCACCCAGACCTTTGCCCCGAATTTTTCAGCAATACTTTCAGCATAAGCCATCAGTTCTCCCACAGCATCGTTAAAATCTACTGCTACAAGAATATTTTTGAAGATTTTCATACGCTGAATTTTTTAATTAATAACCTCTATCTCTTTCAACTACATTTTTAAGCTCTTCATCCTCCTGTAATCTTTCATAGTTCTCAATAATTTGAGGGACTACAGAATTTGGATGGGTAACACTGGCAATGTGTGGGGTTACTCTAATTTTTGGATGTTTCCAAAATGGATGTTCATCTCTAATAGGTTCTTCCCAAAATACATCTAATGCTGCACCAGAGAGATGACCGTCGTCTACTTTAGCCAGTAGATCCTGTTCTACTAAATGTTCACCTCGGGCAACATTTACTACATAAGCTCCTTCGGGTAATTTTTCGAATAATTCTTTGTTGAGAATTTTCTCAGTTTTAGGAGTTAGGGGTAGCATATTTACCAAAATATCTGACTGTGCTAGAAAATCATCTAATTCATCTTCTCCGGCAAAGCTTTCTACATTTTCAAATTCCTTTTTATGGTTGGAAAACCCTATAACCTGGAATCCGTTTTTTAGTAAACTATTGGCTACACTTTGTCCAAGATTACCTATCCCTAAGATTCCAACTTTAACGTCGTTATTACGAGTATAGGAAATAGGATCCCATTTTTCATTTATTTGGCTTTCACGGTAGTGTAATAGGTTTCTTTGGTGAGCCAAAACAAGGCTTAGTACAAAAGTTCCCATATCTTCTTCCAAACGCTCATCTACCACTTTGGTAATCTTTACGTTTTCCGGAAGCTCTTCATCACTTGTAATATGGTCTACACCAGCACCCATAGAAGCAATAACTTTTAGATTTGGGTAATTTTGAAAAATTCCGCGGGGATGGTTCCAGGTTAAGGCGAATTCCACTTCTTCTTTGTCGTGGTCTTCTGGGTAAACATAGATATTTAAACCTGGATGTTGTTCTTTTAAGGCTTCAACCCAGGCTTTCGGGTCTTTGCCCGGACTAACTACTAATAATGACATTCTTTTTCTATTTTTTGTATGGTTAATATTAACTCACAAATGCACTGTAACCGGTAATTGCACGGCCTACAATGAGTGAATTTATTTCTTTTGTTCCTTCGTAACTATAAATGGCTTCTGCATCTGCAACAAATCGCGCTACATCGTGTTCTAATAAAATACCGTTACCGCCAAGAACCTCACGGGCCCGGCTTACCACGTCTCTGGTTCGCATACTACAAAATACCTTGGCCAGAGAAGCGTGTTCATCTGTAAGTAAGTCGGCATCCTGCATTTCAGAAAGTCTGAAAACCAAAGTTTGCATCGCGGTAAGATTAGAAACCATTTCTACTAAATGATTTTGGATTAATTGATAAGAAGCAATTGGTCTTCCAAATTGTTCTCTTTTCCTGGTATATTTTAAAGCACTCTCGTAAGCGCCACGAGCACAACCAACAGCTTGCCAGGCTACACCGGCCCTCGTCATACGAAGTACTTTTGCGGTGTCTTTAAATGAATCTGCTTTCTGCAGCCTATCGTTTTCGGGCACTTTACAATCGGTTAGGGTGATAAGGGCGTTTTGTACAATTCTTAGCGCCATTTTATCTTCCATTTTCTCGGCTTTAAAGCCGGGATTTCCTTTTCTAACAAGGAAACCTTTTACCTGATTGCTATCTTCGTCTCGTGCCCAAATAATGATCACATCGGCAAAGGTGGCGTTACCTATCCATTTTTTCTGTCCGTTTAATATCCAGTTTTCACCATCAAACTTACAGGTGGTTTCAAGACCGCCCGCAACTCCAGATCCTACATTTGGTTCTGTAAGTCCAAAGGCGCCAATAGCATCTAATTTTTGCATCTTCGGAAGCCATTCTTGCTTTTGTTCTTCACTTCCGCATAGGTATATAGATCCCATGGCGAGACCGCTATGTACCCCGAAAAAAGTTGAAATGGAAACATCTACACGGGCAATTTCCTGCGCGATGATGCCTTCCATTAAAAACGGAAGATTTGGGCAACCGTAGCCCTCGTAAGGCACGCCGGTAATATTTAATTTTTTGAATTTCTCTATGATCTCGTGCGGAAATTTAGCGCGGTTCCAATGGTCGTTTACCAAAGGTCTTACTTCATCTTCCATAAAATTTCGCACATCCATCTGCAACTTGCGTTGCTCTTCTGTTAATTTAAGATCCAAATTGTAAAAATCACCATCTATAGGAGGGAGGTCGCTTTGACCTTTTTTACGTTTGGTTTTTAACATTTTCATCAAACCTTTAAGTTGCCGCTCATCAAGCTGGCCTAAACTTTTCATCGCTTCTGAAAGATCTATTTGCTGATTTATTTTCGCTAATTGATCCATATCAACCGACTTTAATAGGTTGATGGTGTTTCTTACTTTTTTAAAAACAGACATAAGGTGTTTGATTGGTGGAATTCTAAAATTAGGAATTAAAACTGCGTCCCGTTGTTAAAGGTTTCCGAAGAAAACGTCAAAAAAAAATACCGCTGATTACAGCGGTATTTTAAATAATTATAGGGTTTTCAGTTTAAAGCTTAAAAGCTTCCTTCACTTTATCTACATAATCCAGTTTTTCCCAGGTAAACAATTCCACTTCTTTTTTTACCTCCCCGGAATACGGACTTTTAAAGATTTTAGTCACGGTTCTTGGTTCTTTTCCCATATGGCCGTAGGCGGCGGTTTCTCTATAAATAGGATTTCTGAGTTTTAACCTATCTTCAATGGCCCAGGGGCGCATATCAAATATTTGCGCTACTTTTTTCGCAATTTCCCCATCCTTCATATCTACCTTTGCGGTGCCATAAGTTTCTACTGAAATAGAAGTAGGTTCTACCACGCCAATGGCATAAGAAACCTGCACTAAAACTTCATCTGCAAGGCCTGCAGCAACC
This sequence comes from Salegentibacter salarius, assembly GCF_900168265.1. Lineage (GTDB taxonomy): Bacteria > Bacteroidota > Bacteroidia > Flavobacteriales > Flavobacteriaceae > Salegentibacter > Salegentibacter salarius. Next base: position 56,196 of record NZ_FVZF01000004.1, on the reverse strand, counting down.
AGGTTTTTGGCAACGTGACGTGATGCGTAGGCTGCCGAGCGATCAACTTTACTAGGATCTTTCCCGGAAAAAGCACCACCACCGTGAGCGCCTTTTCCGCCGTAGGTATCTACGATAATTTTTCTTCCGGTAAGTCCGGCATCGCCATGAGGCCCACCAATAACAAACTTCCCGGTTGGGTTTATATGATAAGTAATATCATCATTAAATAGTTTCTGAACGTATTCAGGTAATTGTTCCTTTACTCGTGGAATAAGAATTTCAAGAATATCTTTCTTGATCTTTTTCAGCATTTCATCATCATCCTCATCAAACTCATCATGCTGGGTAGAAACCACAATGGCCACAATTTTCTGCGGAACATTATCATCACTATACTCTATGGTAACCTGGCTTTTAGAATCGGGACGTAAATAGGGGATATCTTTGCCTTCACGCCTTAATTTCGCCAATTCGATGAGGATTTTGTGAGAAATATCTAAGGCCAGGGGCATATAATTTTCGGTCTCGTTGGTGGCATAACCAAACATCATTCCTTGGTCTCCGGCGCCCTGTTCTTCTTTATTTTCACGATCTACACCCTGGTAAATTTCCTGGGATTGTTCGTGAATTAGAGAGATCACGCCACAAGAATCCCCACTAAATTTATAAGCTCCTTTGGTATAACCAATCTCGTTTATTACTTCGCGGGCAATGTTTTGCACATCTAGATAAGTGTCGCTTCTAACTTCACCGGCAAGTACCACCTGGCCTGTAGTTACTAATGTCTCACAGGCAACTTTAGAATTTTCATCGAAAGCAAGGAAATTATCAAGTAAAGTATCGCTAATCTGATCTGCGATTTTATCTGGGTGTCCTTCAGATACACTCTCTGAAGTAAATAAATAAGCCATATTTTTAAATTAGTTTTTAAAAAATACGGGTTGAATTTGACGGGGAGCTAAGGAAGTAGTGATACTGCTTTAGCATTTTTCTTACACTTTAAAAGTATAAAAGGGTTGCAATCAGTCAAATCCTTCCCTTTAAATAATTCGGTTACAAATGTATAAAAATAAGCAGAACTCAAACTTGCTTTAACTTTCTTTTTTAATAGGTTGAAGGAGCTTAATATTGAAGAGGAAAAAGTTTTGAATTAAACTGATTTGTAAAATACTGGAATTTAGCATCTTGTAAGTTCCTGCGAAGAAAAATTAGATAATAATCATTTTTAATCCAATTCAATTCCTGATTATTCATTTTACAAGCTTTAAAATTTATTTTTCGTAAAAATGAAGTTTGGGTTTGGATATTAAAAATTTCTGCCCTTATCTTTGTAACCAACAAAACAACGAAATGTACCAGATAATTTGCAATATGATGCGTATGATGATGTGGAGAACTTCCGCAGCGCGCTCAATTGCTTAATTCTGAAAAGATATAAATTGCAAAAAGCCGCTGCCAACCGCAGCGGCTTTTTTTATGCAATTAAGTCATTTCCGCGAAGGCGGAAATCCAAAGAAGAATAAATTTGAATTTGAAAGAATAAATTAAAATTAGATTCCCACCTGCGTGGGAATGACAAAAATCAATATGATGATAAAGGCAATAAATAACATGATGATGCGCACTATGATGATGTGTATGTCTATGCGACACATGAAACGCTATTGCCAAAACCGAATGTAACTTAGTTTGTTTAGAGTTCAATTAAAAGGTCCCCTTGGTAATAGCTACTTAAGGGGACTTTTTTTATTAACTAAATCGTCATTCCCACGAAGGTGGGAATCTATCAAAAAACAAAATCAAGCTTCAAAAATTAGAAGCAACTTTAAAAAACTAGAAATTATGAGTACTCAAAAATTTTCAACAAACGCATTACACGCCGGTCACGATACTAAAGCTAACGGAGGAACAAGAGCGGTGCCTATTTACCAAACAACTTCTTATGTTTTTAATAATTCAGATCACGCTGCCAATCTTTTCTCACTTGCAGAACCGGGTTACATCTACACCCGCTTAAATAATCCTACCAACGATATTTTGGAACAACGCCTTGCTTCGCTGGAAGGGGGAATTGCTGCGGTAGTAACCGCATCAGGAACTGCGGCCATTAATACTACGCTGCTAACGCTATTAAAAGCCGGGGACCATATTGTTGCTTCCAGTAGTTTATACGGCGGAACTTACAATTTGCTAAGTGTAACGCTACCTAGATTTGGAATCACAACCACTTTTGTAGACCCCGAATATCCAGAGAATTTTAAAAAGGCTGCTAAGGAAAATACACGGGCTGTTTTTGTAGAATCGCTTGGAAATCCAAAGCTGGATGTCTTAGATCTAAAAGCAATTTCTGCTGAGGCTAATGCACTTAAAGTCCCTTTTATAGTGGATAATACAGTTGCTACACCTTCCTTACTAAAACCTATAGAGCACGGCGCCGATATTGTTATTGAATCCCTTACTAAATATATAAGCGGAAATGGAACTTCGCTTGGTGGTGCCATTATAGATGCCGGGAATTTTAATTGGGCCAATGGAAAGTTCCCGGAATTCACAGAACCTTCACCGGGCTACCACGGACTTGTTTACCACGAAGCTTTAAAAGAAGCAGCATTTATTGCTAAAGTTAGAATTGAAGGGCTTCGTGATCACGGTGCGGCTCTAAGTCCTTATAACGCGTTTCAGATCTTACAAGGTTTAGAAACTCTTGAAATTAGAATAAAGCAGCATAGCGAAAATGCCTTAAATCTTGCTAAGTGGCTAGAGCAGCAGGAAGAAGTAAAATGGGTGAATTATCCCGGCTTAGAAAGCAGTAAGTATAATAAACTTGCCAAAGAATATCTCCCAAAAGGCCAAAGTGGCGTAGTAACTTTTGGAGTTGAAGGAGGCTTTGAATCGGCTAAAGTTGTTGCCGATGAAACAAAACTTTTCTCGCTCGTTGCCAATATTGGTGATACTAAATCCCTGATTATTCATCCTGCGAGCACTACGCATCAGCAGCTGGACGAAAAGCAACAAGCTACTACCGGAGTTACACAAGATCTTATTCGCCTTTCGGTAGGCCTGGAAGATGTGGAAGATCTAAAAACAGATCTAAAAGAGGCTTTTGCCAAAATTCAGAAAAAAGCATTGGTATAATTTATTGTTGGTGGAAAGACAAAGGGAAAAGCAGCCAGGTTAAGTCTTTTTCCTTTTGCTCTTTCTAAATCAAAAAAGAAAAATATGCTACAGGAACTCTGTTTAAAAGATTTTGAAAATTCCGCGGGAACGGTTCAGGATATCTATTTGAGTTTTCAGCAATTTGGTCAGGATTCCAAAACTGCACCGGTGGTTTTAATAAATCACGCGCTTACCGGGAATTCCCAAATTACAGGAAAATTAGGCTGGTGGACTAATATTGTAGGCCCCGAAAAATCTATAGATACCGAAAAATTCAGCATCCTGGCTTTTAATATTCCGGGTAATGGTTTCAACGGAAAAAAGGAACATTTAATTGACAATTATAAAGAATTTACGCTTGCAGATATAGCTAAAATTCAGGCACTGGCGCTTCAGCAATTAAAGATTGAAAAGCTTTTTGCAATAATTGGAGGTTCCATAGGTGGCGCTTTAGCCTGGGAACTCGCGGCTCTTAAACCAGATTTAGCCGAAAATATTATTCCCATCGCCACAGATTATAAAGCGACCGATTGGGTTTTGGCAAATTGTAAAGTGCAGGAACAAATCCTGAATAATTCTAACTCACCGGTAAAAGATGCGAGAATGCACGCGATGACTTTCTATCGCACCCCACAATCTTTAAGTAAAAAATTTAATCGTACAAAAGAAGAAGTGAAGCCTTGTTATAAAGTAGAAGGTTGGTTGCAATATCACGGAGATAAACTGGAAGAGCGTTTTCAGCTCGCTTCTTATAAGTTGATGAATCATTTGCTAACCACTATAGATATTAGCAAAGGCAGCGAAAACTACCTGGAAGAGGCAAAAAAAATAGAGGGGAACATCCATATTGTTACGGTGAATTCCGATTGGTTTTTCCTGGCCGATGAGAATTGGGATACTTATGTAAACCTTTCGCTGGTAAAAAATAATGTGAGTATTCACGAAATAAGATCAATTCACGGGCACGATGCTTTTTTAATCGAAGCTTCGCAACTGGCCAGGTTTTTAAAACCAGTATTTGGTAGCATTAATAAAGAAGCTGAAACCAGAACGAAACTGGAAACTAAAATTTTTAATACTCAGGCTAATGAAAATTGGTCTGTTTCAAATTCCCAGGTTGGGATCTAGAATTAATTAAATGAAAAAAGTAAACATCATTTTATTTGGAATAGGGAACGTTGGCAAGACCTTAATCGAGCAACTACTTAGCGCAAAAAAGCAATGGGAAGAGAATTCGGGAGTTTCGGTCAATATTCCGGTAATCGCCAATTCAACTAAAGCACTGCTTATAGCCGAAGGAATTACTGAAAACTGGGAAAAGGATTTTAAAAGATCGGCTAAAGAATATAAACTGGAAGACATTCTCGATTTTACTAAAGAGCACGATCTGGAACATCTTATTGCAATAGATGCTACGGCGAGTAAGGAATTTGTAGAGATTTATATTCGCTTAATCCAAAACGGCTTTAACCTGGTAGCGGCCAATAAAGTAGCCAACACACTTTCTGCCGATTTTTATAAAAAATTACGAAAAGAATTGGATTATCACGGGAAGCATTTTTTCTACGAAACCAATGTAGGCGCCGGTTTACCAATTGTGCAAACCGTAAAGGGCTTGCACCAGGCGGGAGAGAAAGTCACTAAAATTCGTGGAGTCTTCTCCGGTTCATTGAGTTTTATTTTCAATACTTTTTCTGAAAATAAAGAGAAGTTTTCTGATGTTTTAAAGAAAGCCGGAAACCTGGGTTATACCGAGCCCGATGCTCGTGAAGACCTTTCGGGAAACGATGTGGGTAGAAAATTATTGATCCTGGCACGGGAGCTTCAGTTGGATAAAGAATTTCAGGAGGTGAAAATTCAATCTTTAATTCCGGAAAAATTAAACGGGGAGACTTCCGCAGAAGAATTTCAGAATAGGATTAGTGAACTGGATGAGATTTTTAATCAGCATAAAAAACAACAAGATCAGGGTCACGTATTAAGATATATTGGAGAAATTGAGGTAGAAAAAGCCACCCTGGAGGCAAAACTCATTTCTGAACCTAAAAATACCGCCTTGGGCCAAATTAAAGGCGCCGATAACATTTTTGAAATTTATACCGAATCTTACGGAGACCAACCGCTGGTGATCCAGGGAGCCGGCGCAGGAGCCGCAGTAACCGCCCGTGGCGTGGCAAGCGATGTGCTCAAATTATCACAAAGACTTAATTAAAAAATTAAACCCAATAATTATGCATTTCGAAACCGAAGCCATAAGAACGCAAAACGAGCGCACGCAATACCAGGAGCATTCCACGCCACTGTACTTAACGTCCAGTTATGTTTTTGATGATGCCGAAGATATGCGAGCTTCATTTTCTGAAGAAAAAGAACGTAATATTTATAGCAGATTTACTAATCCTAATACTTCAGAATTTACCGAGAAAATCGCAAAAATGGAAGGGGCAGAGGCCGGGTTTTCTTTTGCAACGGGAATGAGTGCCGTGTTTTCCAGCCTTGCTGCGTTGCTTAATAGTGGAGATCATATTATTTCGGCAAGATCGGTTTTTGGTTCTACGCATAGTTTGTTTACCAAATTTTTCCCCAAATGGAATATTTCTCATTCCTATTTTAATGTGGACGAAGTTGATAAAATTGAAAGTTTAATAAAGCCGGAAACAAAAATTATTTTCGCCGAAACACCTACAAATCCCGGTGTAGATGTTCTGGATTTAGAATTGCTGGGGGAAATTGCGAAAAAGCATAATCTTATTTTAATAATTGATAATTGTTTTGCCACGCCCTGGCTGCAAAACCCTATAAAATTCGGCGCGCATTTGGTAATACATTCGGCTACAAAATTAATAGACGGGCAGGGCCGTGTTCTGGGCGGTGTGACAGTTGGGAATGCCGATTTAATTCGGGAAATCTACCTGTTCTCAAGGAATACGGGACCGGCTTTGTCCCCGTTTAATGCCTGGGTGCTTTCTAAAAGTTTGGAGACACTTTCGGTAAGGCTGGACAAGCATTGCGAAAATGCCGAAAAAGTAGCCGAATTTTTAGAAACCGAAGTCAATGCTGAAAATGTAAAATACCCTTTTCTCAAATCGCATCCTCAATACGAAATTGCGAAAAAGCAGATGAAAAAAGGCGGAAATATCGTTGCCTTTGAGATTAAAGGAGGAATCGAAGCGGGAAGAAAATTTATAGACGCGATCAAGCTTTGTTCAAGATCTGCAAACCTGGGAGACACAAGAAGTATTGTAACACATCCTGCTTCTACAACGCACAGTAAATTAAGCGAGGAAAATAGGCTGGAGGTTGGAATAAAACCCGGTTTGATAAGAGTTTCAGTAGGTTTGGAACATGTAGATGATGTTATAGATGATTTAAAACAAGCTTTAAATTCAATTTAGTTATGGTAATTTCAGCAGGAATAGGGCTTTTTGATCTTTCAGTAGAGAAATCAATAATAAATGCGAAAAAGTCAATATTTAAGTATATTCGCCATATGCTTTCAAAAAAGACTAAATACGGAATTAAAGCCCTCGCGTTCATAGCAAAAAGGGAAGATAGAAAACCCGTGCAAACTTCAGAGATCTCAAAAAGTGAAAATATCTCGCAAAAATTCCTTGAAAGCATTCTTCTGGAATTACGAAAATCGGGATTTTTAGGATCTAAAAAAGGAAAAGGCGGCGGCTATTATCTGATCAAAGAACCGGAAGCGATTCAAATGACGGCGGTAATTCGGGTACTGGAAGGTCCCATCGCTATGGTGCCTTGCGTGAGCCTTAATTATTACGAAAAGTGTGATGATTGTCCCAGCGAGGAAACCTGTTCGGTTCATAGTTTAATGATCCAGGTAAGGGATAGCACCTTAAAAGTTCTGGGCGATAATACCTTAGCCGATATTTCTGCTAAAAAATAAAGATCAAATTTTAAATGTTAAAAACTGGAAATTAGGCCACTATTAGTTGGTCTGATAAAAAAACAAAGTTACTTTTGTTTTATAACCTAGTAATCCGATAGGTTAATAGAAATAAATGAAAAAGCAGTATGATACTGGATCAGGTAAAATCTAAAAGCACTTATAAGAAGGATACTACTTCAGAGAAACCCTTACGAAGTATATTGAAAACGGTAAGCTGGAGAATTGTAGGAACTGTAGATACAATTGCGATTTCCTGGGTGCTTACGGGAGAGATTGAAACTGCACTTGCCATTGGATCTGTAGAATTAGTGACTAAAATGATCCTTTATTTTGGGCACGAGCGACTATGGAATATGATAAGTTTCGGAAAAGAATAAGATTGAGAGAGCAAAAAAATATAAAGTATAGTTAAGTCGGGTAACGACCATAAATTTTTAGAAAAAATGAAACGGTACAGCGAAAAAGAATTAAAGATCCTCAACCAGCAGTTTAAGGGAATAACCCCGGCTGAGATCGTGCAATGGGTAGTTTCCAATGCGGCAAGACCGGTGGTTACTACCAATTTTAGACCTTATGAGGCTGCAATTCTGCACGCAGTTTCAGATATAGACCCGGTAATGAAAGTAATTTGGTGTGATACCGGTTATAATACGCCACAAACTTACAGGCACGCAAAGCAGGTAATTGATCAATTAAAACTGAATGTAAAGCTATACACGCCAAAGGAAACGGCGGCTTATCGTGATGCGCTTTTTGGAGGAATTCCCGATATCAATAATCCGCAGCACGAAGAGTTCACCCGGCAGGTAAAACTGGAACCTTTCCTGCGAGCTATGGAGCAGCAAAACCCTGATGTTTGGTTTACAAATCTTAGAAAGGGCCAAACCAGTTTTAGAAATAGCATAGATATTTTAAGCTATAGTAAAGACGGAATATTAAAAGTGAGTCCTTTTTACCATTGGAGTGATGAAAAACTGGATGCGTATTTAGAGGAAAATGCCCTGCCAAATGAGTTTAAATATTTTGATCCTACCAAGGTTTTGGAAAACCGCGAATGTGGCCTCCACGCTTAATTTTGAAAAAATGAAGAAGCAAAATTCAAATATTATGATGTGCCGTTGTATGTGTGATTCTCTCACCTAAAAGTATCTTTTTATAAAAATTATAAAGGTCCTTTTAAGTGTAAACTCAAAAGGACCTTTTTATTAATGCCTGTTTTAGGCGCCATTTTTAAAAATTATTAGCAATGCAAAGTTTTAGAACCGAAATTGAAAACCCCGTTGTAGAGAAAGACATCCTGGATCTGGAAAAGAAAATCAGGTTGTTTCGAGAGGGAAAAGCCGATGAAGAAAAATTCCGAAGTCTGCGTTTAGCACGTGGGGTTTACGGCCAAAGGCAGGCCGGGGTACAAATGGTTCGAATAAAACTGCCATTTGGAAAAGTGACATCAGAACAACTGCATAGAATTGCTGATGTTTCAGATGAATATTCTAAAGGGCGTTTGCATATCACTACGCGCCAGGATATCCAGATTCACCACGTGAGTTTAGACAGAACCCCGGAACTTTGGACGCAGCTGGAAAAAGATGATATTACTTTGCGTGAAGCCTGCGGAAACACGGTAAGAAACGTAACCGCTTCGCCAACTGCGGGAATTGATGTAAACGAACCTTTTGATGTTTCGCCCTATGCGCACGGAACATTTCAGTTTTTCCTTCGGAACCCGATTTGCCAGGAAATGGGAAGGAAATTCAAAATTTCGTTCTCCTCTTCAGATGAAGATACTGCGCTGAGTTACATTCACGATCTTGGTTTTATCGCAAAATTGAAAGACGGAAAACGCGGCTTCAAAGTGATGCTAGGCGGCGGACTCGGTTCTCAGCCAAGACACGCCGATGAACTTTATGATTTTCTTCCTGCCGAAGAATTGCTACCGCTGATAGAAGGTGTTCTAAGAGTTTTTGATCGACACGGGGAACGTGCAAAACGCTTAAAAGCCAGGATGAAATTCCTTATAAAAGACATTGGTAAGGATGCCTTTATGGAATTAGTTTCCGAACAAAATACGGCACTCTCTAAAAACCATCCGAAATTTGAAGTTGAAAAATTTGAAACTGCACCGTCACTTCAGGAGGTTGAGGTTCCTGCAGTAACAATTGAAGATCAGAAAGATTTTGAAACCTGGAAAAGTACCAATGTGCTTCCGCATAAACAGGAAGGTTTATTTGCGGTTGGAATTCGTGTTCCGCTAGGCGATTTTTATACCGGCGGTGCGAGGAAACTTGCCGATTTGGTAAAGAAATATGCAGGAAATGAAATAAGACTGAGTTTAAGACAGGATATCTTAATTCGTCACGTTCGGGAAGAGTTTTTAGCATTTTTCTATTCAGAATTAAAAAAACTGGGTTATGCCGAAACCGGTTATAATAAAACCGTAGATATTACCGCCTGCCCCGGAACAGATACCTGTAATCTTGGAATTGCCAGCAGTACCGGAATTGCCGACGTGCTGGAAGATGTTTTAAAAGAAGAATACCCGCAATTTATAAATGGGAAAGATATTACCATAAAAATAAGCGGTTGTATGAATGCCTGTGGGCAGCATAATATGGCTGAGATTGGCTTCCAGGGAATGTCGGTTAAAGTTGGCAAAACCGTGGCGCCGGCACTTCAGGTTTTGCTTGGCGGCGGAACGCTGGGAGATGGAAAAGGTAGATTTGCCGATAAAGTAATAAAAGTACCCAGTAAACGCGGGCCGCAAGCTTTAAGATTGTTACTCAATGATTTTGAAGCGAAAGCAAATTCCGAAGAAAAATTCGCAGAATATTATGACCGGCAGGGAAAAACTTATTTCTACGATTTGCTAAAAGATTTGGCCGATACCTCAAATCTAACAGAAAATGAATTTGTGGATTGGGGTCACGAAAAACCTTATATAAAAGCAGTGGGAGTGGGCGAGTGTGCCGGCGTGGTAATAGATCTTATCGCTACTTTATTATTTGAAAGCGAGGAGAAGATCGATAATGCCAAAAGTGCACAGGAAAGAAAAGCCTGGGCAGATAGTATTTATCATTCCTATACTTCAATCGTAAATTCTGCCAAGGCTTTATTACTTGCGGAAGATGTAAAAACCAATACCCAGGCGGGAATAATTGCACAGTTTGACGAATTGTTTGTAGACACCGGTAAAATTGAATTATCGACTTCCTTCAAAGAATTTGCTTATCAAATGAACGAGCACGAGCCAACCGAAGCTTTGGCCAATAAATATTTAGAAGACGCGCAACTATTCCTAAAAAGGGTAGATGCATTTAGAACAAAGGAGGTACAAAATGTATAATACACCAAAACTAAGCGTGGTAGGCGCTGGTCCCGGAGACCCGGAATTGATCACAATTAAAGCGCTAAATACTTTAAAAGATGCCAAAGTGGTGCTTTTTGATGCGCTTATCAACCGCGAATTGCTAGAATATGCACCGCAAGCCGAGCATATTTTTGTTGGAAAACGAAAAGATAAGCATAGGTATTCTCAGGATGAGATCAACGAGCTTATTGTAAAATATGCTTTGGAAAGAGGGCACGTGGTTCGTTTAAAAGGAGGAGATCCATTTATCTTCGGAAGAGGTTCTGAAGAAATTAATTATGCCAAAAGTAAAGGTTTGGAAACTGCAGTTGTTTCCGGGATTACGTCTTCAATAGCAGTTCCTGCAAATGTTGGAATTCCGCTTACGCAACGAGGAACTTCTGAGAGTTTTTGGGTAATTACAGGAACCACCACACAAAAGAAACTTTCAGAAGATGTTCGCCTGGCAGCACAATCTACCGCGACGGTGGTGATTTTAATGGGAATGGCAAAACTTCCTGAAATCGTGGATATTTTTAGTTACTACGGCAAACAAAATACTCCGGTTGGGATTATTCAAAATGGAACTACCACTAATGAAAAATCAGGTTTCGGAACTATTAAAAGTATAGAAAAAGTTGTTGCTGAAAAGCAATTAACCGCCCCGGCGATTATTGTTATTGGCGAAGTGGTAAGAGAAAGCGGGAAATTAAAGTCGGTAATGCAGAACGCAATTGAAGAATCAGTAATTATAAATTCCCCCATTGGGGGCTAGGAGGCCTATGGAAGAAAGAAACGAATTATACCCGGTCTTTTTAAAAGTAAATAAACTGAATATCCTGGTCGTTGGCGGCGGACAGGTAGGTCACGAAAAATTGCATTTTCTGTTTAAATCTAGTCCGAATGCTAAGGTGGAAGTGGTCGCAAAATGGTTTTTACCGGAAACAGAAGAACTGGCAAAAAAACACGGCGCAAAATTGACTAAGGGCAGGTATAGAAGAAAATACCTTAAAAACCGTCATTTTGTAATTGCTGCAACCAACGATGCAAAATTGAATAAACGCGTTTATAAACACGCCAAAAAGCGTTATTTACTGGCCAATATAGCCGATAAGCCCGAACTCTGTGATTTTTATATGGGCGGAATTGTAAATAAAGGTCACGTAAAAATCGCGATTTCCACCAACGGAAAATCGCCTACCGCGGCAAAACGTTTACGGCAATTTTTTGAGGAGGTAATTCCTGAAAATGTAAATCAAATGGTAGAAAATTTAAATGAATACCGAAGTACTATAAAAGGTGATTTTGAGGCTAAAGTAGATCAAATGAATTCTATAACCGAATCTTTAAAAGTTAAAAACAAGAGTGATGATTAAAACAGATATCCTGATAATTGGGGCCGGGCCAACCGGTTTGTTTACCGTTTTTGAAGCGGGATTACTAAAATTAAAAACCCATTTAATCGATGCATTGCCGCAACCCGGCGGGCAGTGTTCTGAGATATATCCTAAAAAACCGATTTATGATATTCCGGCGTTTCCTGAAATTTTAGCGGGAGATCTGGTTGGAAATCTAATGGAACAAATAAAACCTTTTGAACCTGGCTTCACTTTGGGCGAACGCGCCGAAACTTTGGAAAAGCTGGACGATGGTACTTTTATAGTAACCACCAATAAAGGCACTAAACACCACGCGCCGGTGGTGGCAATTGCCGGCGGCTTAGGTTCTTTTGAGCCAAGAAAGCCCCCAATCGCTAATATTACAGATTTTGAAGATAAAGGCGTTTCTTATTTTATTAAAGATCCTGAAGTATATCGCGATAAAAAGGTAGTTATTGCCGGTGGTGGAGATTCAGCTTTAGACTGGGCCATTTACCTGGCAGATGTTGCTGCTGAAGTTGCCCTGGTGCACCGTAGAGCGGAGTTCCGTGGGGCTTTGGATTCGGTAGAAAGAGTTTCAGAATTGGCTAAACTCGGTAAGATTGAAATGATTACCAATGCTGAGGTGGTTGGCTTAAGAGGCGAAGATAATCTTCAGCAAGTAGTAATTAGACATAAAGATGAAGCTCGCGGGGAAGAATTTAAAGATGTGGACGATTTTATCCCGCTTTTCGGATTGTCGCCTAAACTGGGCCCAATTGGAAGCTGGGGACTCGAAATAGAGAAAAACGCGATTAAAGTTGATAATTCTTACGATTATCAAACCAACATTCCCGGCGTTTATGCGATTGGTGATGTAAATACCTATAGAGGAAAACTTAAATTGATCCTTTCCGGATTTCACGAAGCCGCGATTATGTGTCAAAGTGCGTACCAGCGAATTTTTCCTGATAAAAAATATGTGCTTAAATATACAACCGTTGGAGGTGTAATCGGATTTGACGGTAGTAAAAAAGAAGCTAAAAAAGAAGTGGTACAGAGTATTGGATAGGCCCCCTAGCCCCCAAAGGGGGAATAAAAGAAATGTTTTTTAAAGCTTAATAGTTCCCCTCCTTTAAAAGGAGGGGTGGCCGATTGGCCGGGGTGGTTGAACCCTTCCGTCATTTCTGCAGAATGCCAGCTACCGTTGAGAAGGGAAGGAACTATAAAAATTTAAAAGTTCCGGTTATACCAAAGTTGAGGGAGTACGGCGACGGACTTGCTGGATTAACGATTTTCTCTATTAGTCTCTTTGCTTATCCCTTATAAATTATATCTATTATTTGCTATCAACCCATGTTAACGGTGGTTTTTTTTCTTAAGTTTGTTTGAAAATTAATTTAATTTCTACTTTGCATCAATTTGATGGTTTTCACGGTACTAGTTTCACATCTGCTGAAGAGATATTAGATTCTAATTATGAATTATCTATAGGAGATGATGAGTGGATTGGAAATGGTGTCTATTTTTTTATAAGTGGTATTAGTTCTAAGCCTGGTGAGCAAGCTAAACTTTGGGCTATTGCTCAAGCTTGGGATAATATAGAGAGGAGAAATAGGTATAAAAGGTTTTGCGTAATTAAATCGAAAATTGAAGTTGACGATAATTGTTTATTAGATTTAACTTCAGAAGATGGAGTAAGTGTTTTAAACTATTTAATAGAGAGGTTTGAAGATAAGATTTCTCGTCTTAACAAAAGATTTAAGTATATTGATGGTTTAGTTATTAACTTTGCAGTCAAAGAAGGTATTTTGCCAATAGAAGTTGTTAAAGGGAATTTTTACATTAAATTTGCAAAAGAAAGAATCAAAGGATTTAATTTGAGAACTCCTAATTGCACAATTTGTACAGTTCTTGATCCAACAAAGAACATTATAGAAAACCACATTCAAAGTACAGGAGACATAGGAAATGAAGCTAACTGAAGACATAAAAAAAAGAATCGATAATTATTTCGATAATATATCTGCTCAAGAATTGTATGAGACTGCTATATCTAAATACGGTTTTAAAGAAAATATAGATATCGACTTAGACAATCAATCTTTTTCTAAAGTTGGACAAAATGTTTATAGTTCTAATTTAGATAATAGGATTGATCTAGATAAAATGGATCATAATACTACGCCTTTAGCTGCTTAATGAAAATACAATTAGATAACTGGAAAATTTTAAATCTAAATTTTTCTTCTAGAGAAGAAGAAAGATTGGAGAACTCGTTTGATTTGAAAACTGGGAATTTTTTTCCTGAAGATAAGTCCAAAACTTTTGGAGTAGGATTTGAAATAGAAATTAAGGATAAAAAATTCGATCTAAGTATTGAAGCAATTTTTATGTTCAGTCTTGATGAAAAAATTACTGAAAAATTTAAAATTTCAGATTTTCCTAAAATAAATGCTCCTGCTATTGCTTTTCCTTATTTAAGGGCATACGTATCAAATTTAACTCTTCAATCTGGATTTGACCCCGTAATGCTTCCTTCAATCAATTTTGTGAATCTTGTTAGAGATAGCGAAAATGATGAAAATTAGCGCCAACGGTCTTTATTATCGCAAGTGACGGAGTAAGGGCCTCGACTGGCGTTGTTAACTATAGACTTGTTCGTTGGTCAAGTTAATTATTTTTCTTCTAACACTGCCGGCTATTGGCGATGAACCGTTGTTGTAAACAGTTTTATGCTGGAATTTAACTATCGTTAGGATTTCATTTTCAAAATATCCTCAAATGATTTATTTAATTCAAAAGACTCTGTTGTAAAACCATTTTGATATTTATTCTTAGTTTTTAAAAGCTTACGATTTTGCAAAATATCCAATAGGCTTTTCATTTCGTGTTCATAAGTTGCTGAATTTAAAATTTGAAATTTAGTGATCTTATTATTTTTTTTAAATTCATCAATGAACTGTTTAAGACTATATCTTAACTTTTCTTTATCTGTTCTTGAATTTATTTCACCTAGTAACAATTGATAGTCTTTCTTTGAAATTTCACTAATATCAATGTCTAGAATACTTGAAGATAGGTTTGAATTTATTTTTTGGAGGTTTTCAATTTCTGAATTTAAATTTTTTGTTTTTTCAATTGATTGAGAGAGTTATTCAGATAATTGTGTGATTTTCTCGAAGTTTTCGATTTCAGATTTAGTTTCTTTATCCTTTCTGTAAAACCATTTTAAACCTAAGTTTAATAAGGTATTTAAGGCTGTGAAAATGACTATTAACAGAATAGAAATAGCTAGACAAATAAGGATCCGCTGATAGTATACATCGCTGTAATTTTCTTTTATTTCAAGTATTCTAGTAGAAGCAGAACTATTTTCAAAGAATAGATAAAATAATATATCCCAATTATAAATAATTAATACACTTATGTAAGTAATGATTATTGAAATTTTTAATCTTTCGTTAACAGATTTGGTGATATTTTCTAGTATTTCTGTTTTCTCCATTTAGATATTTTTGAACTCAAGAATTTCCTATAAAATTGTTTACAACTCCTTTTATCCCCAGCTTTCCAAACTATAGCAAATTTCGTATTCTGGATAAAAGCATTTTTATTCTAAACTTCCTGTAAATCTATTAAAAATTTGTTAATATCGTTTACGGAAAACCCTAACCTGGTATAAGCTTTGGAACTGTGAGGTTTTTTAATAAGCTTTCCCTAAATTTGTTTAAAACAAGATTTATCATGAAGATCAGCCTTAAAAGACTTAATAAAGATTACCATTTTGAAACCGTAAACGAACGTGGAGACATTGTTCATTTAGACAATAAAACCGATGCCGAACCTAAAGGTGCAAGCCCAATGGATCTTTTACTGCGAGCCATTGCGGGTTGCAGCAGTATTGATATTGTAATGATCTTAAAAAAGCAACACCTGGAACTTGAAGATCTTCAGGTTGAGGTCGAAGGTTTTAGGGAAGATGGCGCAGTGCCTAACGTTTTTAAGAAAATTCAGGTTAATTTTCTTTTAAAAGGAGATGTGCCGGCGGCGAAAGCCAAACGTGCCGTAGATCTTTCTATGGAAAAATACTGTTCGGTTTCTAAAATGTTGGAAAAAGCCGCCGAGATTAATTATGCGATCACTTTAAATGGCGAGCTTATCAATTAATGAACTCTTTCGAAACCAGAATAGTTAAAACCTTGGAGCCTTCGGTCTTCTTAAGGATTGTTTTTATTATCCTTCTTCTTGGAGGTGGCGCACTAACATCGGTTTTTGAGGTAGAAGCGAAGTGGCTTAGAGTTACCGGTAGTATTGCTTTTATACTGGGAATGTTTGGAGCTTTAAGTCAGTCGTTTGTGAAGCCTAAATACCTCGGTGATATGGAGATCGATGAAACCAGGGTGAAAATAGATCTAGCCAATTCTAAGGAGAAATTTTTAATTTCTGAATTGAAGGAAATCGGTTTCAAATATGCAGGTTATGCCAGTTTCTGGAAGTATACTTTACACGGAAATAAAAATCATATTTATTTTACCAGGCTTTCAGGTGAAAGATACAATTATGAAATCATTCTTCAGAACAAACAAATGGAAGAAGAGTTGAAAATTTTCCTGGAAGAATTAAGCACCGGCGATTCGATTTCATTTAAAAAATTTGGAAATCCCTCTTTTTAATTGATTTGAATGTTCTGATTATTCTGGTCTTTTTAGAATACAATATTTATTTTTCACATATCGATCTTCCTTTTTTCTGAAAATATATCTCAGAAAAACATTTAAAATATATTATTCATAAAAATAACTGCAAGGCCTTGCGCTTAGAAGCCTGTGCCGTATATTTGCTAGTTCAAGTTCATTGTTTTACAACATCGTTATCAAGAAAGGTTGAGGGAATAGACCCGTTGACGCCTTGGCAACCCTCCTGTAATGGGAGAAGGTGCTACATTCTACTTCGCTTCTTTGGCGCAGATAGATAACAAGAAAGAATACTTTCCCGCTTCTTTTTTTGATAGTGATTTTAGATAGAATTATATGTCAAAATTAGAAGAACAACTTCAAAAAAATATACTCATTTTAGACGGTGCCATGGGCACGATGCTTCAGGAATATAAATTCTCTGAAGAAGATTTCCGTGGGGATCGTTTTAAAGATTGGCCGGTTTCCGTGCAGGGAAATAACGATCTTTTGTCCCTTACGCAGCCTGAAGCCATTGCTACAATTCATCGTAAATATTTTGAAGTCGGCGCCGATATTGTAGAAACCAATACCTTTTCTGCAACCACAATCGCTATGGCCGATTATAAGATGGAGGAGCTGGTAGACGAACTCAATTATGAGTCGGCCAGGATTGCCAAAGAAGTCGCTGTAACTCTAACTAAAGAAAATCCGGAAAAACCTCGTTTTGTAGCCGGTGCCATTGGGCCTACCAACAAAACCGCGAGTATGAGCCCAGATGTGAACGATCCCGGCTTTAGAGCAATTTCTTTTGAAGAATTACGCGTAGCTTATAAACAACAGGCCAAAGCTTTAATAGAAGGTGGCGTGGATATTCTACTGGTAGAAACCGTTTTTGACACTTTAAATGCCAAAGCCGCACTTTTTGCCATAGATGAACTTAAGGAAGAATTGCAGCTAGATATTCCTATAATGGTAAGCGGAACGATTACCGATGCTTCCGGGAGAACGCTTTCGGGGCAAACGGCTGAGGCTTTTCTAATTTCAGTATCGCATATTCCCTTATTGAGTGTGGGTTTTAACTGTGCATTGGGCGCCAAACAATTAACTCCGCACCTTGAAGTTCTAAACCGTTTTGCCAGTTCCGGGGTTTCTGCTTATCCCAACGCAGGCTTACCAAATGCCTTTGGGGAATACGACCAGGATGCTGAAGAAATGGCAGCGCAGATCAGGGAATATTTAGAAAAAGGACTGGTGAATATTTTAGGTGGCTGCTGTGGTACCACCCCCGAGCATATAAAAGCTATAGCTGAAATCGCTAAAGAATATGACCCAAGAAAAATTGTAAAACCTGAGTTTTCGACTGCTTTATGATAGAAACGATGAATAAAGAAAAAGGTCAGGAAAAATCTACTGAAGTAGAAAAAATAGTCAGGCCGTTAAAATTATCAGGCCTTGAACCGCTTATAATTACTCCCGAAAGCAATTTTGTGAATGTTGGGGAACGTACCAATGTTGCGGGTTCTAAAAAATTCCTGCGCTTAATTAAAGAGGAGAATTTTGAAGAAGCTTTGGAAGTCGCCAGGGACCAGGTAGACGGTGGCGCACAGATTATCGATATCAATATGGACGATGGTCTTATTGAAGGGAAAGAGGCAATGGTAAAATTCCTTAACCTTATTGTAGCTGAACCCGATATTGCCCGTGTGCCTATTATGATAGATAGTTCTAAATGGGAAATTATTGAAGCCGGTTTACAGGTGGTGCAGGGAAAATGCGTGGTGAATTCTATAAGCCTTAAAGAAGGCGAAGAAGAATTTATAGATCACGCTAAGAAAATAAAACGCTACGGGGCTGCGGTAATTGTGATGGCTTTTGATGAAGTTGGGCAGGCCGATAATTATGACCGCCGAATTGAAATTGCAGAGCGTTCTTATAATATTTTAGTTAATAAAGTAAAATTACCACCGGAAGACATCATTTTTGACCTGAATATTTTTCCTGTAGGAACCGGGATGGACGAGCATAAAAGAAATGCGATAGATTTTATTGAAGGAACACGTTGGGTAAAAGAAAACCTAGCGCATTGTAGTATTAGTGGTGGTGTGAGCAATGTTTCATTTTCTTTTCGCGGAAATAATCCGGTGCGGGAAGCCATGCATTCGGTGTTTTTGTATCATGCGATTAAAGCGGGAATGAATATCGGGATCGTAAATCCGGCGCTTCTGGAAGTTTATGATAATATTCCGAAAGACCTTTTAGAACACGTAGAAGATGTAATTCTTGATAGAAGAGAAGACGCTACCGAGCGTTTACTTGAATTTGCTGAAACCGTAGTGGGTTCTAAAAAGGAGAGCAAAGTAGATCTTTCCTGGCGTGAGAACGCGCTTCAGGATAGGATTACTCACGCTTTGGTGAAAGGAATAGACGCTTATATTCTAGAGGATATAGAACAGGCCCGCCAGGAAGCCGAAAAACCTATTGAGGTAATTGAAGGTCATTTAATGATTGGAATGAACGTGGTTGGCGATCTTTTTGGAAGCGGAAAAATGTTTCTTCCGCAAGTAGTAAAATCGGCCAGGGTAATGAAAAAAGCAGTGGCCTACCTGCTTCCATATATTGAAGAGGCAAAAGAAGCCCCCCAACCCCCAAAGGGGGAGCGCTACTGGCAGACGGCTGAACCGGCACTCTACGGTATAATGAAAGAATTTGCTAAAAAGAACCGATATAATCAGCCAACTGAAGCTGAAACTGTTCTCTGGGAATCATTAAAAAATAAGCAACTTGAAGGCTTTAAGTTTAGAAGACAGCATATTATTGGAAGCTATATAGCCGATTTTGTTTGTCTTAAAAAGAAACTTGTAATAGAAGTTGATGGTTTAATTCATCAATTACCTGAAAATAAAAAAAGTGATAAGGAGAGGACAGCCTGGTTAAAAGAACACGAATTCCGTGTGATTAGGTTTACCAATGAAGAAGTGCTTGGCAATTTAGATCAGGTACAGGATAAAATTTTGCGTACACTTAAAAAGGCTCCCCCATCGGGGGCGGGGGGGGCTGGAAAAGTCCTTATGGCAACCGTTAAAGGAGATGTTCACGATATTGGGAAGAATATTGTGAGTGTGGTTTTGGGCTGTAATAATTACGAAATTATTGACCTTGGCGTAATGGTGCCTCCGGAAAAAATTATAGAAACTGCAAAAGCAGAAGGCGTAGATGCCATTGGTTTAAGCGGATTAATAACTCCTTCTTTAGACGAAATGGTTTTTTTAGCTAAGGAAATGGAACGCCAGAATTTTAACGTGCCTTTACTTATTGGTGGCGCCACTACTTCAAAAGCGCATACAGCGGTTAAAATAGATCCGCAATATAAAAATGCGGTAGCCCACGTAAACGATGCTTCCCGTGCAGTTACGGTAATTGGAGACCTTTTAAAAGAGAATACGCGTCAAAAATATATGAGCGATCTTAAGGCTGAATATGATAAATTCAGGCTTAATTTTAAGAAAAGAAGTAAGGTGAAATCTTTTTTACCTATAGACGAAGCCCGAAAAAATAAGTATAGTATAGATTGGAACAACACTCAAATTACCAAGCCTAATAAACCCGGAATTCAGCAAATAGATGATTTCGATTTAAAAGAACTGGAAGCTTTTATAGACTGGAGTCCGTTTTTTAGAAGCTGGGATCTCCACGGGCGTTATCCGGATATTTTAGAGGATAAAGTAGTTGGTGAACAGGCAACTTCATTATTTGAAGATGCCAAAGTTTTGCTGAAAAGAATCCTTGATGAGAAATTACTGAAAGCAAAAGCGGTCTACGGATTGTTTCCGGCGAATACGGTTAATGATGATGATATTGAAGTTGCTTATGAAGAAGATTCTGAAGGAAAAACTATCCTTTTCAGAACACTTCGGCAGCAATTAAAAAAACACGGTGGAAAACCAAATTTTGCACTTTCCGACTTTATTGCGCCAAAGGAAAGCGGAATCCAGGATTATATAGGTTGTTTTTGCGTCACTACAGGATTTGGTACCGCAGAACTGGCGAAAAAATTTGAGGAAGATTTCGACGATTATAATTCAATAATGATCAAAGCCCTGGCAGATCGCCTTGCAGAAGCTTTTGCGGAATATTTACATAAAAAGATAAGACGGGAAGACTGGGGCTATGCGCCCGAAGAGAATTTAAGCAACGAAGAATTGATTAAGGAAACTTATAAGGGAATTCGTCCGGCCCCGGGCTATCCCGCCTGCCCAGATCATTTAGAGAAACTAAGTATTTGGGAAATTTTAAAGGTTAAAGAACGAATTGGAGTTGAACTTACCGAAAGTTTAGCGATGTGGCCGGCAGCCAGTGTTAGTGGATATTATTTTGCTAATCCCGAAGCTCGTTATTTTGGCCTGGGAAAGATTAAAGATGACCAGGTGAAAGATTTTGCTGAAAGAAAAGGAATTCCGCTGAAAAAAGCCGAAAAATGGCTTAACCCAAATATTGCAGATTAAAAAGCCCCACCTGGCCTCCCCAATGGGGAGGAATTGGATGGTTTTAAAACTTGTAAACTTTAGATTTTAAACACTTAAGTGAATTAAAAAGAATGAAAATTACCGAACATATAGAAAAAGCTAAAGGAAGATCTTTATTCTCTTTTGAAATTTTGCCACCATTAAAAGGGCAAAATATTCAATCAATTTATGACGGAATAGATCCTTTAATGGAATTTAAACCGCCATTTATAGATGTAACTTATCATCGGGAAGAGCACGTTTTTAATGAAAAGGAAAACGGATTGCTGGAAAAGAGAATTGTAAGAAAACGTCCCGGGACAGTTGGGATTTGTGCAGCTATACAGAGTAAATATGGTGTAGATGCCGTGCCTCATATTCTATGCGGAGGTTTTAGCAAAGAAGACACCGAGAATTTCCTCATTGATCTTGATTTCCTGGGAATTCAAAATGTAGTAGCCTTGCGAGGTGATGCCATTAAGAGTGAAACCTATTTTACCCCGGAACCCAAGGGCAATAAATTTGCCAAAGACCTGGTGGAACAAATTATGGAAATGAATAAAGGGAATTACCAGGACGAGGTGATTGAAAAAGGTCATAATACCAACTTTTGTGTTGGCGTGGCCGGTTACCCCGAAAAACATATGGAAGCCCCAAGTCTGGACAAGGATATTTGTAGGCTGAAAGA
This sequence comes from Salegentibacter salarius, assembly GCF_900168265.1. Lineage (GTDB taxonomy): Bacteria > Bacteroidota > Bacteroidia > Flavobacteriales > Flavobacteriaceae > Salegentibacter > Salegentibacter salarius. The sequence continues at coordinate 34,578 of NZ_FVZF01000004.1, read as the reverse complement.
GAAAATTGAAGCTGGCGCTGAATATGTGGTGACTCAAATGTTTTTTGATAACAGTAAATATTTTGAATTTGTAGATAAGTGTCGCGAAAGCGGTATTACCGTTCCTATAATTCCAGGATTGAAACCTTTGGCTACAAAAAGGCAACTGAGTATAATTCCGCATAGATTTCACGTTGATATGCCCGAAGATCTTATCAGCGAAGTTGAAAAATGCAAGGATAACAAGGAAGTTCGGCAGGTTGGTATAGAGTGGGGAATTCAGCAGAGTAAAGAATTGGTAAAAGCGGGTGTTCCGGTTTTACATTATTATTCAATGGGAAAAAGTACCAATATTCAAAAAATTGCGAAAGCGGTTTTTTAAAATATTAGGCTACATTTGCCGGTAATGAAGAAAATTACCGCCCTTATTTTTCTTTTCAGCATTTTTAATAGTTCTGCCCAGGAGTTCGGGAAGAACTATTATTCTTTTGATGCCAGTTATTTCTACGGAACCATCGCCGAACATAATCCTGATATTGCCCATTTAATTACCGGGCATCCAACTGGGTTAATTCTTGGTTTTAATAAAAAAAGTTTCGGATTTGAAGATTGGGAAAAGCGCTATAATTATCCCGATGTTGGCGCTTCTTTTACCTACCAGGATATGAAAAATCCCAGTTTAGGTGAGAATTACGGCCTCTATGCGCATATGAATTTCTACCTTTTCAAAAGAAATTTAATGTTTAGAATAGGGCAGGGGCTGGTGTATACTTCCAATCCATATAATCCAGATGATAATTATAAGAATAATGCCTACGGTTCGCGCTTGCTTAGTTCAACTTACCTAATGGCAAATTATAAAAAAGAAAAAATTTTTGAAGGTTTGGGGTTACAGGCCGGGCTTTCCCTCATTCATTATTCCAACGCCGATTTTAAATCGCCCAATTCCAGTACAAATACGATCACCTTTAACCTTGGGTTAAATTACGTGCTGGACAATCAAAACCTCCCTAATTATATTCCGAAAGGCCCACGAGAAAAATATACAGAACCCATTCATTTTAATTTTGTGTTGCGAAGTGGCGTAAATACTATGGGAATTATCGGTTCTAAACAGTATCCGTTTTTAACTTTTTCAGCTTATGCCGATAAGGTGCTTAATCATAAAAGTACGCTCCAGGCGGGAACCGAAGTTTTCTTTTCCAAAGCTATGGAAGAACGTATTTATTATCAGTCGGTAGCTTTTCCTTCCGGAAATACCACCGGAGATGAAGATTCCAAGCGAGTAGGAGTTTTTGTTGGGCACCAGCTAAACTTCAATAAATTATCGGTGATCACGCATCTGGGATATTATGCGTATTATCCCTACGAGCATTTTGTAGATCAGCTTTATAATAGGGTTGGTCTGCAAAGAAAAATCACGGAAGATCTTTGGGCATCGCTTACTGTTCGCTCTCATTATGCGAATGCTGAAGCTGTAGAATTTTCAATTGGCTATCGTTTATGAAAAAGCAGGTTTTAGGAATAGCGATATTGATTTTTGTCTTTTTAGGATGTGATTCTGAAGAAGTGCCGACTTGTGTAAAGACTTCCGGAGAAATTATTTCTGAAGAATTTAGTGTTGAAGCTTTTGAGGAAATTATCGTTTATGAACGTGTGAAATTGTTCATTGAACAGGGAGATGAATATAAAGTGAAGATCGAAACCGGAGAAAATCTTCGAGAAGCTGTTTATGCTGAAGTAGTTGCAAACCGACTTGAACTGAGAAATGAGAATTCCTGTAATCTTTTTCGAGATTACCAGATCACAAAAATCTATGTTACTACACCAACTTTAAACTGGTTACAGAATAGCAGTGGCAGCGCGATTGAAAGTGTTGGAACGCTTAATTTTCCTGAACTTTGGTTGCGGTCTTTTAACCAGGAACGTGATCCCGATATTCATACCAATGGTGATTTTATCCTTGATCTTGAGGTTGAAAATTTAAGAATTACCAACGATAATATTTCCAATTATTTCCTCACCGGAAATGCCGAAAATGTAAACCTATTTTTTGCAAATGGCGACGGCAGGCTTGAAGCCGGAGATTTTATCGTTCAGCATTACGATATTTTACATCGCGGAACCAATAAATTAATTATCAATCCGCAGCAGTCTTTAAGAGGTGATATTTTTGGGTTTGGAGATATAATTTCAAAAAACCGTCCACCAGAGGTCGATATTGAAGAACACTACACCGGCCGACTTATTTTTGAATAGCTAGCCCCCCTGGCCCCCGAAGGGGGAGTTTAGTTGCTGATTCTTTGGTGATATTATTTTTTAATATAAATTCAGTCGAGTTGGCTAGGCATTTTACGCAACGCTTAGAGTTCCCCCTTCGGGGGTTAGGGGGCTTTTTGGGGGGCTGTGAGTTCAGCAAATAAACTTTCTAAATTCTTTGTTTTTTGATTCAGCTGTAAAGTTTTTAACCCGTTATCGTGGGCAAAATCGAATACTGCGGGACGCATATCTTTTTTGGTGTCAAAAGTGAGTTCATAAGCAAATCCGCCAACATTTTTAGCAGAAAGAAGATGTGGTATTTTCTGAAGCGCAACTTGCTCCACCCGGTAATCGAATTCCACTAAAATCACCTGTTCATTTTCTTCTCTTAAATCTTTTAAATTCTTATCGGCAACTACCTTTCCTTTATTAATAATAATCACCCGGTCGCAAATAGCTTCTACTTCCTGCATAATATGAGTGGAAAGAAATATGGTTTTTCCAGATTTTTCCTTTCCAATATTCTTAATTAGGTTCCTGATCTCTGCTAATTGATTAGGATCTAAACCAGTGGTAGGTTCATCCAAAATTAAAACTTCGGGATCGTGTAGCAGGGCGGTGGCTAACCCAACTCGTTGGCGATAGCCTTTAGAGAGCTGCTCTATTTTTTTATTGGCTTCAGGCTTTAGTCCGGTGAGTTCAATAACTTCTTCAATTCGTGATTTATCGGTCTTATAGATCCTGGAATTAAATTCCAGATATTCCCGAACGTACATTTCAGTATATAATGGATTGTGTTCCGGTAAATATCCAATTTGCTGCTGAATTTTATGTAAATCGTCTTCAAGGGAAATTCCATTTACTTCTGCTTTTCCTTCTGAAGCCGTTAAATAACCGGTAAGGATTTTCATTAAAGTGGATTTTCCGGCGCCGTTTGGCCCCAAAAAACCTACAATTTCTCCTTTGTTCAGCTTAAAAGAAACAGAATCCAGCGCTTTTTGTTCGCCATAAAATTTTGAAATTCCTTCAACATGAATAGACATAGCAAGCATTTTTTCAAAAGTAAGGATTTTTAACTCGCAAATAATAGTTCGAAATTAGATATATCAGGTTTTAGAAAAGTCATCTCGTTAGAGATTTCGGAATTACTAAGTGTTTATTTTAAAAGCTATTATAAATATTTCGATGATTCTTTAGAAAAAAAATCAAGTCTATAAAAAGCTTATGAAAGCCTAAAAAAATCTAAAAAAGGGTTTTTGTTTAGGCAATAATATTCTACTTTAGCCCCATAACAACGAAACAATGAATCACTTAATTAGCTGGAACGCATTTTACTTTTTTTATTTCTATTTCAGAGATAGGAACGGGAATGCTATGTAATTAAGTAAGAAATTATATAAAAAAGTCCCGATAAATATCGGGACTTTTTTTTTACTCGATAATCGAGATTTATTACAAAAATTAATGGATAAAATTATTGCAATACAGGGAGTGCAGGGCTCATTTCATCATTTAGTGGCCCAAGAATATTACCACCAGGAGGTTGAGGTTTTAGAATGCATGTCTTTTGCCGAACTTACTAAAAGCCTTTTAAAAGGTGAAGCTAACGAAGGCGTGATGGCTATAGAAAACTCCATCGCCGGTTCAATTTTGCCGAATTATGCTTTGATAGATGAAAATAATCTAAAAGTGGTAGGTGAACACTATATCCCGATAGATATGAATTTTATGGCGATGCCGGGACAGAAAATCGAGAACATTAAAAAAGTCTATTCGCACCCTATGGCGTTGTTGCAGTGCAAGGAATTTTTTAAAAAGTATCCGCATATTAAATTAATTGAAGACAGTGATACGGCCGAAGTTGCCCGAAGAATTTCAGAAAAGGGTAGTACAAAAGTTGCGGCGGTAGCCAGTAAAGCAGCAGCCCAATTATTCGGATTGGAAATTCTTGCAGAAAGTATTCATACCAAGAAAAGCAACGCGACTCGTTTTTTGATTATTAGCACTAAAAAGAAAGAGCCAAACGGCGATAAAATAGATAAAGCTTCTTTAAAGTTTGAACTGGAAAGTAAACGTGGCAGCCTTGTTTCGGTATTGAATATCTTAAGGGATTTCAATCTTGATATGACGAAAATACAGAGTATGCCCATTATAGAATTTCCGTGGAAATATTCATTTTTTATCGATGTGATCTTTGAAAATTATTCGGAATTCCAGAAAGCGATGGATATTCTGGAAGTAATGACCGAGCGATTAACAATTTTAGGAACCTACAAAAACAGTTTGTAATGATAGAGCAGGCCAACAGGTTGGATAATGTAAAAGAGTACTACTTTTCTTCAAAGTTAAGGGAAGTGCGTGCAATGGCAGCTGCCGGGAAAGATATTATTAATCTTGGAATTGGTAGCCCAGATTTGGCGCCACCGCAGCAGGTAATTTCGGCTTTAAACGAAGCTTTGGTAAATCCCGGGGCACACCAATATCAGCCATATAAAGGCACGCCAGATTTTAGAAATGCGATTGCTGAATTTTATCAAAATCATTACCAGGTTTCTCTTGATGCCGAAACAGAAATCCTGCCGCTAATGGGTAGCAAAGAAGGAATTACGCATATTTCAATGGCCTTTTTAAACGAAGGTGATGAGGTGCTTATTCCAAATCCCGGTTATCCAACCTATTCTTCAGTTACCGAACTTGTAGGAGCGAAGGCTGTTTTCTACGACTTAAATGCTGAAGGGAACTGGCTTCCGAATTTGGAAGAGCTGGCTAAAAAAGATTTAAGCAAGGTGAAGTTAATGTGGGTTAATTATCCGCATATGCCAACCGGAGCTTCAGCGAATGAAAAGCTTTTTGCCGATTTGGTAAAGTTTGGAAAGGAAAACAATATCCTCGTTGTAAACGATAATCCGTACAGTTTTATCCTGAACGACAATCCAAAAAGTATTTTAAAAGCGGAGGGCGCCAAAGATGTGGTTTTAGAACTGAATTCTTTAAGCAAAAGCTTTAATATGGCCGGCTGGAGAATAGGAATGCTCTGCGGAAGCGAGAAAAACCTAAACACAGTTTTAAAAGTAAAAACCAATATGGATAGCGGAATGTTTTATCCGCTTCAGGCTGGTGCTGCAGCGGCATTGCGTTTAAACGGAGATTGGTTTTCTGCCCAAAATGAGATTTATCAAAGCAGAAAAGAAAAAGTATTGAAATTGGCTGAAGCTTTGCAATGCGAACCCGAAAAAGATCAAACCGGAATGTTTGTTTGGGCAAAGGTTCCAAAGGGAACAAACGCAGAAGCTTTTGTAGATTTTCTGCTAAATAAATACCACATTTTTACCGCTCCGGGTTTTATTTTTGGAAGTAATGGCGAAGGATATATTCGATTTTCACTTTGCGCGACCGAAGAAAATATAAACCAGGCAATTAAAAGGATAGTATAATGAAAGTTCAAATAATAGGAATAGGACTTATAGGCGGTTCTTTTGCGCTGGATATTAAATCGGCTTTTCCCGAAGGAGAAATCTATGGAATTGATGCCGATGAAAAGAATTTAAAAAAAGCAAAGGAACTGGGAATTATAGATCATTTTTCGAAAATGGAAGATGTTCAACATGCCGATGTTGTTTTGGTGGCTGTTCCGGTAGATGTTGCTAACAAAGTAGTGGTTGAAGTTTTAGATTTGGCAGGTGAAAATACCCTGGTTTTTGATGCCGGTTCTACTAAATCGGGGCTTTGTAAAGAAATTGCAAATCATCAAAACAGGAGGAATTTTTTAGCGGCTCATCCTATTGCAGGAACCGAATTTTCCGGCCCTGAAGCAGCAATTCCTAATCTATATAGGAATAAAACAAATATAATTTGTGAAGTTGAAAAAACAGCTTTTAAACTTCAGGAAAGAGCGCTGGATATTTTTCAGAAACTGGGAATGCGAATTCGATATATGGATCCGGTTTCGCACGACAGGCATATCGCTTATGTTTCGCATTTATCGCATATAAGTTCATTTATGCTTGGAAAAACGGTTTTGGAAAAAGAACGCAACGAGCGCGATATTTTTGATTTGGCAGGCAGTGGATTTGCTTCTACGGTGAGACTTGCCAAAAGTTCTCCGGCAATGTGGTCGCCAATTTTCAAGGAAAATAAAGAGAATGTGCTGGAGACTTTAACTGAATATATCAATAATCTTACGCATTTTAAAGACTTGCTGGAAAATGATGATTTCCAGGAAGTTTATAATGAAATGCAACGTACCAATCATATTAAATCAATTCTAAACGGAATAAATTAAAAATCAGGATTAAATTTTAAATTATGGAAAACAACAAAGAACAAAGAAAGTGGCTCGACGATTTCGGATTAGACCATCCGCTAGTAATCGCTGGGCCTTGTAGCGCTGAAACCGAAGAACAGGTTTTAAAGATCGCTCACCAATTAAAAGATACCGACGCCACGGTTTTACGTGCCGGAATTTGGAAACCCAGAACCAGACCGGGAAATTTTGAAGGAGTTGGAGCGCTAGGTTTAAAATGGTTGAAAAAAGCCAAAGAAGAAACCGGAATGCTAACCACTACCGAAGTTGCAAATGCACACCACGTAGACCTTGCTTTGGAAAACGATGTTGATATTCTGTGGATTGGCGCCAGAACAACGGTTTCGCCGTTTATTGTTCAGGATATCGCTGATGCACTTAAAGGAACCGATAAAACCGTTTTGGTTAAAAACCCGGTAAACCCGGATCTTTCACTTTGGTTAGGTGCGGTAGAAAGATTTCATACTGCCGATATCAAAAATTTAGGAGTAATTCACCGTGGATTTTCAGCTTACGAAAAAACGAAATACAGAAATAATCCTGAATGGCAGATCGCTATTGAGCTTCAGAATAAATACCCAGATCTTCCGCTAATTTTAGATCCTTCGCATATCGCAGGGCGTAGAGATATAATTTTTGATCTTTGCCAAACCGCTTTAGACCTTAATTACGACGGACTAATGGTTGAGACCCACCATACTCCCGATGATGCCTGGAGTGACGCTGCACAGCAAATCACCCCCGCAACACTTGTTCAGATTATGAAAGATTTGAAGATTAGAAAAGAGGTTTCAGAAAGTGAAGAATTTCAGAATAAATTAAGCACTTTAAGAGCTAAAATTGATGTAGCCGATAATCAACTTATCGAGCTGCTTTCAAAAAGAATGAAAATTTCTGATGAAATTGGCCAGGTGAAAAAGGCACAGAACGTTTCGGTTTTACAAACTAAAAGATGGAACGAAATTCTTGGAAATATGGTATTGGAAGGAGAGCAACATGGATTAAGCGAAGAATTTATTCTGCGTTTATTTAAAGCGGTTCACCAGGAATCCATTAACCACCAGGAGAAAATAATGAAAGCTTAAAAATCTTGTTTTCCATGATTTTTGGTTTAAAGGCAAGTAGTGAATGTTGCATTTGCTATTTTAGCAAAGTGGTTGTTTGGAGGTTAACTTATAGGCGTCATCCTGAATTTATTTCAGGATCTAATATGTTATCAAGTTAGAAGCTGAAACAAGTTCAGCTTGACGAGGATTAAATCTTTCAAACAGCCACTTAAAAAACCATAATGTGAATGAAAGGAACCGTTTATAAATCTACCGGAAGCTGGTACCAGGTGAAAAGTGAAGCGGGAACGTTTTATGATTGCCGAATTAAAGGGAAATTCAGGATTAAAGGTATTAAAAGCACCAATCCTGTAGCTGTGGGTGACCGCGTAGAATTTGATATTGAAGATAAGGAAGGTGCAGAGCAAGGAGTGATCAAGAAAATTGATAAACGCGAAAATTATATTATTCGAAAATCGGTTAATCTTTCTAAGCAAACCCATATAATTGCGTCCAATATAGACCAGGTTTTTTTACTGGTTACACTTAATAATCCGCCTACGCTTACTACTTTTATAGACCGGTTTCTGGTTACAGCTGAAGCTTACCACGTAAAGGCGGTTTTGCTTTTCAATAAAGTTGATAGCTATAATGAAGACGAATTGGTGGAGGTGAAATATCTGGCGGCCATGTATAGAAATGCAGGTTATGAATGTATAGGAATTTCAGCAACTACCGGTAAAAATGTGGATAAGGTTAAGGAAATGATGCTGGGTAAAACCAGTATGTTTGCCGGCCATAGCGGTACGGGAAAATCTACCTTGATCAATGCCATAGAACCCGGTTTAAACTTGAAAACTTCCCAGATTTCTGAACAGCATAAACAAGGGCAACACACTACTACTTTTGCAGAAATGTTTGATCTTAGTTTTGATGCAAGAATTATTGACACCCCGGGAATTAAAGGTTTTGGAGTGGTAGAAATTGAACGTGAAGAATTGGGTGATTATTTTCCTGAATTCTTTGAATTAAAACAGGATTGTAAATTTCACAATTGTTTACACCTGGAGGAACCAAAATGTGCTGTAAAAGACGCCCTGGAAGAAGGCGAGATCGCCTGGAGCCGTTATAAAAGTTATTTGCAGATTTTGGAAGGGGAAGAAGATAATTACAGAACAGATATTTATCCAAAAAAATGAGAGTAGTATTACAGCGGGTTTCTAAAGCTTCGGTGCAAGTGCATCACGAAATTAATGCAGTGATGCAGCACGGGCTTTTAATTTTACTGGGAATTGAAGCCGAAGATGGTCAGGAAGATATAGACTGGCTTTGTAATAAGATCGTGAAAATGCGCATTTTTAATGATGAAAATGATGCCATGAATTTATCTTTACTAGATGTAGATGGTGATGCTATTGTGGTGAGTCAGTTTACTTTGCACGCTTCTACTAAAAAGGGAAACCGCCCAAGTTTTATAAAAGCAGCAAAACCCGATGTTGCGGTTCCGCTTTATGAAAAATTTTTAGAAAAATTAGAGGAAGCTCTAGGGAAACCAGTTGGAAGCGGGAAATTTGGTGCCGATATGAAAGTGGAACTGATTAATGATGGCCCGGTAACAATCTTAATGGATTCTAAAGATAAAAGTTAAAATTAGTTAAAAATTTATATCTTGCAAATCTAAACTTCATCTCTTTAGATAAATGCGCAAGATTTTATTAGCCCTATTTTTATTTTTTCAAATAGGTACCTCCCCAATTTTTAGTCAGGATTATGCTGCTTTTTCAATTGATCCTAACTTACTTTCCAACGCAAACGCCGTATTACGCAATCAATCTGTAGAGATCTCAATTCTTGCTCTGGATAAGATGAGAGTAAAAACAAAGCGAGTGGTGACCGTTCTCAATGAACATGGAGAACAACACGTGCAGGCTTACGATTTCTATGATGAGAACAGCAAAATAAAATCCCAGGAAGCTATTGTTTATAATAGCATGGGGGAAGAGATAGAAAAAATTAAGGAGCGTGAATTTGATGATCGTAGTCTGGTAGGTTCCAATACGCTTTACAGTGACAACCGACTTAGTTATTTAAATTATACCATTAAAGATTATCCTATTACCATTGCTTATGAAAGTGAGGTAGAAACTAATTCTACTATTTTTATTCAACCCTGGAAACCGCTGGGAAATTATAATCTTAGCGTTGAACAATCTTCGTATAAACTTGTAAATCCAAAGGCTATTCCATTTAGGTTTGAGGAAAGAAATTTGGAAGACTTAGCGCTAGAAAAGAACAATACAACTTCAGGTTTATATTATAAAGCAGAAAATATCAGTGCAGTTGAAAATGAAGTTTTAAGTCCGGATCTTTCGACATATACTCCCCAGGTGTTAGTTGCGCTGAATGAATTCGCATTGGTTGGAGTAGAGGGCAAGGCTGCTAATTGGAAGGAATTAGGAAAATGGCAATATGACTTTTTGCTAAAGGAAAAAACTGAACTTCCACAGGAAACCATTTTAAAGCTAAATGAACTTACGGAAAATGCGAAATCAGACCGGGAGAAGGCTGAAATAGTTTATAATTACGTTCAGGAAAACACGCGTTATATAAGTGTACAGCTGGGAATTGGCGGTTGGGAACCAATGCTTGCCAAAGATGTTGATGCGCTAGGTTATGGTGATTGTAAAGCTTTAACCAATTACACCAAAGCTCTCCTGGAATCTCAAAATATCCCTTCTTATTACACGGTGGTTTACGGTGGTGATAAAACTAATATTGATCCTGAATTTGCTTCTATGCAGGGTAACCACGTAATTCTCAATTTGCCATTGGCAGAAGAAGATGTGTGGCTTGAGTGTGCCAGTCAATCCAACCCCTTCAATTATTTAGGTGACTTTACCGATGATAGAAAAGTCTTGAAAATCACTCCGGAAGGGGGAGAAATAATAAGTACTCCAAATTATGCTACCGCGTTGAATCTTAGGGAAAGTAATGTTGAAATTCAGTTAGATGAGTCGGGAGGCTTTTCAGCCAGGATCACTCGTAAGAATTCCGGTATTCCATATGGTAATATATATGGAATTAAGAATCAAAAAAAGGATCACCAGAAAATATACTACCGGGAAAATTGGGGGCATTTAAAAGAACTGGAATTTAGCAAAATTGCTTTTGAAAATAACAGGGATTCCATTGTCTTTACTGAAAAATTAGAGGTGAAAGGAACCAAGTTAGCTTCAAAGGCGGGGAATCGATTGTTGTTACCCGTTAATTTTCTACAGGCAAAAACCTTCAGTTTACCAAGAAATGAGTCCAGAAAACTTCCGTTAGTGATTGAAAGAGGAGAAACTTATAAAGATTATTTCCAATTTAAATTACCGGCAGGTTATAAAATTGAATCTATCCCTGAACCGGTGACTATCGAAAATGAGTTTGGGAAATTAATCCTTAAAACCAGTATTGCCGGTATCGACGAAACCGAGCTTAAAGTAGAACGACTTTTGGTTTTAAACGAAGGAAACTGGGAAAATTCAGCCTATATCGCTTATCGCGAGTTTATGAATCAAATAAAATCTTATACCAATCAAAAAGCAGTATTAGTCAGTAATTAATCTTATTATGAAACATTTTTATTTTTTTATCATCAGTTTATTTTCAGTGTGTTTGCTTCAGGCACAGGATTACAAATTCGGGAAAGTTTCCGAGGAAGAAGTGCTTGAAAAAGAGCATCCCGAGTTTAAAGAAGCCAATGCGGCAATATTATTCAGAGAACACCGGGTTTATTACGATATTCAAAGAAATTCGGGTTTAAGGCTAATTACCGAAGTTCACGAACGCATAAAAATATATAATAAGGAAGGTTTTGACTGGGCCACTAAAACCATAAGCGCATATCAAAACGGAACAGAAACTGAAGATATTGGTAGTATTAAGGGGTATACCTATAATATGGTTGATGGAAAGCTAGTTGACGAAAAGCTTAGAAAAAATGGCATTTTTAAAGAGGAAGCCAGTAAGTATTCCTTAAAAACCAAGTTCACTATGCCGGCGGTAAGCGAGGGTAGTGTTATAGAATATACCTATACTATTAGATCGCCATTTGTTACCTCTATAGACGATGTGCCATTACAGTTTGAAATCCCGGTAAATAGGCTGGAAGCCCAGGTTAAAATTCCTGAATTTTTTGGTTTCAGAATGCATTATAATCCTAAGTCACCTATAGTTTTCCCAATTGATAAAAAAAGAGAAAGTTTCACTTATAATTATACCCAGAAAACAAGAAGTGGCCAGCGAATAGTCAAGACAGATTATAGCCAGGAGAGTATAGATTATATGCTAGATGTTTACGGTTTTAAGAGAGATAATATTCCACCTTTAAAAAAGGAAATTTATGTAGATTACCTGCAAAATTACGCGGCCTATTTGCGTTGGGAATTGCAGTACACCAAATTCCCAGATTCTCCAATAGAAAATTATTCCCGTACCTGGGAAGGTGTGGCAAAAAGTATTTATAATGATGCAGGTCTAAAACAAGAAGTAAATAGAACCAATTTTTTTGATACAGATCTGGATCAACTACTTGCTGAAACCAAAGACCGCCCGGGAAAACTAGCGAAAATTTTTACGTATGTAAAGAATAAAACTACCTGGAATGATTTTATAGGATTTCAGGCCGAAAATGGGATAAAAACTGCTTATAAATATGGAAAAGGAAATACAGGTGATATAAACCTATTACTTGTAAGCATGTTGCGATATGCCGGTTTTGATGCCAATCCTGTACTGGTGAGCACTAAAGCACACGGGATTCCAATTTATCCAACCCGAAATGGTTTTAATTACGTAGTGGCCGCTATTGAAGACCAGGGCGAGATAATTTTAATGGATGCAACTGATAAAAACGTGGCGATAGGTGAACTTCCGGAGAGAGCTATGAACTGGCAGGGCAGGATTATAAGAGAAGATGGCTCCTCAGATTGGGTGAATTTAATGCCTACCGTGAAATCTCAAAATACCACGATGTTGAATATGCAGTTTGATGAGGAAATGGTTTTAAAAGGAAAATCGGTAAGAAATATCAACGGGTTGCACGCTAAAAAATTTAGGGATAATTATGTAGGGTTGGCCAATGAGGATTACGTTCAGGTTTTAGAAAAAAATAAAGGAAATATAGTTATTTCTGATGTGGCTATTTCCAACGAAAAAGCCATTGGAGAAAACATAAAACAAAGCTATAATTTTGAGCTCAGGGATGCGATGGAGGTTATAAATGAAAAAATCTATTTTAAACCTATGGTTTTCGCCGGGCTTAACGAAAATCCTTTTAAAGGTGAAGAGCGTAGTTACCCAATATTTTTTGACTTTCCATCTAGCGATAGTAAAACAATAAACCTTCTAATTCCAGAGGGTTATGAAGTAGAATCTTTGCCTGAAAGTGCTATAGTGAATCTTAAAAATGGAGAAGGAGTTTTTAAATTTGTAGTGAGTTTAAATGGACGATTTCTAAGGATAGAATCTTCTTTAGATATGAATAATATGGTTTACACTTCCCTGGACTATGAAGGGCTTAAAAATTTCTATGGGGAAATGGTAAATAAACATTCAGAAGCCATAGTTTTGTCAAAATCTTAGGAACAAATGAACATAGAAAACGCTCAAAAAGCTGTAGACGACTGGATAAATGAACACGGAGTTCGGTACTTCAACGAGCTTACCAATATGGCGCAACTTACCGAAGAAGTAGGCGAAGTTGCCCGAATTATTGCGCGCCGTTATGGGGAGCAAAGTGAAAAAGAATCAGATAAAGAAAAAGATTTGGGAGAAGAGCTTGCAGACGTGATGTTTGTAGTGCTTTGCCTTGCCAATCAAACGGGAGTTAATCTTCAGGAAGCTTTTGATAAAAAACTGGATATAAAAACAAAAAGAGATCACGACAGGCATCATAATAACCAAAAGTTAAAATAATGAAGTTCAAAGAAATGATTTCGAAAAAAGCCTTCTGGAAATCGGTTTTATTACTGGGGTTAGGCTTCCTTATTGTTTATGACATTGTAAGTATGCTGTTTGAATACGGCGGATTTCATTTTGAAGCCTATTTTACCGAACGTACAGAAGATGGTAAGTTATTTCGCTTTCTTATAGGCCAGTTCCTTGCTGCCTTTGCTTATGGTTTTATAATCTCGTTCGGACAATTTAGAGGAAAAAATAAGAAAGATGCTGAAAATTAATAAAGGCAGATAATGAATTTAAAGATCTCAAATACCAACAAGCATCTCTCCGGAAATATTAAAATTACCGGATCTAAAAGCGAATCGAACCGTTTGTTGATTCTTCAGGCTTTATATCCTAGTTTAAAGATCAGCAACCTTTCTAATAGTGATGATACACATTATTTGCAAAAGGCCCTGGAGAGTGAAGATGAATTAATAGATATTCATCACGCTGGTACCGCAATGCGCTTTTTAACCGCTTATTTTTCTACTATAGAAGGCAGGGAAGTGGTTTTAACCGGAAGTAAAAGAATGACGGAGCGGCCGGTTAAATTACTGGTAGATGCGCTTAAAAAAATGGGAGCCGATATTTCTTACGAAAAGAACGAAGGTTATCCGCCAATTAGAATTAAAGGGAAGAAATTAGAAGCTAAAACGGTAAGCCTGGAAGCCAATATTAGCAGCCAGTACATTTCAGCCCTGATGCTTATTGCGCCTTCCTTACCCAGCGGACTCGAAATTAATTTAGAAGGTAAGATTACTTCTACCCCTTATATTAAGATGACCTTAGAGATCCTGCAAAGAGCCGGTATAACCGGAACTTTTGAAGGGAATACGATTAAAATTGAACCGGTACAGCAATTAGAAGATCAAACTTTGGCAGTAGAATCAGACTGGAGTTCTGCTTCGTATTATTATAGTTTGGCTGCAATTAGTGAATCTGCTGAACTTAAATTGAGCACGTATAGGAAATCCAGTTTACAGGGGGATTCCTGTCTTGCTGAAATCTATAAGCAATTTGGAGTTACTACGAAATTTGAAGACGATTATATTATTTTAGAAAAGCGTCCCGGCAGTAAACCAAGAAATATAAAAGAAAACCTTCAAAACTCTCCCGATATCGCGCAAACCATAGCGGTAACCTGTTTAGCTTTAAATGTATCTTGTTATTTAACCGGTTTGCATACCTTGAAAATCAAGGAAACCGATAGGCTGGTAGCTCTAAAAACCGAAATTGAAAAATTTGGTAGTAGAGTTGAGGTTACTCAGGATAGCCTGGAACTTTTTCCACAAAAAGATTTTTCAAAGAATGTTTCGGTAGCTACTTACAACGATCATCGTATGGCGATGGCTTTTGCTCCTTTAGGGCTAAAAGTTCCATTTGAAATTGAAAATGCCGAAGTAGTTTCAAAATCTTATCCCGGCTTTTGGGAAGATTTTCAAAAACTCGATTTCGAGGTTGAAAAAACCTCAATTTAAAAGCATTTTTTAAATAAACCGTTAAATACTTGACAACCCCTATCTTGAGATTGTATATTTGCCGCTTCTAAAAATTCAATTATGGGAATGAAACTTTCACACTTCAATTTTGAACTTCCGGATGAACTTTTGGCCGAGTATCCTTCTGAGAACAGGGATGAAGCAAGGCTTATGGTTCTTAACCGAAAAGAACAAACAATTGAGCACAAACAATTTAAAGATATTCTAGATTATTTCGAGCCAGAAGATGTTATGGTATTGAACAACACCAAAGTTTTTCCGGCACGTTTATATGGAAATAAAGAGAAAACCGGTGCGAGGATTGAAGTATTCCTATTAAGAGAATTAAATCCTGAAACCAAACTTTGGGATGTACTTGTAGATCCTGCAAGAAAAATTAGAATCGGGAATAAACTTTACTTTGGTGATGACGAAAGTTTAGTGGCGGAAGTTATAGATAACACTACTTCCCGCGGAAGAACACTTCGTTTTCTTTACGATGGTTCTTATGAAGATTTCAGAAAGAAATTAAAGGAACTGGGGGAGACTCCACTTCCAAAATACATCAAACGTGACGTGCAACCTGAAGACCAGGAGCGTTACCAAACCATTTACGCTAAAGAAGAGGGAGCTGTAGCTGCACCAACTGCGGGACTACACTTTTCTAAGCATCTTTTAAAGCGTTTGGAAATTAAAGGAGTAGATTTTGCTGAAGTTACCTTACACGTTGGTTTAGGAACTTTTAGCCCGGTTGAGGTAGAAGATCTTAGCAAACATAAAATGGATAGCGAGGAAGCTTTTATTGAAAGGAAAGCAACTGAAACTATTAATAAAGCGAAACGTGAAAACAGGAGAGTTTGTGCGGTAGGTACCACCGTAATGCGTGTTATGGAAAGCGCAGTTTCTTCAAACCATACTTTGAATGAGTTTAGTGGCTGGACCAATAAATTCATCTTTCCTCCTTACGATTTTAGTATTGCGAACTGTATGATCACTAATTTCCATACTCCAAAATCTACACTGCTTATGATGATCTCGGCCTTCGCAGGTCACGATTTTATGAAGCGTGCTTATGAGGAAGCGGTAAAAGAAAAATATCGTTTCTATACTTATGGAGATGCGATGTTGATTATCTAGTTTTTAATTTGATATAATCTTAGGCCACGAATTCACTAAAATAGATGAATTCGTGGCTCTTTTATTTTAAGAAAGAAAGATGTTATTCCTTCAAAGTTTCTGAAAATCCGAAAGATTTGGAAGTTTTTCAGTAATAAATTTTTCTTATCCTCAGAATCTAAAACACTTAGCTTCAGCTTAACTTAAAAATCCTTTAATTCTTCATACTTTTGCAGCGTGAAAAATAAGAAGAAAGACATACGGGCACTTACCAAAGTACAACTGCAGGAATTTTTTGTAGCCAATGGCGATAAATCTTTCCGCGGAAGTCAGGTTTACGAATGGCTTTGGAACAAAGGCGCGCACAGTTTTGAGGCGATGACCAATATTTCTAAAGCTACCCGGGAAATGCTGGACGAGAATTTTGTGATAAACCATATTCGGGTAGACCGGATGCAACGCAGTAGCGACGGTACCATTAAAAATGCCGTGAAGCTTCACGATCAGCTAACGGTAGAATCGGTTTTAATTCCTACGGCTACCAGGACTACGGCTTGTGTTTCTTCGCAGGTTGGTTGTAGTTTAGATTGCCAGTTTTGCGCAACTGCTCGCCTAAAAAGAATGCGAAACCTGAATCCAGATGAAATTTACGATCAGGTAGTTGCCATAGATAATGAAAGCCGTTTATATTTCGACAGGCCGCTGAGCAACATCGTTTTTATGGGAATGGGTGAACCGCTTATGAACTATAATAACGTAATGAAAGCGGTAGAAAAGATCACTTCTCCCGAAGGTTTGGGAATGTCTCCAAAACGAATTACCATTTCAACCTCAGGAGTGCCAAAAATGATCAAGAAACTGGCCGATGATGAAGCTAAAATCAAACTTGCGGTTTCCCTTCATTCCGCAATAGACGAGGTGCGAACGCAAATAATGCCTTTTAATGAAACTTTTCCATTAGCCGATCTTCGGGAAGCTTTGGAATATTGGTATTCAAAAACCAAAAGCCGAATTACTTACGAGTATATTGTTTGGAAAGATATTAACGATACCCGTAAAGATGCTGAAGCTCTGGTGCGTTTTTGTAATTATGTTCCTTGTAAAGTGAATTTGATTGAATACAACCCGATAGACGATGGGAACTTTCAGCAAGCTTCCTCTAAAGCTACAGATATGTATCAGCAAATTTTAGAGCGTAATGGGATTACGGTAACCGTAAGACGTTCTCGCGGGAAAGACATCGATGCTGCTTGTGGACAATTAGCGAATAAATCTGCTTAAAAGCCCGATGGAGCACTGAATTTGCCACAGCTAGCCCTTGAATTACAAAATAATTTTTAGAATCTCTCAAACCTGCCTAATATTCTTGATTTTGAAAGAAAAACCACCACTGAATATTCTCTATAAATAATTATCTTTGGTGGCTTAATGAAAGTAATTTCCCAAATAAAACTTCCGGTCGAGAAAGAAATGGAACTTTTTGAAAAAAAGTTCCTGGAAGCCATGTCTTCTAAGGTTGCCCTTCTTAACAGGATCACTCATTACATCGTGAACCGCAAAGGAAAGCAGATGCGGCCTATGTTCGTATTCCTGGTCGCCAAAATGGTTTCAGAGGGCAATGTGAACGAACGTACTTATCGCGGAGCTTCAGTTATAGAACTTATTCATACCGCTACTTTGGTTCACGATGATGTAGTAGATGATTCTAACCGCCGCCGTGGCTTCTTCAGCATAAATGCATTGTGGAAGAATAAAATTGCTGTTCTAGTTGGGGATTATTTACTTTCTAAAGGTTTGCTGCTCTCTATAGATAACAATGATTTTGATCTGTTAAAAATTATCTCGGTTGCCGTAAGGGAAATGAGTGAAGGCGAACTGCTACAAATTGAAAAAGCCAGAAGGCTGGATATTACAGAGGAGGTTTATTACGATATTATTCGGCAAAAAACAGCTACGCTTATTGCAGCTTGCTGTAGTTTAGGCGCTGCTTCAGTGAAACCAGATTCTGTTGCGGTTGAAAAAATGCGGAAATTTGGGGAGTTGATAGGGATGGCCTTTCAGATAAAAGATGATCTCTTTGACTACGGAAACGAAAAAATAGGAAAACCTACAGGCATTGATATTAAAGAGCAAAAAATGACTTTGCCACTAATTTATGCTTTAAATAATTCTACTAAGAAAGAGAAAGATTGGGTGATTAATTCGGTTAAAAATCACAACAAAGATAAGAAGCGTGTAAACGAGGTGATCCAGTTTGTAAAAGATAAAGGTGGCCTTGATTATTCCGTGAGGCGCATGCAAGAATTTCAGCAGGAAGCTTTAGTGATCCTGGAAGAATATTCTGCCTCAGCATATCGTGAATCGCTGGAATTAATGGTTAATTACGTAATAGAACGTAAAAAATAAAGCTGTTTTATAAACTTTACTAGCCTTTTCAACCATATTGGTTCAGGATCTAAATGCATTAAAGCATTTAGACAGGCGTAAAATATTTAAAAACAGCCCTAATTTCTTTAATTCACTAAAGGGTATGCTATTATGACTTACATATCATCTTCGTGAATTTCTTCATCGATTTCTTTTTCTACTTCTTCAGCACCTTTTTCTATTTTTTCAGCGCCTTCTTTAACTTTGTCTCCGGCCTTGTTCACATTGTCTTCAATGTCTTCCCCTATAGCTTCTACGGCATCTTCTGTCTTTTCCTGGGTAGTTTCACGGCAGGAATATAGGCTTAGAGCAAAAATGGCCCCTATAATTAAAACTGACTTTTTCATATTTACATTTTTATTTTTAATGAAAAAAGCTGCTTCCTGTGAAGAAAGCAGCTTTTGGAATTTTTCAAGAATGAAACGATTACATGTTATCGTCTTCGTTCATTTCTTCTTCCATCTCTGCTTCAGCTTCTTCAGCTTCAGCTTCCATTTCGTTACCTGCTTCTTCCATTTCGTCACCGGCCTCTTCAGCTGCGTTTTCTATATCTTCACCTGCAGACTCCATAGCGTCTTCAGTTTTTTCTTCAGTAGTTTCTCTACAAGAGTAGATAGAAAGAGACATTGTTGCAACAGCAAAAAGTAAGAATAATTTTTTCATTTTAGAATATGTTTAATTAGTTGAAGTAGCAAATTTAAACTATTTTTTAATTATGCAAGGGATTCTTTTCACTCAAATATTTCCAATATCGTTTAGGTACATGCTGGTGGTGAAGCCTTGTGTTTATGCGGGATTTGATAGTGGTAGCTTCAAAATATTTCTTCCATAATTGCTGAAATTTAATTTCTGTAGTATCGAATAAAAGCTCTTTTTCTTCTGATGAGGATAAGTTTTTGGAAAAATTAATATGAATTACTCTCGCCTTTTCTAAGTCGTAATATAATCCGAACTTTCGTTTTAGATCATAAATAATCCATTGTTGATCGCTATAACGTGACGTAAAATGCTTTTCAATTATTGGAAGTACATTAAAATCGGGTTCAATATTAGAAAAGTAGATATTGTCTTTAGTAAGCTGAAACCTAACAAAAGCTTCCATTCTATGTTTTTCCCTTCCCACTTTCTTAGCCGTTTGCGCAATTTTTAAAACGTGAACATTGGCAAAATCGCCATCAACACTCGTCTTGCAATTAAAGGTATGCTGAAAATACCTTAAAATATCAAGTTCAATTTTAGGTAATTCACTCAGGTAGGCATAATATATCGAGTTTTGCCCCCTTTGCGTAGCGTATTTTTGAAATCCCAGCCAAACACGTTTAGCTTTAACTTCATCTGTAAAAACCTCAATATTTTCGGCAAACATATCAGTTTGAGGAATGCCGGGTGGGAGAATATTATACACTAATAATTTTTCTTCAAAAGCGGTATAAACACAGGTGAGGAGACCATGGAAGGTGCCATCATAGATAAGAGAGGTAGATGGTTTCATTCTAAAATAAACTTAATTGACTGCTGTATTCCTTCCTAAATTTTCCAACAGAATTCCGAAGAATTAAAGACTTTATTTTTGCCGGTCCCAGGTCGCGCGTTTCCCAACCTCGGGAATCACAGATAATAAAGTAGCGAGCGCGGTTTAAAGCCACGCCTATAGCCTTTAGATGATCGTAATTGAGTTTTCTAAACCTTCTGGCCTGAAGTATTTTATGAGCAGACTTTAAACCAACTCCAGGAATTCTTAATAACATTTCTTTTTCGGCAATATTCACATCTACCGGAAACTGATGCTGATTTCTTAGAGCCCAGCTTAGTTTTGGATCTACCTCTACATCTAAATTTGGAAATTGCTGATTCAATAATTCGTTTACCTCAAAACCATAGAAACGCATGAGCCAATCGGTTTGATAAAGCCGGTTTTCTCTAAGCATAGGAACTTGTGAACCCAGCGACGGTAATCTTGGATCATTACTTATTGGAACATAGCCCGAGTAATACACCCGTTTCATATTATAATTTTTATAATAATAATTTGCCGAAAGCATAATTTCCCTATCGCTTTCCCCAGAGGCTCCAACTATCATCTGGGTGCTTTGGCCGGCAGGTGCATATTTCGGCGTGCTTTTAATTAATTTTTTTTCAGAATTATACTGTATAATTTCATTCTTCACTTTATTCATGGGTTTAATGAAATCAGAATGATTTTTCTCTGGTGCAAGTTTTTTTAGACCGGAGATTGTTGGAATTTCAATATTTACGCTTAGCCTGTCGGCATATAGACCGGCTTCACGCATAAGTTCGTCACTTGCGCCGGGAATAGATTTTAAATGAATATAGCCATTAAAGTTTTCTTCCAGTCTCAGCTTCTTCGCCACCCGTATAAGTCGCTCCATAGTGAAATCGGCATCTTTAAAAATCCCGGAACTCAAAAACAGGCCTTCAATATAATTTCTTCGATAGAAATTAATCGTTAGATCTACTACTTCCTGGACTTTAAAAGCAGCTCTTTTTATATCGTTACTTCGGCGGGTAACGCAATAGGCACAATCAAAAATACAATGATTGGTAAGTAGAATTTTGAGTAATGAAACGCAGCGCCCGTCCTGGGTATAAGAGTGGCAAATTCCCATTCCATCTGAATTTCCCAGTCCTTTATTTTTGTTAGTACGTTTACTGCCGCTACTGGAGCAGGAAACATCGTATTTTGCTGCATCAGCAAGAATTTCGAGTTTTTCCTTAATTCGTTCAAACATCATAGTCTTGAAGTTTGATCCAAAAATAGGAAAAAATCCTATATTTTGGATTAAATACTAATTATTAAAGCCCGGATAGGTTTCAGTGTAGCGGCCTTTGCTGCATGGTATCTTTTTTCGGCTGGTAAATATCCAGCTTTAAAGCTTCGCCATCTTTGGTAGCGTAAGTTTTGGTTTCGGTTTTTTTGAGCTTAAAAGAATCTTCTATAAATCGCTCTTGTGCTGAAATTGAAAAGCTTAGGAAAAGAAGGATACAAATAAAGAGGTTTTTCATAATAAAAGCTATGTTTGAAGTCTTAAGATACTTAATTTTGAAGGGAGAATAAGTGGGGAATTTAATTTTAATATTTTATCTTCGCTGCTGAATTTAGATTTTTGCTTCAGATAATTATCGAGACGGAATTGACAATAATTAGATTTCCGCCTGCGCGGAAATGACACAAGTTATATATGAGTTTACAGGATAAAGTAATGGCAGAGATGAAGGCTGCTATGAAGGCTAAAGACAGCGAAAAGCTAGAAGCTTTACGATCGGTAAAAGGAGCTATTTTATTGGCAAATACCGAAAGTTCTGCAAAAGATGGTTTAACCGAGGATGAGGAGTTAAAGCTTCTGCAAAAATTGGTAAAGCAGCGTAAAGACAGCGCTGTGATATACCGCGAGCAAAACAGACCAGATTTGGCAGAGCCTGAAGAAAAGCAAGCCGCTGTGATCGAGTCTTTTTTACCGGAACAATTAAGCGAAGCTGAGATTGAAGCTAAAGTAGACGAAGTTATCGCGAAAACCGGAGCCAGCGGAATGCAGGATATGGGGAAAGTGATGGGAATGGCAAGTGCTGAACTGGCCGGTAGAGCTGATGGTAAAACCATTTCTACCATCGTTAAGAAAAAATTGAGTAAGTAATTTTCAAAATAAAATTGAAAATAAATATTTTTTAGTTTTTGCTAACTGCTAACTAGATACTGGCCGCGTGGCGCAACTGAATAGCGCATCAGATTTCGGCTCTGAGGGTTGCAGGTTTGAATCCTGCCGCGGTCACTAGATAAATCCGCAAACACTTTTTATATTGTGTTTTGCGGGTTTTTTATTTAAGATTGTACTCCAAATGCCTGTAGCTAATTTCAAAGTTTCTAATTGATCGATTCTATATTGAAATTAACGAGGATCTACAGTTCATTAATATTTGAAAAGAATTATCAAATAATGAAAATAAAGTACCTAATCAACTTCTTAATAATATTGTTTTGTTTCAACGCAACTTACGCCCAGGAAAAGATGCCGGAATCTACCAATATTTTTCAGCTTAACGGGACTACTGTTTACGGCCAATCTATAGACAAACAAACTCGTTGTATACATTGGCATTCAGCATTGGATGTAATTGCTATTAAATTTAAATGTTGCGATAAATACTACCCCTGCTTTTCATGTCACGAAGAAGCGGCTGACCACGAACACGAGGTTTGGCCTAAAACTGAGTTTACCGAAAAAGCCATTTTATGTGGCGTTTGTGGCCACGAACTTAGTATCAATGAATACATGGAATCTAGTAATACCTGCCCAAATTGTAAAGCTAGTTTTAACCCGGGATGCAGTAATCATTATCATTTGTATTTCGAAACTGATGATGCTTAATTATGATCTTTAAGCTGTTAATTATTACCTGGCCAGATGCTTCAGCCATATTTTCCGAAAAATTCGAAAATAAAAGGCGAGAACTATACCGCTTTCCACATAGTACAATAATGTATTCTCTTCTGAAGTAGTCCAGGACTATAGTAAATTAATTGGAATTCAGTTCTTTGTGAAATTATTCCTGTAGATTTTAAGAGAGATTGTTGTATATTCATAGCTAGTATACTTTGCTCCCAGTATTTCAATAGCTATGAAAATAATTTTCGTAATTGTACTGGTTTGTTTTTATGCCGGGCTCGGTTTTTCGCAGTCCAAAACTCTAAACGCAAATGATCTAAAAGATCAGCCTATAGATTCGAGTCTTAGATGGATGCGCTCTCATGAGACCTCAGGCGAGCATTTAGAAGAATTTCACCCCATAGCATTAAACACTTTAATGCGTAGTTTGAAATCAGCGCCAGATAGCATAACTGCCCAGGTTCACGAGTCTTTAGCGAGCTGGCATTCTTATAATGGGGTTTTCTCACCAGACTCGGTAGTGTATCACGCAGAAAAAGCACTGGATTATCATATAAAGGCGAATGATAAAAACAAAATTGCAGATACTTACAGGTCTCTTTCTATAGATTATCTAAATACCGGAGAATTAGAAAAAGCCCAGGAGGTCTTGTTTAAGTCGATCGACTTATATGAAGAATTAAATGACGATGCGGGCCTGGGAAGTGCTTATCGTACTTTAGGTGTGAAATTCCGCGTGACCGAAGATTTTGAAAAATCTGTAGCTTACACAAACCAGGCGATTCCTTTATTAGAAAAAACCAAAAATTACAGTTCTTTAGCCATCGCTCAATTCAATTTAATTATTGGTTATGGCGAATTGGGGGAATATGAAAAGGCTTACGCGGCAACAGAAGAATGCCTGGAAATTGTTAGAACCAAAGTTCCGGAAGAAATTTTTGTGCCAGTTAGGGCATATTCCTACCGCGGTGACGTCTATATTAAAGCAGAGGATTATGAGCATGCTTTAAAAGATTATTTAAAAGCCTGGGAACTGTGTATAGAGCATATAGGAGAAGAACGTTGCGCCACTTACCGCACTGAAATTGGGAAAATTTATTTGTTGCAGAAAGAATATGAGCTAGCTTTAGATCATCTGTTAGCCGGTGTAAACGCTTATGAAGATAAAGGGCAAATAGGTTTTGTTCAACCTTATTTAGATCTATCGGAAACTTACAGGCAGTTAGACGATTTTGAAAATGCCTTGCGCTATAGAGAAAAAGCAAATGCCAATTCAGAAAAGATGCTTGAGGACAGGATTAGTAGTATTGAATCTGAAATGGCTATAAAGTATGAAACCGGGAAAAAGGATGAAGCCCTGGCATCTCAAGCTGCTTTGATCGAACAAAAAAGTAAGACGCAAATGCTCTTTATTTTGATAGCTTCGCTATTACTTTTGTTTCTGCTTTCTTTACTTTATTTCTTCTACAAGAATAAAAAGGCCACTAAAATTATACGGGCTAAAAATGCCGAAAAAGAATTATTGCTGAAAGAAATACACCACCGCGTAAAGAATAACCTGGAAATGATGAAAAGCTTAATCGCTTTGCAATCAGCTCAAATAGAGGATCCGGCCACTAAAGATGCTATGATAGCCAGCCAGAACAGGGTGCAGTCTATGGGAATTATTCATCAGAAATTATATCAGGGAGAAAATCTTGGAAGTATTGAAATGAAGGATTATTTCATCAATTTGAGTGAAGGTATTTTAGATAGTTTTAATGCAGCAGATAAAGTGAAAATAGAATGCGCTATGGATAACCTGGAACTGGATGTAGATACAGCGGTTCCAATTGGCCTTATTGTAAATGAACTTCTTACTAATGCACTTAAATATGCATTTCCTGAAAAACAAAAAGGCGTTATCAATATCAGTTTAGAAAAAGATAGCGATCAGAACTTAAAATTAGAAATTAGGGATAATGGTGTAGGTAAAACCAGGGGGCTTGCTCCCAAAGGAACCGGTTTTGGGTCCCAATTGGTGAAATTACTTACTCAACAGCTTAATGGGAAAATGAGGGAACATGTAGAAGATGGAACTCATATAGAATTTGATTTTGCCCGATGATTGGGTTTGATTAATGCCCAGATCACTAATTTTACCTTCTATGATGTGGACTGTTATTAATTTAAAATCATCTTTTTAAAACCAATCTAAATCTCCTTACTCTAGCAAAAATTTTAATTTACTCATAGGCAGTGCCAGATTATGAATTAAGTGAAATGTAAACGCTAGACAAAAACGGTTCAAATAGCCCGCAGCCTTAGAAAGAAAATATTTAACTTGACCAACGAACCAAGACTAAGCCGGGAAATTCATTCTCTTACTCTACAAGTTATCTAAAGCATATCTAAGAAACCTCAGCATCCTATGCCATCAAAAAATCCACCAATCAAAACCAGGCTTCATAATCGGAATAGAAACCGGGACCCTTATGACTTGAAAGCTCTGGTAGATGCTATTCCAAAATTAAAAAACCATATTAAGCCCAATAAATATGGAGGGGATTCAGTAGATTTTTCAAATCCAAAAGCCGTAAAACTTCTAAATCAAGCACTCCTAAAGCATTATTATGGTATAAACAACTGGGAGTTCCCTGATGAGAATTTATGCCCACCCATCCCGGGTAGAGCTGATTACCTTCATTATATTGCCGACTTGCTGAGCGAAAGCAATGCCGGTAAAATACAAAAAGGAAGTCAAATTTGTGGTCTTGATGTTGGAGTTGGAGCAACTTGCATCTACCCAATTATTGGCGTTACAGAATACGATTGGAACTTTATAGCTTCTGATATTGATCCCAAATCAATTGCCTCAGCTCAGCAAATTATCAATTCAAATCCATCTTTAAAAGACAAAGTAGATTGTAGATTACAAAAAAATCCGACTTCAATTTTTAAAGGCATAATCGATAAAAAAGATAAAATTGATTTCACCATTTGCAACCCACCCTTTCACGCCTCTGTTGAGGATGCCCAGAGAGGCAGCCGACGAAAAGTAAGGAATCTCTCCCGGAATAAAAGAAATGAAGCTAAACTAAATTTCTCAGGAGCTAAAAATGAACTTATCTACGAAGGAGGAGAATATCAATTCATCAAAAACATGATTCTCGAAAGTGAAGAATTTGCTAAAAGCTGTTTCTGGTTTTCAACTTTGGTATCAAAGCAATCTAATCTTAAGGGTATTGATAAATTACTGGAAAAAGTAAAACCAACTCAATTTAAAACCATTGAGATGGGAACCGGCAATAAAAGCAGCCGAATTGTAGCCTGGACGTTCCTTTCAAAGAAAGAACAAAAGCTTTGGACAAAAGATTGGTAACAATCTAAGCTGTGAAATTCCATTCAAACAGGTAAACGGCTCATAACCATCATTTTACTTTTGTAAAAATGCAATAGCTTATAATTATATAAATATGAAGCCTCATCAAAACCTGTTGACACTAATTTTAAACAATATTTGCTTTTGCAGTAATATTGCTGTAATTTAACAGCAAATTTATTGTTATGCCAGTTAAGGATAAAAAATCAGGAAACAAATCTTTTAATCCAAAAAGAAGTGTTCAGCGCGCTAAAGCGACTAGAAAAGCGAAGAGCCAAAAGTGGACTATTAAACTATCTGACAATTCATATGTTTGGAGTAGTAAGATGGAAAGAGTTTCTCTTATAAGAGAAGGATTACCATACGAATCCATTGAATTTATTAGTGATAAATCCAATTTATCTATTAAACAAGTACTTCATTTATTGAATTTACCACAAACCACTTACAATAAAAGAAAGAGAGATAAAAATTTATTAAGTGGTAGAGATAGTGAAATTGTTTTAGTCTTAACAGAATTGTTAGAATTTGGACTAAATGTATTCAATTCCGAAAAAGAAAAATTTCAACGTTGGTTACAAAAACCCAACATTTCATTGGGTGGAGCAACACCAATAAGCCTATTCGATTCATTAACTGGAATTCAGGAAGTTCGAAATACTTTAAATAGACTTGAATACGGAAATTTAGCCTAATGAGAGTATATAGGATAGAAAGAAAAAAATATCTTGAAACTACACTAAAAGGAATTGGAGCAGCTCGTACAAACGGGTACAGATGGAATAGTTTTAATACGTATTTAGTCTATACATCAGAATCAAGAGCTTTAGCTACTTTAGAGGTTTCTGTTCATTTAGACCTAAACGAAGACTTGCCAAAAGATCGTTATTATGTGGAAATTGATATTCCCGATGATATAGAAATACTCGAACTAAAACATAAAGATTTACCAGAAAACTGGGATTTCAAACCTCCAATCCTGGAAACCCAATTTATAGGTGATGATTTTGTAAATGATAATGAAGCTGCTGTTTTAAAAGTACCAAGTAGCATTGTAAAGCCAGAATATAATTATCTAATAAATCCAAATCATCCTGATTCTAAAAAGATAACGATTGTATCGAAAAAATCTTTAAAGTTTGATGAACGTTTCAAACAAACCAAAAAAGATTAATTTTAAAAAAAATAGTGTCAATATCGCATATTCGCAATTGCGGGCATTCAGCTAATACAAAGTCTATAGAAATCAAGAGTAAAAACACTAAATCGGACTAATCCCCATCTTCATTACCACAACTGCCGAATTAGTCTTAAATGCTATTTAGAACCGCTGCTACCCAGGGCCTAAAGACTCTTATTCTGAATACATTTTATCGATAAGCGTTTTGTATTTTTTCTGAATTACCTTTCGTTTTAATTTTAAGGTGGCTGTAATTTCTCCTGATTCTATGCTAAATTCTTCAGGTAGCAAGGTGAACTTTTTAATTTTCTCGAATTTAGAAAACTCTTTTTGCAGCTCTTCAAATCGTCTTTCAAAAAGATCCTTAATCTGGTTATGATGAATTAATTCTTCTACATTCTCAAAGCTGATTTTGTGCTCTAAGGCGTATTTCTTTAAATTCTCAAAACTTGGAACAGCCAAAGCAGTAACATATTTTTGCTGATCTCCAATTACCGCAATTTGCTCGATAAATGAGTCGTTAATTAAGGCGCTTTCTAATTTTTGAGGAGCAATATATTTCCCGCCGGAAGTCTTCATTAAATCTTTAATTCTATCGGTAATTACCAGGTTGCCTTTTTCATCTATTTTTCCTGCATCCCCGGTGCAAAACCAACCATTTTTAAAGGCCTGGGCCGTAGCTTCAGGTTTTTTGTAATAACCCTTTATTACCCCGGGACCCTTTACTAAAATCTCGTTGTTTTCAGCAATTTTAATTTGAGTGCCTTTTAGGGGTTTCCCCGCAGAATTAAATTCAAAATGGGTGTCGCCAAAAAAAGTAACGGTTGCGGTAGTTTCAGTTAATCCATAGCCACATTTAACATTAAGCCCAAAGGAATGAAAAAACGAAACCATATCTGCCGCCAAAGGGGCACCTCCACAAGGCATAAATTTTATACGCCCTCCAAATACTTCTCGCAATTTACTCAACACCAGTTTATCGGCTATTTTATATTTTAATTGCAAGGCTAGAGGCACCTTTTTTTCGAGTCTTTGTGCTTGTTATAATAATTATTGCCAATTCCTAAAGCCCAACTTGCCAGCTTCATTTTAGCCGGGGAAGCTTCTTTTCGTTTCTCCTGGATTGCTGCAAAAATTTTCTCAAAAATACGAGGCACGGTACACATTACCGTGGGTTTTACTTCTTTTAAAACCTCTGCTATCTTTTTAGGGTCCTGATTAAAATAAACCTCAACTCCAGTGTTTAAGCAAAAGAACACCCAGCTGCGTTCGTAAATATGACTTAAGGGTAAGAAACTTAACGAAGCATCTTCTTCCGAAAGGTCTATTTCAGATTCATGGGCCTTTAAAAAACCTGCAAAATTATGATGATCCAGCATAACCCCTTTTGGCTCGCCGGTAGTTCCCGAGGTATAAATAATACTTGCCAGATCATTCAAATCCAGCTCATAATACCTTTTTTGAAGTTCGGTTTCGAGTTCTTTAGTAGATTCAACCGCAACAAAATCTTCTAAATATATAGATTTATTTGAAGGTTGAAGTTTGATCGTATTTGTTAAGGCTACAATTAATTTTAAATGACTGGAAGTTTCCAGAAGTTCATAAGCCTTATCATATTCACTTTGATCGCCTACAAAAAGCAGGCTCACCTCAGCATCATTGATAATATATTCAGCTTCTTTTGTAGAATTGGTCGCAAAAATTGGAACGCTTACCGCTTTTATACTCATAATAGCAAGGTCTGCAATGATCCAATTAGGCATATTTTCGGCAAAAATAGCAAGCTTTTGCTGTTCCGTTATTCCAAAATTCAAGAGTGCTTTAGACAGCTTTTCTACACGATTATAAAATGCTAACCAGGAGATACCTTCCCACTTATCAAGCTCGTTATTTTTGTAATAAAAGGCATTCTTGCTTTTAAAACCTTGGGTATTTTGTTTTATAACTTCTACTAAGTGTTTATTATTCATAAACTGCTGTTGATTTCAAATTAAAGGAAAATACTACCTTTTTTAAGGCTGCAAATGTACAATTAATTACGAGTGGAATTACCATTTAGAACCTTCTGCAAGCAATTATCGCTAGGGGATAGGCGGATATATTAGTGTAAAAAAATAAACAGCTCAAAATCACGCTAATTTTTAATCCGATCTTCACTTGAGTAAATTGTAATGTTTATTTTAATCCATTCTTGTCAGATCAATAAGGATTATCTTCCATAGACTTTAAGTTTTCAATAAAATAATTAACTTCATTATCAAAACAGTCCAAATTAGAATACCTGCGTCTTAATTTTTGCTTTTTCTTAGCTGAAAGCGTGGGGCTTACTTAATCGGAAGTCAAAAGAGAGAAATGGAAAACATTGAAGTTTATATTGATTATGTTGCAAAAATTACAGAAACAATTGGGGTACTAACTATTTTCCTAGGCTCATTATATTCCATCGGGAAATTTATGTTTTCAATTAGAAGTAAAAACCCGGTTAGTTATTTAGAGCTGCGACAGTCGGTTGGGAAATCTATTCTTTTAGGGCTGGAAATTTTAATTGCAGCAGATATAATGGCCACTGTGGTTACTACACCAACATTGAATTCTGTATTTATTTTGGGTTTAATCGTTTTGATAAGAACCTTTTTAAGCCTTTCACTCCAGGTTGAATTAGAAGGAAAGTTTCCCTGGCAGAAAAACAAGAATTAAATTGTAAACTTTGTAAAAGAGGTTTTGATTATATTCTGAAAAGTCTAAAATTTTCCTATAATTTCTTTCCAAAATCATAAGATGTCGCCTTTTTCCTTTGGCATTACTTAACTTTAGAAAATAGCTCGCGTTTTCTAATTTCGAATAAATTAAAGCTAATGTCTAAATCAATTTTAATTGCCGGTGCTTCGGGTGCTTTGGGTTTCAAACTTCTTAAGGATTTTAAGTCTCGAGGTTTTAAAATAAGAGCGCTAACCCATTCAGAAGAAGGTCTGGAGAAACTCAAAGGAGAGGTGAAAGATATCCATTACCTGGATGCCAGTGAAGATAAAGGTAAATTAGAAGGAATTACCAGAGATATGGATTATGTTGTCTCAGCTTTGGGAAAATCCATTAGCCTTTTTCACCCCGATTCTGATACTTTTTATGAAAGTAATTACAAGGCTAATAGTCATCTACTGGAAGATGCTAAAAAATATAGGGTAAAAAAGTTTATATATGTTTCCATGATGGGAGCAGATACCGCCTCGGAATATAAAATTCCTGGCACTCATAGAAAAACGGAGAAGGAGATCCAGAATTCAGGACTCAATTATTCCATAATAAGACCTGTTGGGTTTTATTCCGGTTTACACGATCTAATTATTATGGCCAAAAAGAAGATGATTCCACTCGTTGGAGATGGAAAAGCTAAGACTAACAGTATATTTCACGGCGATTTGGCAAA
The DNA here is from genome assembly GCF_900168265.1 of Salegentibacter salarius. Taxonomy (GTDB): domain Bacteria; phylum Bacteroidota; class Bacteroidia; order Flavobacteriales; family Flavobacteriaceae; genus Salegentibacter; species Salegentibacter salarius. Next base: position 3,614 of record NZ_FVZF01000004.1, on the reverse strand, counting down.
TTTTATAAGCAATAATTTTACTGAATTACCTGAAATTTTAGAAATAGGGGGTCCAAAAATTCATACTCGAGAAGAAATGGCTGTGATGATTCAGGAAAAAATAGGAGGGAAGATAATTAAGGTGCCGGAGAGCATAGCAAAATCAGGTAGTGAAGTCCCAAAGCTTTTTGCTAAAGAAAACCTGGGTCATAAGCTCGATTACTTCAGTTACATTATGAGTAATGATATGATAGGGCAATCCCGGGGCTCATTAACTTTTAAAGAATATTTGAATCAAATTGATCTGGAGAATATAGGATAACGCAACTCTTAAGAAGCTCGGGATTAATTCCTTTTAATTTTACAAAATGGAAGTCAAAAAGCCACATTCAAAAAAGTACGATGCAGTTGTTATAGGCAGTGGTTCCAATGGAATTGCCGCTGCGATACATCTACAGCAGCAAGGTTTGAGTACGGTGATCTACGAGAAATCATCTGTTCCAGGCGGTGCAACAAAAACGGCTGAAATTACCTTGCCAGGCTTTAAGCACGATATCGGTTCTACGGTGCTTCCTATGGCATATAGTTCTCCTTTTTTTCAGCAACTTCCGTTAGAAAAATATGGTTTAGAATGGATCTACCCGGAAATTCCTTTTTCGCAGACCCTGGAGAACGGAAAGGCAGTAGCTTGTTATAAAAGCATTGAAAAAACCGCTGCTCAGCTAGGAAAGGATAGGGATGGTTATATTGATTTTATGAAGCCTTTAGTCGAAAACTGGAGCGACATTGGGGAAGATGTGCTGGGGCCGTTGGGGGTTCCTGCTCATCCTATAAAATTTTTAAAGTTTGGCTTAAAGGCTTTCCCTTCCGCTAAATTTCTGACCAATTCCCTTTTTAAAGAGGAGGAGGCTAAAGCTTTGTTTTATGGCGCAGCTGCACATTCTACCTTACCATTAACGAACTTGTTTTCTTCGTCCTTCGGGGTAGTGCTTGGATTGATGGCACATTTAAATGGTTGGCCATTTCCTAAACAAGGTGCGGGAAAACTAATTGAAGCATTATTAGATTATTATAAAGATATGGGCGGAGAGTTAGTTTTAAATGCTCCCGTTAAGAAAGCTTCTGAACTTCCCGGGAGTAAAATTCAAATTTATGATCTCACACCCCGGCAATTGTTGCAAATTGATGACCTGGATCTAAGTTCGAGTTATAGAAAACGATTAGAAAATTATAAATATGGCGCCGGAGTTTTTAAAATAGATTGGGCATTAGACGGACCTATTCCTTTTACAAGTGATAAATGCAGGCGCTCAGGTACCATTCACATTGGATTTAGTCCCGAGGAAATGGAAAAGTCGGAACAACTTACGGCCGAAGGAAAAATTTCGGAACAGCCTTATGTGTTATTGGTACAGCCCAGTGTTTTTGATAAAACCAGGGCGCCGGAAGGGAAACATACCGCCTGGGCCTATTGCCACGTACCTAATGGCAGTGAAGAAGATTGTACCAGGATTATCGAAAATCAAATTGAAAAGGCAGCGCCAGGATTTAAAAAATTGATACTTGCTAAAAGCACGATGAATACCAGGGAATTGGAAGTTTTTAATCCTAATTTGGTGGGAGGCGATATCAATGGCGGGCGGCAGGATATTACCCAATTATTCACAAGACCTGTAGCTAAAATTTCCCCTTATAAAACTTCTAATGTGAATGTTTATTTGTGCTCTTCTTCAACTCCTCCCGGTGGAGGCGTTCACGGAATGGGAGGGTATAATGCAGCCAAACAAGCTATCAAAGATCACTTCAGTTAAAATTCAAGCATAAAAAAGTCCGACTTTCCAGCCGAACTTTTATTAATGAATCTAATTTTGCATTTAGATGCTGAAACCAGTTCAGCATGACGCTCTTTCAGACTGTCATTTTAACTCGCTTCGGGAGCTACTTTCCTTCTTTGTTTTTCTCTTCGAAGTAAATTCAACTCTCTATTGGTTTGTCCTTCTACAGAAGAATTCTCTTCAGCCCTTCTTAATAGATAAGGAACCACATCTTTAACCGGGCCAAAAGGAACCAACTTCGCCGTATTATAATCCTTGCTGGCGACGTTATAACTAATTTGGTCACTCATTCCGTATAACTGGCTAAACCATACCCGGGGATCATCTTTTGAAATTCCCTGGTCTTCCATGATCTGTACCGCCAGGTAATTGCTCATTTCATTGTGAGTTCCTATAAAGACCGCGATATCATCAATATTATCAAGGCAGTACGCCAGTACATTGTTGAAATGAAGATCGGTAGCTTTTTTACTTTCGCAAATAGGAGACTGTTTTCCGTACTTTTTAGCTCTTTTGTTCTCTTTTTCCATATAAGCCCCGCGAACTATCTTTGCTCCAATTTTAAAACCTTTTTCCTTGGCTTTAGTATGCAGCTCTTTTAGATAATCCAGCCTGTCCCAACGGTAACATTGAAAAGTATTAAAAATAAGTGCCTTTTCGGTATTATATTTCTCCATCATTTCCTCCATTAGATCATCGGCTGCATCTTGCATCCAACTCTCTTCAGCATCGGCGTATAAACGGACCCCTTGCTTGTGTGCTTCTTCACAAAGACCTTCCACCCGGGCTTTTGTTTTCTCCCATTCCTCTTTTTCTTTATCATCAAGATTAACGTGAGAACTAAGTTTATGCCAGATTTCGAAGCTACCCAGTGCTGTTGGTTTAAAAATAGCAAATGGAATCTCTGTTTCTTCTTTGGCAAATTTTATAAGATCTTTCTTCACCCGAAAGGCCGAGTCAAATTCTTCTTCGGTTTTCTTTCCCTCTACCGAATAGTCAAGAATACTGGAGAGATTTACCTCGTGCATTTCTTTAATAACCGGCTTGCAATCGTCTTTACTGGTCCCTGCACAAAACTGGTCAAAGATGGTGTTCTTAATTAGTGGTTGTATAGGAAGTTTAGCCTTTAGGGAAAATTTAGTCAATAAAATTCCCGGTTTAATCAGGGAGGGTATTCCCATTACATTAAATAGAAGTAAGGCTCTATTAAGTTCTAAATCAGACTTTAATCTAAATGCTGTCGCTGTATCGTTAAATATTTTCTTCTCAATCATACCTCAAAACTAGCCTATAAACTAGTTTAAGGAAAGTGGTTTAGCTAAACTTTAACCGACCGATCGGCTTATTGCGAAAAGAGTTCAGATTAATTTGAAATGGAATATAAAAAGCGTTAATGAAATCTCTTAATATATTAAGAATTTTAGGAGTAGGGGGGATGAGTGATTGTAAGCTGCCCTTAAAAGCGAACTGTTTAAAAGTATAATATATTTTATAACTTTAAACAGTAATTATGAAGAAGAGTAGATATTCACCACAGCAAATCGCAAAGATTTTAAAGGAATTCGATAACGGAAAAACAGCTGCAGAGATCAGCCGTGAATATGGCATTAGTACAGGGGCATTCTACAAATGGCGGGAACGCTATGGCGGGATGAACGGCAAAGAGCTTAAACGCCTAAAGGACCTTGAAGAAGAGAACCGAAGGCTGAAGCAGATGTATGCCAATCTATCCCTGGATCATCAAATGGCCAAAGAAATCATCGAAAAAAAGCTTTAAAGCCCTGCCGTAAAAGAACCATT
>NZ_FVZF01000014.1 GCF_900168265.1 Salegentibacter salarius | reverse complement strand
CTAAAGGTTTTAGCGCAAGGCATTTTTTAAAAAATCATTCTCCACTTTAAGCTCCCCAATGACTTTAAGAAGCTGGTCTTTCTTTTCCTCTGCTTCCGATTTTTTTGATTTTTCACCCTTGGAAAAAACAGTATCGGCCTCCTTTAGGAAATCGCGTTTCCAGGTGCCTATTTGCTGAGGGGTGATTTCAAATTTTTGTGCAAGCTCCTTGACAGTTTGCCGCTCCTTCAAGGCTTCAAGGACTACTTTCGTTTTAAACTTGGATGTGAATTTTCTTCGTGTCATAATACAGTAAAATTAAGGTTATTTTTGAACTTAACTTACTGTCCTAATTTTTGGGGGATGATCAATCAGTACTTTTTTGGAAAGACTAATAGACCTTATAGCGTGATACAAATAGAGTAACAGTATTCCAGCTATAAATTGTCGGGTCACTTGCATTAGTGGAATTACAATCCCGGCTATAGTTAAGAGCAACCAAAACCATCTATTTTTTTCCTGAGAAGTTAATTTATTAATTGCTATAAAACTGGTTAAAACAAAAACTCCTCCTCCCGGAAATATAATTCTCATAATTCCACGAGATACGAGAAATTCATCTCCCCATAAGGGCTTTCCAAAAAATACCGTTGGACTATTTATAAACTCAAAGGCATATAAGAGAATATATAATACTCCATAAATTACAATTATTTTTTCCAGAAGATCTACAGGAAATTTAACCTGCAATAGATAAAAAAAGATAAAAAAAATTAAATAAGGTGCTACTGCTATTAGGCTATCTAATAAACTTTGATCCCAATATAATCCAGCCATAATTATAGAAATAAACATAGACCCCAATAATAACTGAACAGGAAGGACAAAACCTTTATTGGGTGGGAGTATATAAGGTACAGATATAATTATCGTAATAATTAATGTTAAAAACAACAGATAATTAAGAATGCTATCATTTAAAAAACGTGCATCAAAAAATTTAAATGAAATTATTACGAGCAGGAAAACAAAGGCTATTTCAAGTTGTCTTCTCATTTAACAAATAAGGGCTTATAAAGTTTAAAAGAATAAGGGAGTAAAAGGCCCAATACAGCCAGGCATATAATTAGTTTATAAATTAGCGAAATATCTGCAGTTAGATAAAATGATATTATAAATAGAGTTATTGCGAGCAACCAAATACGAAGGTCGTATTTGATCTTTATATTCAGGGATTTTTTAAAAGTAAGCCATACATAAATTAAACAGGCTCCATAAGAAATCACATAACCGTACGAAATACCAAGAGCTCCATATTTACTGCTATAAAAAAGTACAGGTGTACAAATTAGAAAGTAAACAATACTAAATCTTAGAATAAGTTTTTCGCGATTTGCCGCACCTAACACTACTCCCACTAAACTATCTACCGATGTAAAAAACAAATACCAAACCTGCATTTGGCAAACCTTGATAGCTGGTAAATAATCATCTGGAAATAATAAAATAACTATCTCTTTAGAAAAAAGGGTGAATATAAAACAAACGAGCATGGACGCCATCATATACACTCCAAAGCCAATGGATAAATACCGATAAAATTTCTCCCTATTTTTGCTCCACATTGCCGACAAATTTGGGAATATGGCACTTAAAGACATTCCTACTACCAGGGAAATTGGGCCTAATAATCTTTCTGAGAGATTAAAATATCCAATTTGAATATTATTGGAGTTTATGTCTAAAAAATTGTTTGCAAGACTGGTTAAAGGCAATAGAATAAGGATCATTGCAAAATAAGGCCAACTTTCTTTTATAATTTGTTTAGAAGAAACCCTAAAGCTCTGAATCTTACCTTTAAATAATTTATAATATTTAATGAAAGCTAAATAAAGTATTCCCTTTATTAATGTAATTGAGATATAAAGTAAAAAAATGTAGGTGATACTTATGCCTTTCTCTAGCACAAAGAATACAATCACAAACCATATTACACTGTAAGTAAGATTAATAACCGCCGAGGGCAGCATTTTTTGATTACCGTGAAATATGAGTTCAAATAAATTCGCAAAACAGCTAAAAAGCGAGAAAACAAAAATTAGAAAAAGGTTGTTGAATGATAAGCTTCCGAAGTAATGATTGTAAACATAGTAGATAAGAGATAGGGCTATAATGGCTAGTACCCTTAAAATTGCCCCATTAACCAATAAATCATTAGTATGAGACGGGTCTCGGGCAATTGTTCTTATAACAATATTTCTATTTCCTAAATCTCCAATTCTTAACAAGAGCATTCCTTGAGCTATAAGGAATGTAAAAAGACCATAATCATCAGGGTTTAAAATACTGGTGATTTTAAGAACCGTAACCAGACTTATTAGTTGAGCTATGATAGTGCCTATGGTTAAATAGGAAAAATTTTTAAACACTATATTACCCAGGATTTTTTTTATCATATGATAAACCAAAAGTCAACCTTCTAGCTATTATTCTGTAAAGGTTTCTTTAATTAGAAATATTCATTATATATTATTGTTTTAAATCATTGTTTAGCATATGAAGCCATTCTATGTTTTAGATCATAGCCATAGCCGTAATCGGTCTTTATCATCCCACGGTTTTTTAACCCATTAAAAACAATAGAAACATTTTTAAGCGATTGTAAACCAGCGGATTCATCAAGTCTTTTAAGTGACTCCTTTGAAGTATGACCGTGTCTTATAATTAATAAAGTTTTCTCACTAAACTCGGCAATGAGATTCACTTCGGCTAAAATATTTACCGGAGCTGCATCAATTACAACATATTCAAAATCATCAGATAGAGAATCCATTAAGAACTCTAATTTTCCATTCAATAAAATTTCAGTATAATCATCTCCTTTGGCTCCTGTAGCAATTACAAATAAATTCGAATTTACTTCTGATGGATGTATAATTTCATCGTAAGTTACTTCACCTTTTAATAAACCAATGATTCCCTTTGAGCCAGAAAGATTAAACAAATCTGAAGTTTTATGTTTTCTAAAATCCATATCTACCAGAACTACTTTCTTCCCGGTTTGGGCCAAACTAAAAGCAAGATTAGAACTCACAAAGCTCTTTCCTTCACCTGAAATTCCTGACGTTACTAATATTCTTTTATTTTCAATATCGCGTCTGTATAATCCAAGCCTGGCCCCTAATTGCCTAAATTGCTCAATTAGCACAAAGTCCTGAGGTTTAGTAAATCTCTTACCCTTGGAGTTCTTTGAATAAAATATTTCAGCAATTACAGGAATACTGGTATATTCTTCAATATCTGATCTATATAAAACCTTTCCGCTTAGAACTTCTTTTCCTTTAACATAACCAGTACCTATTCCCACTGCCAATAAAATAGCAATTAGGTAAGTAAAAAGTGGTTTAGGGCTTACTGGATCAATTGAGGCCTCGGCCTTATCAATCATCGCACTATTTTCATTTGTAGGTACATTTGCCAGGGCCGCTTCCTCCCTTTTTTGAAGAAGATAAGAGAACAAATTATTCTTAATTGTTTTTCGTCTATTTATTTCGAGGAGTGTTCTTTCTTTTCCGGGAATATTCCGCAAAGTCGAATTAAATCTTCTGTTATTTGAGTTTAAGTTAGCTAATCTTGACTGTAAATTCTGCCTTTGGCTTTTTACATTTTCTAATATACTTGGTCTAATTTTAGAAATTTGATTAGAAATAGAAGTTAAAACTGGGTTGTTCTCTGCCGTAGTTTTCTTCAATCTTTCATACTCTACCTCAAGATTATATAGTTTCTCAATAAGTTGTGATAAGATTGGATCGCTAATACCAAGAGTTGAAGGGACCATACCTCCAGCGCTACCTTTAGATATTACATAGTTTTCAACATTGTTTAATACCGCTAGCTGAAGTTCAAGTTCTGAAATTTGCTTATCATTTTCCCCAATATCCTGGAGATATAACCGGCCCTGTTCGCTTAAATCTACCACACCTTGGTTAGACTTATATTCCTCTATTTTATATTCAAGTTCATCTAAATCTGCTTCCACATTTTCAATTCTTTCGTCAATAAAGGTCATAGTACTTGCAGCAAGCTCATTTTGGTCCTTAATTATCTTCCGGTTATATTCCAGAATTAATCGGTTTAAAATATTTTCAGCTCTTTCAGGCACCGCATCTCTAATAGTTAAATTAACTACAGATGAAAGCTTATTAGAAGTACTTATATCCAATTCATCAATCAATTCAGAAGAGATCATTTTTGGGTTCAACAAATAAAAGAACAATGGATCACTTGCATTTTTATTTACATTATCATTTTTTACAAACATGATTGTTTGTCCCGCTGAAAACTCAAACCATTCATTTAGTGAATATTCCTTACCAGAAAAAACAACCTTTTCATCGTTAGCATTATATTTAAAAAAATGCTTTTCTGGTTCGTCAGCAGAGATACTAATCCTATTTGGATCTTGAACTATCACTCTAATTGGACTTGAGGTATAAGCAGAAATAGTTTTAATCCCGGTATCTTCATAAATTGGAGCGTAAAGGTTTAAGTCCCTCACTACAGACTTCATTAAATCTCTGGACTTTAGAACTTCAATTTCATTTTCTACAATTTTCTTTGAATCAAAAGGATTTATACTCTCCATTATCTTAGAATCATCAACTCCTTTTTCCTCATCTTTTATCATGATTGAAGCTGAAGCTTCATAAATAGGAGTAGCATATTTTAAATATCCCCAGGCCGCTAAAATACAAACCACAATAAGTACTAAAAATAGAGGCCAAAAAGGAAAAAATGTCTTTATGATGTACCGGAAAAGATTATCCTCTTTTCCGGTTTTAGAATTGTACTTCATGTCTTTACTATTTAATTACAGGAACCTGTCAAAGGCGATGACAGCTAGAGAAAGAGAACTAATAATAATAGGTAACCATTGGTTTATCCTACTTGTGGAAGCTACTTTAGATTTATTAGCTTCAACATAGATAATATCATTAGACTTAAGATTATAATATGGAGAGGTAAATATTTCTTCTGAAGTTAGATCAAGCCTAACCAACTTTTTTACATTATCTTCTTCCCTAATTAATAGAATGTTATCCCGTTTTGCATATACCGTAAGATCTCCAGCTAAACCTAAGGCTTCCAAAAGTGTTACCTTTTCACTAGGAATGGTCAATACTGAAGGATCTTTTACTTCTCCCAACACCGAAACCCTGTAGTTTAGATATCTAATATCTACTATTGGTTCTAGCAAGAGCTTGCGGTCTACCAATTCTTTTGTAATCTCTTCTCTTAATTCCTGTTTGGTTTTCCCGGCTGCTTTTAAGGTCCCTAAGAAGGGAAATCGAATGAAACCCTCGTGGTCTACCAAATATCCAGAAGCCTGAGTGGTAGTTCCGGTAGCTGTTGAAGTTTGAGTTACAGAAACATTGGAAGCGTTAAAAACTTCGGTTGCTTCTGGGTTTAAACTGCTAACTGAAATACTTAGTAAATCATTTTCCTTAATTACCGATTCCATGTTTTCAAATCTCGATTTAAATTCAGAATCGGGAATATCATTAAAATAAGTTGCTTTCTTAACGTTAACGCAAGCGCTTAAGGAAATTACTGAGATAAAAATCAGTATTATTAATCGAAAATTTTTAAAGCTTCCCCTAGAAGGAAGGAATAAAGGTTTTTTAAAATTTTTCATAGGAGGTGACTAATTTTATTATTAAGATGATTAGCAAAAATCAATAGGCTTTTTCTTCGCCATAAAAGCAGTTATAAATTGTTTGGTAAATAATTTTCAGATCTAGCAAGGCCGTCCATTTTTCCAGATAAAGAATATCCATACGTGTTCTATTAATAATGTCAGATTTTCTAATAATTTCGCCGCGATACCCTTTAACCTGCGCCAGCCCGGTTATTCCTGGTTTTGCGAAATGCCTTACCAGGTATTTATCTACATTGTTTTCATATTCCATTGTATGAAGCTCCATGTGCGGTCTGGGTCCTACCACGCTCATGTCGCCAAGAAAAACGTTTATAAATTGCGGTAATTCATCTATACTGGTCTTTCTTAGAAATTTACCAATTTTAGTTACTCTTAAATCGTTACGAGTGCACATTTGACTATTCGCTTCTGGATTAACTGCCATAGATCTAAATTTGTAACACCAGAAGATTTTTTTGTCTTTTCCGTGTCTTAACTGCCTAAATATCACCGGCCCCTTAGATTCAAAAAGATTTAAAATAAAAATTAGCGGTATTAACCAGGATAATATCAACACAATAACCAAAGAGGAGAAGGCAATATCAAAAATACGCTTGCTGTACTTTGCATAATTTTTATCAAGAGGAGATTTTCTTAGATTGAGAATAGGTAGATTTTCAAAGATTTCAAATTCCATTGAACTGGAATAAATATCTTTATTATCAGGAATCAACTTTAATTTAGTCAGATGATTATCGGAAAAAGCCCTGATCCTTAGAAGCTCAGATTTAGTAAACTGACTAACTGAACAATAAATTTCATCTACCTCCTGATCGGTAATAAAACGGAAACAATCTTCAAAATCACCGAGATATTTCCCTGTAATATGCTTTGCTTTTTTACTTTGAAAATAACCAAGATATCTATAGCCATAATCTGGATCATTAAAAATACGCTCCAGGCGAATTAAGTTTCTATCATTACCTAAAATCACCACTTTTAAAGAATTACCACCTCCCTGGCGGTAAAATTTTCGAAATTCGAAAAATGCCCATCTATAGAAAAGAAGAAATACTAATAGCGTAGATAAAACTAAGATTTGTTTTTGAGGATCAAAGTCAATTTTTACAAAGGCTAAGACGCTAAAATATGAAAGTACAAAAACAAAAAAATGCCTTAGGAATTTATGAAATTTGTGCCTAAACTTTTCTTTTCTATCAATACTGTAAAAATTAAGCCCTATCCCAATCAACAACCAGGATATATTAATACTTATAGCTACAGTTTCTGTATACGTCTCCGGTGTGAGCACATAAAAGCTCAGATTAATAATCATTAAATGAATGACTACTGATAACGGAATAATAAAATAGGACCCCTTCACAATTCAAAATTTAGATTAATAATTTAAATTCTCTGGGTTAAAATCTTTCGTGAAAAATAAAAACCAAGAAAAAAATTGTAGGTCGCAAATATTGATTTGGGTGGGGGGATGTAACTTACTTTAATAATTATAAATCTTCATGACTTCGTCGTTGTGAGTCCCATTTTCTATTACGGAAATTCACTTATTTTAAACGAATTAACTTGAAAATCAAATAAAAATAGAAGTAGGGTCTTCTATTTTTTTAAAATCAAAAAATTTAAGATAACGGTATACTTACGCTACCATTTTTATTGGGGTAATTACTATTAGTGTATCAAAAATTAAATGGTGAATGGGGGATGGAAATAGAAGGTGGGGGCGTCTAATCCTAAAGTAAATCTACATATAAAATATAGGCTTAAAGCATTTTTTCGATATAATACCAAAAAAATTTGTTAATCCGCTATAATATCAACACTCCAGAAAGAATAAAATAAGCAATATCATATTTAAAATTAGAGGAAATCTTCTATTTGATAAATAAAAATCAATTTTTACTCAAAAAAAAGAAAGTCCTTTAATGAAAAAAGGATAAGATTGTAATACTAAAAGAACCAATTATTTAGTAAAAATAAAGAAAATTCTTACAAATAATTCTGAGAGAAGAGTTGGTTAGTTCAACTCAAATTTTTGTTTAGGACGTTTAAGTAATTGCTCTAAACCAAGAAGTCGCAACACAAAAACACCTATAAGAATGGTAAGGGCAATTTTGAAATAATACAGTAGTGAAGTCATTCCAGAGCTTGATTTATAATGAGCCATAAGTTGCTCTCCAACTTCGGGCTGGATACTCGCAATATTATGCAAATCGAGATTTAAAATTCTAAAATGGTGGTTGGCATTTTTATCGATAAGATAATGAGCGGTACTAAAATCTTCTTCTTGTAAATTCTCGAGGATTGTATTTTCCAATATCAAATATTCCTGATAATGCTTATTAAAATCTTTAAAATATACTTCCTCCCTATCTACTAAATAGGTTTTTCCGTAATCTTTTAGAACTTGATCAATTTGGGTATTATAATCCGTAATCTCTTTTAAATTTAATGCAGCAATAAACTCCCTATCATCTTTTATATTTTCGAAAAACATCCTTTTTTCGTGGAGTAATTCTGAAAGCTCATACATTTGGGAAGCCGGCAGTAATCGATCCTGATATAGCGAAGAAAAGTCCTGATCTATACTTTTTAAGCTCCTCTTTTCAATAAATTCTGTAATTAGCAATAAAACGAAAAAAGCACTTAATATTAAAATAAGACGTTTGCGTTTTTTAGGCTTTAGGGAATAGAGCTCTTTCATTTCGTGAGAATTTAACCGTGCAAATATACCTTTCAATTTAATGATTTTAAGCCATTTATTTTAGAATAACATCTATAAAAAAAGCCCTAACTGAATAATTAACAATTAGGGCTTTTTATTATTTAAATGAATATTATTAAAAATAACAACCTCTTCCTCTTCTTCGACCTGTATTAGATTCGCTATCGCCAATTTTAAAGCTAAGGCTAAGCATTATTTGATTTAACCTGGTATCGGTGAAGTTTGCACGGTTCACTCCGTAATTTCCGTTATTAATGTCAATAGGTTGAGTTTCTGCAGAGGCTAAACTTCTATCATAACGAAGATCAACTTCAAATCTTCCAAAACCAACTTTAACTCCGGCTTGCGCAGCTAAAGGAGTGTTTTGAGCAACTATAGTTTGATTTACTGGCTCCGTTCCTTGCAATGTAGCATTCATTATGTTTTGGTAAGCAGGTCCCGCATATACATCTACTGGCCCCCAAACGTTATAACCGAACAACAATGGAATACTTAATTTTTCCACAGCATAAGTCGAGTTCTGTACTGGAAAAGCAAATTCTGTTTCCATCGAGTTATAAATTACTTCAGGACGAACAAAAAACTTTCCGAAATTCAGTTCGAAAAATATCCCAGCATGAAATCCAAATTGAGATTCCGCATTAAAGGTATCCGAATTAAAACCTTCTCCAGAATCAAGACCGGTTAATTCGCCACCCATCACATAATTACCGCCACCCTTTATTCCAAAACTATATTCCTGTGCCTGGGCGAAAGACAAAGAGAAAATGCTAATAAAAATCAGTAGAAAATATTTGTTCATAAAAATAGATTTAGTAGGTCTGTTCTTGCGGGTAAATATATCAATTATCTAAAATAATCATAGAATTCCCGGTTTCTTTTTAACGCATAAAAATTCAATAGCGTATATATCTTTTGGGAAATATGTTCTACCTCTATATTTAAATAGGTATTAGGGGTGTTTTATATAAAAAAAGCGCCGCTGTTAGCGACGCTCTTAATTAATCAAACCAAAGATGTCAACTAAGAAATTTCAATCATTCGTTTGGCCTGCACCTTAGCTTCTTCCCTTTTTGGAAGCAAAATTTCCAAAACTCCATTGTTATATTGAGCAGAAATTTTTTCACTATCTACAGAATCAGGCAAACTAAAGGCTCTTTTAAAGGTGCTATAACTAAACTCCTTCCTGGTGTACCTGCCATTCCTTTCGGTTGATTCATTCTCTTTTTTGTCTTCAGAAGAAATTGTTAGTACATCATTTTCCAGCTCAATATTAAAATCTTCTTTAGTCTTCCCTGGCGCCGCAACTTCAACGCTAAAACTTTCCTCGGTTTCCTGAATATTTACCGCCGGAATACTGGTACCAATGCTATTAACATTTGTAGTTCCTCCTAACCAATCGGTTTTAAACATATCGTCGAAAACCGAAGGCAGCCAATTGGCCTCATTTCTTTTAATTAAACTCATAACTTTTATTTTTTAAGGTTATACTTTATTGTTTTCTGAAAAGATATTATCAATTTAAATTCCAATTAGGAATTTATGCCTTTTTGGCATTTTTATTCAGATTTATACCGTCATTTTGTCAATTATTTTTAAGAAGCTTGTTTTTAAACAGATTTGAGTAACTTTCCAATAAAATTAAATGAAGTACTTTTTCAATCGTATTTACATTCTCATATCCAACCTGCAAAGTAAGATTGCCTTTTACCCTAGTGTTTTTGCCTTTTTCGGCTTTCTAATAGCTTTTTTACTTATTTATATCGAAAATCAGGGTGTTTCCAGATATCTCTTAGCTCATATCCCTATGCTGGTAGTAAACAATGGTGATACCGCCCTCAGCATTTTAACTGTTTGCATTACCGGACTAATCTCTATGATGGTTTTTAGTTTTTCTATGGTGATGGTTCTACTCAATCAGGCTGCCAGTAATTATTCACCTAGATTGCTGCCCGGACTTATTTCTGATAAAAATCACCAGGTTATATTGGGGACTTATTTAGCAACGATCATATACTGCATTTTTGTAGCGGTTTCTATCCAGCCCGATGGCGAATCTTATCAGACACCAGGTTTTTCAGTCCTACTAGGAATTATTTCCACAGTAATTTGTATTGGAGCTTTCATCTATTTTATTCATAATATTTCTCAGAGCATTCAAATTAATAATATTTTGGATCGCATTTTCCGCGAGTCAAAAGCACGTTTAACTTTTCTATTGAAAAATGAGGAAAATGAAGAGCAGGATTTTCCCGATACGAAAGAGTGGCATGAATATCATTCAGATAAAAGCGGCTATTTTCAGAATTTATCAGCAGATAATCTTTTGGATATCTGTAAAGAAAAAGAAACCCAAATAGAAATCTTACCGGTAAAAGGAATTTTTATTTTAAAAGGAATTCCACTTTTTAAATCAAAAGAAAAATTAGACGAAGAAACTGTAAAAAAAGTACTTGTCAATTTTAGTCTTGACCGCGGTGAGTTGGTTGCCACCAACTATGTATTGGCTTTTAAACAAATTACCGAAATTATTGTAAAAGCAATGTCTCCCGGAATTAACGATCCCGGAACCGCCTTAAATGCGCTCGATTATTTAACCGAACTCTTTGCTTTAAGAATACAAAAGCAGGACAAGCAATTTTTAAAAATTGATGATAAGGTTCTAATTAAAATGCGAAGTATAGATTTTGAAGAACTTTTGTACCAGGTTTTAGCTCCTATTCGCGCTTACTGCAAGCACGATATTATCATTGTTCAGAAACTGGGAATGTTATTTCATTACCTGAAATCTCAAAAATCGGTTAAAGAAGAATATAATAAAGTATTAGATATTGAAGCTAAAAACCTCATTGCTGATGCTAAATCGGCGATAACCAATGAAGCCGATATCCAAAAAATATACACTATTGAAAAACAATTAAAACTGAAAAGTTAAAAGCAAAACTCAGGAAAAACCTAAATTTGCGTTATGGGATTAACAAACAACGATATTTTCAAAAAATTAAGGGTCGCCCACAAATTGCGGGACGACGATATTGTAAAGATTTGCGCATTGGTAGATTTTAAAGTGACAAAAAGTGAACTGGGCGCTATTTTTAGAGCTGAAGACCACCCGAAATATGTAGAGTGTGGCGATCAATTTCTTCGGAATTTCCTCAACGGACTCATTATTCACCTCCGCGGCCCGATGCCGGAAAAGAAGAATCCAAAACCTAAGAAAGACTAATTGCTAAAAAGCAAAAAACCTCAAAGATTTTAAATCCTTGAGGTTTTTACTTTTTACGTCACCCTGAACTTGTTTCAGGGTCTAAGCTTTTAATATTTAAACATTTTACCCTGAAATAAATTCAGGGTTCATGATTCTATCTTACCAATTTCTTATACTTAATACGTTTCGGCATAATATCTCCACCTAAACGTTTTTTCTTGTTCTCTTCATAATCAGAGAAGCTTCCTTCAAAGAAATAAACCTGAGAATCTCCTTCAAAAGCAAGTATGTGAGTACAGACTCTATCCAGGAACCAACGGTCGTGAGAAATAACCACCGCACAGCCGGCAAAATTCTCCAAACCTTCTTCCAGCGCTCTAAGCGTGTTTACATCTAAATCGTTGGTAGGCTCATCCAGCAGCAAGACGTTCCCTTCTTCTTTAAGCGTCATCGCCAAATGCAGTCGATTTCTTTCTCCACCAGAAAGCATATTTACTTTCTTGTTTTGTTCGCTTCCGCTAAAGTTAAATCGGCTCAAATAAGCTCGGGAATTTACCTGTCGGCCTCCCATCATTATCATTTCCTGTTCATCACTAAAATTTTGCCAGATGGTTTTTTCAGGATCAATGTTAGAATGCGCCTGGTCTACATAAGCGATCTTTGCCGTTTCACCCACTTCAAAGCTTCCTTTATCGGGCTCTTCTTCCCCCATAATCATTTTAAAAATCGTGGTTTTACCGGCACCGTTTGGACCAATAACTCCTACAATTCCAGCCTGCGGAAGTTTAAAGTTTAGATCTTCATATAAAAGTTTATCTCCAAAAGCTTTACTAACCCCATTAGCCTCAATCACATTGTTACCCAACCTTGGACCATTTGGAATATAAATTTCCAGTTGCTCATCCATCTGCTTCTGGTCCTGGCTCATTAACTTATCGTAATTTTTAAGCCTGGCCTTTTGTTTACTTTGGCGACCTTTAGGATTCATTTTTGCCCATTCTAGCTCGCGCTCCAATGTCTTTTGGCGTTTGCTGGCCTGCTTTTGTTCCTGCGCCATTCGTTTAGACTTCTGGTCTAACCAGGAAGAATAATTCCCTTTCCACGGAATACCTTCCCCTCTATCCAGTTCTAAAATCCAACCAGCCACGTTATCAAGGAAGTAACGGTCGTGTGTTACCGCGATCACGGTCCCTTTATACTGGGCCAAATGATGCTCTAACCAATGTACAGATTCCGCATCTAAGTGGTTCGTTGGCTCATCCAGAAGTAAAATATCCGGTTCCTGCAGTAAAAGTCTACATAGAGCTACACGCCTTCTTTCCCCTCCAGAAAGTACCGATATCTTTTTATCGGCCTCAGGAGTTCTTAGAGCATCCATCGCGATTTCTAACTTAGTATCAAGTTCCCACGCGTTAGAAGAATCAATTTTATCCTGAAGTGCAGCTTGCTTATCCATAAGCTTTTGCATCTTCTCGGCATCCTCGTATACTTCAGGTAAACCAAACTGATCGTTTATTTTATTGTATTCATCAAGAATTGCTACGGTCTCAGCAACTCCTTCTTTTACAACCTCGAGAACGGTTTTATCTTCATCTAATTTAGGCTCCTGTTCAAGATAACCAATAGAATATCCCGGAGAAAAAACTACATCTCCCTGGTAATTTTTATCTTCTCCTGCTATAATTCGAAGCAAAGTAGATTTACCAGAGCCGTTTAAACCAAGAATTCCAATTTTTGCACCATAGAAAAAACTAAGGTATATATTCTTCAAAACCGGGGTATTCGCATTTTTAAAGGTTTTTGTCACCCCAGACATTGAAAAAATTACTTTTTTATCGTCTGCCATATGTTATTTTTTAAGCTGTTTAAGTTTACAAATATCTAAAATAAAACTCACCCCACTATTTATAAAGCCCCAGAAGACGTAAAATAATGAGCATCTGCCCGGTGTGGTAAGCTGTATGTTCTATAACCAGTAACGTTTCGCGCAGTAACGTATGATTTTTGGAATTTCTTACCGGAAATTTAGATCGTTTTTAGGATCCATCAGAAAGTTTTCAAAAATATCTCTATCGTCAAAATAATCCTTTTTAAGCTTTTCCCATGCCTCCCTGTTTTGAGGCGCAGATTCATCAGGCCAGTAATCTTCCGGCCAATTAGAGGTTTTATAATCACCCGGAATCGAGTATTCTAAAATATCTTTTTGAGCAAAATCAATATGGTAAAAAAGTTCATAGAAAGAATACGGTAAATTATGCGGACGCTCTCCTAATTTCTCAAAAGGAATTTTATCTATAAAACTTTCTAAAGATGCAAAAGCCTCTCCTCCTTTTAAATGTTTTACCAGTTGTTCCTTTTGATCTTTTCCGGTCATAATTAATAATAATTTCTGTTTTAAATTCTGCCTTTTAGTGCATTAAAAGCCCAGGAAATAGCAAAAAATCCAATTCCTGTTACCGAGAATCCAATTGCATACTCACGATATTTAAGAACACCCAATAAAATTATTGCGGCACCAATTATAAACAAAGCAAAAGAAGCCCACGCGAAAATGGTATTTTTATTCATTCCCATAATAAAAGGTTTTATACAAATATCGGATATTTTAGCCTTCTAAACCACAACTGAAATTCACTCTATTTTGTATTTTAGCCAAAAGACAGCTTTAATTTCAATAATTACTGAAATTTTGATAAAAATTATCCATTAATAGAAAATATTTTCAATTTCAGAATTTAAAAATTACAATATATGAATATGAAATTCAATAAAAATGAAGACCATAATAAACTTTTGGTTTCTTCATTAAATCATAAACTAAAACGCGTAAAACTTGGCGGTGGTGAAAAACGCATCGAAAAACACCACGCCAAAGGAAAAATGACCGCCCGCGAGCGTATTGATTTTCTTCTTGACGAGAAGTCAAATTCTATAGAAATTGGTGCCTTTGCAGGGGAAGGCATGTACGAAGAACACGGTGGCTGCCCTTCGGGAGGTGTTGTTGTTAAGATAGGCTACGTATCGGGAAAGCAATGTATTGTTGTTGCTAATGATGCTACTGTAAAAGCAGGTGCCTGGTTTCCTATCACCGGAAAGAAAAACCTTAGAGCGCAGGAAATAGCGATTGAAAACAGGTTGCCAATTATCTATCTTGTAGATAGCGCCGGAGTGTATTTACCGATGCAGGATGAAATTTTCCCTGATAAGGAACACTTCGGAAGAATTTTTAGAAATAACGCCGTAATGAGCAGTATGGGAATTACCCAAATTGCAGCCGTTATGGGTAGCTGTGTAGCCGGTGGTGCTTACCTTCCTATTATGAGTGATGAAGCACTTATCGTAGAAAAAACCGGGAGTATCTTCCTTGCCGGAAGTTATCTCGTTAAAGCTGCAATTGGCGAATCTATAGATAATGAAACTCTTGGTGGCGCAACCACACATTCCGAAATTAGCGGGGTGACCGATTATAAAGCGAAAGATGATAAAGATGCGCTTACCCGCATTCAAAATATTATGGATAAAATGGGCGACTTCGATAAAGCCGGATTTAGCCATAAAAAAGCCGTAAAGCCCAAGGAGAAGCAGGAAGATATTTACGGGATTCTCCCGAAAAAACGCAGCGATCAATACGATGTAAGGGAGATTATTTCCCGCCTGGTAGATGGCTCAGAGTTTGAAGAATATAAAGAAGGCTACGGGCAAACCATTATTACCGGCTACGCCAGGATAGATGGTTGGGCCGTTGGTATTGTGGCTAATCAGCGTAAAATTGTAAAAACTACGGCCTCGAAAACAAAACCTACGGAAATGCAATTTGGCGGCGTGATCTATTCAGACTCCGCCGATAAAGCAACTCGTTTTATTGCAAATTGTAACCAGAAAAAAATTCCGTTAGTTTTTCTTCAGGACGTTACCGGGTTTATGGTAGGCAGCAAAAGCGAACACGGTGGCATTATAAAAGATGGCGCAAAAATGGTTAGCGCGGTTAGTAATTCTGTAGTGCCTAAATTCACCATCATTATGGGGAATTCTTATGGTGCCGGAAATTACGCCATGTGCGGAAAAGCTTACGATCCAAGACTTATCGCAGCCTGGCCAAGTGCAGAACTTGCAGTAATGGGAGGAACACAAGCAGCAAAGGTTTTGGCACAAATTGAAACCGCTGCAATGGAGAAAAAAGGCGAAAAGGTTGATGAGGAAAAAGAAAAAGAAGTTTTTGAAGCGATAAAATCACGTTATGATGAACAAACTTCTCCATATTACGCTGCAGCCCGTCTATGGACAGACGCGGTAATAGATCCTTTAGACACCAGGAAATGGATTTCCATGGGAATTGAAGCCGCCAACCACGCGCCTATTGAAAAAGATTTTAATTTAGGAGTGATCCAAACATAATTTCAGAAATAAATATGAAAAAATTAATTTTAGTGTTAGTTGTCTTAGTTGCAGCCGCCAATACATCCTGCGCCCAGGTTTTAAGCAACAAAGAAGGCAATTATACCGAAGCCGATTCACTTAGAGGCTCGCTAAGGCCTGAGCGTGCTTTCGATGTTCAGAAATATCACTTAAAGCTTAAGGTTGAACCCGAAAAGCAATTTATTTCCGGTTCCAATACTATTAGTTTTATTGCTGAAGAAGACCTGTCTACCATTCAAATAGATCTTTTTGACAATATGAAGGTAGATTCTATCCTTCAGAATGATGAAGTTTTAGCTTTTGAACGCGAACACAATGCAGTTTTTATCGAATTGAATGATGCGGTAAAAGCTGATGAGCAAGGAGAAATTCAATTTTATTATTCCGGAAAACCTATTGTAGCAAAAAATGCACCCTGGGATGGCGGTTTCGTTTGGGATAAAGACGATAATGGAGATCATTGGATAGGGGTTGCCGTCCAAGGAACAGGCGCCAGCCTTTGGTACCCAAATAAAGATCATCAAAGTGACGAGCCGGAAGAAGTGCAGTTAGATATCGCAGTTCCAAACGGACTTATGAATGTTTCTAACGGGCAATTTTTAGGAGAAAAAGATCTAGGCAACGGCTTTACTCAGTGGAGCTGGAAAACCGTGAATCCAATCAATAATTACAACGTAATGATCAATATTGCGAATTATGAGCATTTTTCAGATTCCTATGGTGACCTGGATCTTGATTATTATGTTTTGCCTTACAACCTGGAAAAAGCTAAAGAGCAATTCAAGGAAGTTAAACCAATGATGGATTGTTTTTATGAAAAATTCGGCGAATATCCTTTTGTGGAAGACGGCTTCAAACTTATTGAAACTCCTTACCTCGGAATGGAACACCAAAGCGCCGTAGCCTATGGAAATGAATACAAAATGGGTTATTTGGGTAATGATCTTTCCGGGACCGGTATTGGTTTAAAATGGGATTACATCATTATTCACGAATCGGGTCACGAATGGTACGGTAACAGTATTACCGCGAAAGATATTGCAGATATGTGGATTCACGAAGGCTTTACTTCCTATTCGGAAGCGGTTTATGTGGAGTGCAGATGGGGAAAAGAACAAGCATTGGAATATTTAAAAGGTACCCGCAGAGGTATTGGAAACCAATCTCCGATAATTGGAGATTATGGTGTGAATAGCGAGGGCTCTGGAGATATGTATTTTAAGGGCGCTAATTTGCTCAACACCATCCGCAGTATTTATAACGATGATGAATTATGGTGGAAAACACTAAAAGATTACACTGAAACTTATAAACACCAGCTCATTGACACCGAAACTACTGAGAATTTCTTTAATAAAGCTACCGAAGTAGATCTTGAACCTATTTTTGATCAGTATCTGAGACATACTAATCTACCCAAATTGCAATTCAGAAAACAAGAAGGAAAAACCCAGGCAAGATGGATAGCCGATGTTGAAGATTTTAAAATGCCCGTAGATATTTTAGTTAATGGAAAAGAATTTAGAATTACACCTTCTGATGAATGGGACGATATAGAATATGATATTGACCTAAAAGAAATTGAAATAAACGAACTGGAATTTTATATTCAAGCCGGTTATAAGAAATAAAAACCTTAAACAAAAATTATAAAGTGGTTGTCTAAAACAGCCACTTTTTTTATATCCAATTTTTTATAATTTAGACCCCCTCTCCCTCTTTTTAAACCTAACCGAAACAAACTCACGCCCCCTTTCAGGGAAAGTTTTCCGGTGTCTTACCTCTTTTAGTTTTTACCTTTTTAGACTTCTTCAAAGCCCTAGTCCATATTCCTAAGATTATATTAAAAACAATGTAATCTATCTCACCTAGACCATTTTTTTTATCTTAGAAAGAAGCAGTTCTTATAGATAATTTAAAAAATTATGCCAGAGATTAAGAATATCGATTTTAGTGCTGTCATTTTAGACATGGATGGTGTACTTACCAAAACAGCGACACTTCATGCTCAAGCCTGGAAAAAAATGTTCGACAAATTCCTAAAGGAAAAACAAGGAGATAATTTTCAGCCGCTAGACATTGAAGAGTATTATAATGAATATATAGATGGAAAACCCAGGCGGGATGGTATTCGTAGTTTTTTGAATTCCAGAAATATTGATCTTCCGGAAGGAGAACCCGATGATTCAGCCCACCAAGACACTGTTGAAGGTTTAGCAAAAAGAAAAAATAAACTGTTCCACCAAATTATTGAAAAAGAAGGTATAGAGGTGTACCAGGATAGTCTAAAAATGTTGAAAAAATGGAAAAGCCAGAACCTCAAGCTGGCCGTGATTTCCTCCAGTAAAAATTGCAAACTTATTATCGATAAAGCTGGGCTAACCTCCTATTTTTCAGTAAGAGTTGATGGAATTACTTCCGAAGAAGAAAACCTGAAAGGAAAACCTGAGCCTGATATTTTTTTAAAAGCTGCTGAAAAACTAAATGTAGATCCCAACAATGCAATTGTAGTAGAAGACGCTATTTCCGGGGTGAAAGCAGGAAAAAAAGGAGGATTTGCCATGGTAATTGGTATTGAACGAAATGGCAAGCAAGAAAAACTAAAAAAGGCAGGAGCCGATTTAGTTGTTTCAGATATGACCGAACTTAAAGACTTAGCCAATGCATAAGAAAAAAACCGCCGAAGAACTTCCCAACCTGCTAGAAAATATAGAGGGATTTTATAATAAATTGGGTAATAAAAAACTATCGCTGTTCCTGGATTACGATGGAACACTAACTCCAATTGTATCCAATCCCGACGAGGCTAAACTTTCAGAAAAAAACAAAAATATTATTTCTGAATTGAGTAAACTCATTCCTATAGCTATTTTGAGCGGTCGAGATCGCAAAGACCTAAAATCTAAAGTGGACATTGATTCTGTGATTTATGCCGGTAGCCATGGTTTTGATATAACAGGCCCAAACGGACTGGAAATGGAACATGAATCTAAAGCAGATATCCTTCCAACCCTGGACCAGGCCGAAGAAGAACTAAACGAAAAACTTAAGAATATTGATGGAGTAAAAGTAGAAAGAAAAAAATATGCTATCGCCGTTCACTATCGGAATGTAAATGAAGATCATATTGATCTGGTAAAAAATACAGTAGATGAGGTTCTCGATCAACAGGATTCATTAAAAAAAGGTGGAGGTAAAAAAATAGTAGAATTAAAGCCGGCAATAAACTGGCATAAGGGACGTGCTCTAGAATGGCTAACCAATCATTTAGACCTGGATAAGCAAGAAAATTATCCTGTTTTTATAGGCGATGATCTAACAGATGAAGATGGGTTTGAAGCCATCCAGGATGACGGCATGGGCATAATTGTAGGCGCCCATAGCGAAAAGACAGCTGCCTCCTATAAATTACAAGATACAAGCCAGGTTACAGAATTTTTAGAGCAATTAAAGAGATTTCTGGATTAACAATCAAAAAAGTTCAAATACTATGGAGGCTTTTAAAATCAAGTATAATGACTGGAATCCCGATGAACAAAAACTACGGGAAGCCCTTTGCACTTTGGCTAACGGTTATATTGGTACACGAGGAGCCGCTGAAGAAGTAGACAGGAATAAGTATAATTACCCTGGTACTTATTTGGCAGGAGGATACAATAGAGCAAAAACCGAAATTTCCGGGAAAACCATAGAGAATGAAGATTTTGTAAATTTCCCTAACTGGCTACCTCTTAGTTTTAGACCTGTTGAAGGTCAATGGTTAGATCTCGTAAAATATCAAATTCTCGAGTACGAGCAGACTCTAAATATGAAAACCGGAGTTCTGGAACGTATGTTCGTGATTAAAGATACAAAGGGTCGACAAACTAAAATTAAAAGCCGCCGCCTGCTTAGCATGATGGATAAACATCTTGCAGCAATTCACTGGTCTATCACTCCCCAAAACTGGAGTGGAGATATCGAAATTCGAACCGCGTTAGATGGAACTGTAATTAATGATAATGTAGAAAGATATTCAGATTTAGAAAGTCATCATCTGGATCCACTTTATAACAGGGAAATTAACGAAAACAGTATTTTGCTTAAAGTGCAAACAAAGCAGTCAAAAATAACGATGAGCCAGGCTGCCCGAACCCAAATTTTTTCTGGAAAGAATTCAGTTGAAACTACTTCAAAAACTTCGAAGAAAGATGGTTATATAGAACAAATACTTGGCTTTACAGCCAGGGAAGGTGTAACTTACGAGGTAGAGAAGATAGTAGCCATTTATACCAGTAGGGATCGGTCTATAAGCGAACCTTCCCTGGAAGCCTGTAAAGATATAAAACGCTCTGGTAGGTTCCATGCCGTCCTATCACGGCACAAAAAAGCATTTCAACACTTATGGAATAGAGCAGACATTGGTGTGATTGGTTGTGGAGAAGTCCAAAAACTAGCACGGCTCCATATTTTTCATATTTTACAAACTGCTTCTTTGAATACCATAGGTGTAGATACCGGAGTACCAGCAAGAGGACTTCATGGTGAAGCTTATCGTGGTCATATATTTTGGGATGAACTTTATATTTTTCCTTTTCTCAATCTTCGCTTTCCAGAAATTACCCGAAATCTTCTTCTCTATCGATATTACCGGCTCGACGAGGCACGGTACGCCGCAAAAGAAGGAGGCTATAAAGGAGCAATGTACCCCTGGCAAAGCGGTAGTAATGGTAAAGAAGAAAGCCAGACGATTCACCTTAACCCCAAATCAGGGAATTGGATACAGGATAATACCTATCTGCAGAAACACGTAAACTCTGCAATCGCCTATAATATTTGGCAGTATTTCCTGGCTACGAACGATCGTCAATTCCTATCTTTTTATGGTGCTGAAATCTTTTTGAGTATAGCTTTATTTTGGGCCAGCAAAGCCACCTATAACAAGAAAAATGATCGCTATGAAATTAATGGTGTTGTTGGACCAGACGAGTACCATACTTCTTACCCAGATTCTGAAGAACGGGGACTTAATAACAATGCTTACACTAATGTTATGGCTGCATGGGTCTTCCAAAAAGCAATAGAAATACTGGAAATAATCGAAAATACTCGTAAAAGGGAATTATACAAAGAACTCAAAATAGACGATAAACAACTTGAGCGGTGGAAGAAAATAAGTACCAAAATGTATGTGCCCTTTCTTGAAGATGGATTGATTAGCCAATTTGAAGGCTACGAAAAGCTTAAAGAATTTCCGTGGGAAGAATACAAAGAAAAATACGACAATATTCAAAGGCTGGATCGTATCCTGGAAAATGAAGGGGACTCTCCAAATAAATATAAAGCCAGCAAACAGGCTGATGTACTCATGCTTTTCTACCTATTTTCTAAAGAAGAAATTAAAAACTTGTTTGAAAAACTAGGGCACCGCTTTGGAGAAGAGGAGATTATAAAAAATATAAATTACTATAAGAAACGTACCTCTCACGGCTCTACACTTAGCCGGTTTGTTTTTTCCTGGATTCTTTCAAAGTATGACAAAGAAGATTCCTGGGTAAATTTTGAAACCCTGTTGATTAGTGATTTTGAAGATATCCAGGGAGGTACCACTCCAGAAGGTGTACACCTTGGCGCCATGGCAGGATCGCTAGATCTCATTCAGCGAAATTTCGCCGGACTTGAAGTAGGCGAAGATGCCTTATGGATAAACCCTAAGCTTCCTCCGAATTTGAGTAAGATCACCATGCGCATTAAATATCGTCAACATTGGATTCTTATTGCGTTAAACCAGGAGAAATTGACCATCTCCTTTGAGGAAGGATGGAGTAACAAAGTAAATATTGGAGTTATAAATGAAATTTATGAATTCAAACACGGAGAGGTGAGAGAATTTTATCTGGAAGAAATTTCATGAAATTTTAAATCAGATTTATAAACTATACCTGGTAAATGGCACAAGAAAACAGAACAAACGAAACCTTAGAAAACGCTTACCGAAAATCTGCGGAAGAAATTGCAAAAACTGTAAGTACCAATGTTGAAGAAGGTTTGTCAAAAAATGAGGTTCAGGAAAGGAGGAAAAACATGGCCCCAATGTTCTTGAAAAGCAGAAAGAAAGAAGCATCTGGAAAATAATTTTTGCCCAAATTAATAATCCTGTTATTTATCTGCTGAGTGCCGCTGCAGCCCTGGCTTTTGTATTTGGAGACCTTGCCGAAGGTATAGCGATTATCGTGGTGCTTTTAATAAATACCGTAATAGGTTTTTGGATGGAATACAAAGCTCAGAAATCCAAGAAAGCTTTAAAGGAAATGGATAAAATAAGGGCGAGAGTATTTCGAGACCATGAAGAAAAAAAATAGATGCTGATCAAATTGTTCCCGGGGATATTCTTATTGTTGAATCGGGTGACCTTATTGCTGCTGATGCCAGAATAATACAGGCAACCGAATTAGCTATAGATGAATCACCTTTAACCGGGGAATCGGTTCCAGTAACTAAATCATCTGATACCATCGAAGAAGAACGACAGGTGGCCGACCGCAATAACATTCTTTATAAAGGTACCGCTGTTACCAGTGGAGTAGGAAAAGCTATAGTCTACAACACGGGTATGCAGACAGAGTTGGGAAGTATTTCAGCGATGGTGGGCGAAGAAGAGAAAGATGAAATACCGCTGAACCAGAAGCTAAATAAACTCACAAAGCATTTAATTTTCGTAACAATTGGCCTGGCCGTTGCTTTTCTTGTATTTGGATGGATCTCTGGAAAGGAAATTTATACCCTCATCCAAACATCTATAGCCTGGACTATAGCCGCCATACCAGAAGGTTTACCAATAGTAGCCAGTATTGCTCTTGCCCGCGGAATGCTGAGATTGGCCAGGAAAAACGTAGTGGTGAAGAAACTTGAAGCGGTGGAAACCCTTGGGGAAACCACCGTTATATTTACAGATAAAACCGGTACTCTAACCAAAAACCAATTAACTGTAAACACGTTTTACTTTCCCGGAGATGAAAGAATGAACGTGGAATGGCATAAAAAAACCCGGCCCGTTATAAAAGAACATGAAAGCCCAAAGGAAAATAGCAACTTCAGTCATATGCTTAAAATCGCTGTTCTTGCTAATGATGCCAGTTTAACGGGAGAAAAAAACGCTAACAAAGATGATAAAGCTTACAATCACAACAAATCATCATCAGATGAACCCCCTTCCGAAGACAATAACAAAACAGATACTGGAAAATCCAAGGAAGATAAAGACAAGAATAATGATGAAGACTACAGTGAAATAGAAAGTGGTAAAGGTGAAGGAGATCCTCTTGAAGTAGCCTTGTTGAATTTTAGTCAGAAATTTGATCAGGACCTCTACCAGGATAACCCCCAACTAGAGAGAAAACTTCACGATCCATTTGATTCAGATTCTATGGTCATGGGAGCTATAAACCAGGAAGGTGAAAGCTTCTATGTAGCTGGCAAAGGTGCTGCCCACGCTATAATTGAAAGATCAGGGAATATACTCATTGATGACGAAGTGAAAGAATTCACCGAAGATGATAAAGAATATTGGAATAAAAAAAATGATGAACTCTCTGATGAAGGTCTAAGGGTACTTGCCTTCGGGTATAAAACGCTGAATACACTCCCGGAAGGAGAGGAAGCCGAAGATTTTCTCCATCAACTTACTTTTACAGGCCTGGTAGGTTTTATAGACCCTCCAAGAAGAGAAGTTGCCGATGCTATTAGGACCTGCCGGGAAGCGGGAATTAAAGTGGTAATGGTAACCGGCGATCATCCCGGCACCGCAAAAAATGTTGGAAAACAGATTAATCTTTTTAAAGAAGGAGAAGAAGACTCGGGCAGTATTATGGGGAAAAATTTGCAGGAAGAGCTGGGAAAAGAAAGCAGAGACAGCAATCTTACAAAAACCAGTATTTTTTCCAGAATGGATCCCTCTCAAAAACTGAGGCTTATAAAACATTTTCAGAAGAACGGGGAAATAGTGGGAATGACCGGCGACGGTATAAACGATGCCCCTGCCCTAAAAAGGGCCAATATAGGTATAGCCATGGGAAAAAGGGGAACCCAGGTAGCCCAGGAAGTCTCAGATATGGTGCTGAAAGATGATGCGTTTAATTCTATTGTGCAGGCCATTAAACAGGGACGGATCATCTTTGGCAATATTCGCAAATTCATTGTTTATCAGTTATCTTATCACCTTAGTGAAATCATTATTATTGCCTCTATAAGTTTTAGCTTGTTTGCTTTACCGCTATTACCATTACAACTGCTTTTTCTTAATTTGCTATCAGATGTTTTTCCAGCACTTGCATTGGGAGTAGGTGAAGGAAGCCCCGGGGTTATGAAAAAACCGCCTAAAGATCCCGAAGAACCTATTTTGACCCGCCAGAACTGGTTTCAGGTTGGTTTATACGGTTCTATTCTTGCGATTTGCATTTGCGGTGCCTACTATTTTGCTCACTACATATGGGAACAGCCAGAAGAAATCACCAACAATATAGCCTTCTTTAGCCTTGCATTTTCGCAACTTCTACACGTTTTCAATATGAGAGAAAGCGATGAACATATCTTTAAAAACCAAGTAACTCGAAATAAATATATCTGGATGGCTCTCGCCCTCTGTTTTTCGATATTATTTGCGGCCTATTTTATCCCGGGCATAGCCGATGTTCTTTCTTTCCAGAAACTCGAAATGCGTATTTGGGGCTTAATAGTTGTTACCAGCCTAATACCACTTCTCATTATACAGGTCCTAAAACTTTTTAATAAAAATCTTTGATTATGAAAATAGTAACATTAACACTAAATCCAGCGCTGGACAAAAGCACTTACATCGATAAATTAAAACCTGAAAAAAAGCTGCGCTGTGAAAAACCTACTTACGAACCAGAAGGTGGCGGCATCAATGTTTCGAGAGCTATAAAAATTTTAGGTGGCGAATCCCTGGCCATATACTGCCGGTGGCCCCGCAGGCAATAAAATTAAAGAGCTTCTTGAAGAAGAAAAAATCGATCAGGATATGATTCAGATAAAAAATCCTACCCGGGAAAATTTAATGGTAATGGAGAATTCGACAGGTAGCCAGTTTAGATTTGGAATGCCCGGAAGTGAAATCTCTAAGGAAGAACTTCAGAAATGTTTAGACAGAATTGATCAATTACCCGATGATGTAGAGTATTTAGTAGCCAGCGGAAGTTTACCGCCCGGTGCACCAGATAATTTCTACGGTAAAATTGCAAAAATCGCCCAAGATAAAAATATAAAATGTGTAATAGATACCTCGGGTAATGCTTTAAATGAAGCTGCACAATCAGGTGTCTATCTAATGAAACCAAACCTCAGAGAATTAAGTGAACTGGCTGGAAAAGATGAAATTTCGGGATTGCAACAGGAGGAAATCGCCAAAAAAATTATTGATGAAGGTAAAGCTGAAATATTAATTGTTTCTCTTGGGGCCAGAGGTGCTATGGTGGCTTCGAAAGAAAAGATTCATTATGTGGTACCACCCACAGTAAAACAGAAAAGCACCGTTGGTGCGGGAGACTCCATGGTAGGCGGTCTCATTCTTTCTCTATCACGTAGAGATGGGCTTCAAGACGCAGTTAAATGGGGAGTGGCCGCTGGTACTGCCGCCACAATAACACCCGGAACAGAACTGTGCCGTAAAAAAGACGTTGAAAAGATCTTCGAATGGCTTAGTGATAAAGAAACGAGCATACCAGCACAAAATAAGGCTGTTCCAAAAAAACAGATCCTTTTTAAAATCAATGCCTGAAAAAACAAAAACTGAATTTTGATACAGTAATCATAAACATATTATGAAAAAAAAGTTTTACTAATGATTTTGGATGGCTGGGGAATTGCCCCGGAAGTGGAAAAAGAGGCATCTGCCATTGTACAGGCAAAAACTCCTTTTATGGATAAGATCTGGCAGAAGCAACCACATACCCAACTACAAACCCATGGTATTGCGGTTGGTTTGCCGGAAGGCCAGATGGGAAATTCTGAAGTAGGTCATATTAATATTGGTGCCGGTAGAGTGGTTTTACCAAAACCTGGTTAAAATAGACCTTGCGATTAAAGATGCAAATCTTAATAAGAATATTGTACTGATAAATGCTTTTGATTATGCTAAAAAAGAAAGCAAAAAGGTTCATCTTATGGGGCTCATCTCCAATGGTGGTGTTCATTCTCATATAGATCATCTAAAAGCACTTTGCAGTATTGCAGCTGAACAGGATTTTTCAGAAGTTTATATTCATGCTTTTACCGATGGCCGCGATGCCGATCCTAAAAGTGGCATTGGCTTCATTGAAGACTTACAGGAGCATTTTCAAAAAACAACCGGGAAATTAGCCAGTATAATAGGCCGGTATTACGCTATGGACAGGGGTGAAAACTGGGACAGAACTGCAAAAGCATATAAGGCTTTGGTAAATGGTGAAGCAGAGACCAAAGTTAAAGCCGAAAAATTAAAAGAAACACTTAATCAAAAATATAAAGAAGATGAAACTGATGATTTTTTAAAACCCATAGTTTTAACTGAAAACGATGAACCTATAGCTACTCTTAATGATGGGGATGTCGTGATTTGTTTTAACTATCGCACCGATCGTTCCCGACAGATCACAGAGGCTCTCACCCAAAAAGATTTTCCTGAAGAGCAGATGAAAAAACTCGATCTGCGCTATATCACCATGACCCGCTATGACAAAACATTTAAAAATGTGCCGGTATTATTTGAAGGAGAAGATCTTGACAATATCTTAGGTGAGGTACTATCCAGAGAGGGTAAAAAACAAATTAGAATAGCCGAAACCATAAAATATCCGCACGTAACATATTTCTTTAACGGAGGAAGAGAGAAAGAATTCGAAGGGGAAAAAAGAATCCTGATCGATTCTCCTGATGTTTCTACCTTCGATAAAAAACCGGAAATGAGCGCCGAAGAAATACGTGATGCGATCATTCCAGAATTAAAGGATAAAAAAGCAGATTTTATTTGCCTGAATTTTGCAAATCCCGACATGGTAGGCCATTCGGGAGATATGAAAGCTACAAAAAAAGCCTGTGAGACTGTGGATTCCTGTACTGAAGCTGTAGTCCAAACAGCATTGGAAAATGAGTATGCAGTAATTATCATTGCAGATCATGGTAACGCCGATAAAATGAAAAATGACGATGGTTCTCCTTTTACCACCCATACCATAAATCCTATGCCCTGTATTTTATTAGGTGCAGACGAAGAACTGGAATTATCTGAAGGAAAATTAAGCGACATTGCCCCTACCATTCTTTCATTGATGGACATTGAGCTTCCTGAAGAAATGAGCGGGGATGTTTTAATCCATGAAAAAAATGATTTAACTGGAAGCCTTAAATTTACTGCCATTGCTCGATTAATCCCCCAATAAAAAATGCAACAAGAGCAGCCGATCCTCCAATTAATAACATCTCCCCTCCTGCCACAAAAGGATTGCCTCCGGTAAGTCTTGTTCTTAATACTCCAACTCCAAATAATGCTAAACCGGTAGCTACACCTGATATGGCAAAAGAGTTTACGGTGAAGCCAGTGAAAAAATATGGAATCAGGGGAATTACCCCTACCACTACGAATGCCAAAAAAGTTAATAAGGCTGCAATTTTCGGATCTTCTTTTTCCTGTTCTCCCTGGTTTTCCATATTTTTTTTCCTGGCTACCTCAGCTTTATTAGCCAAAAAATCTGAGGAAGCCATGGAAAAGCCATCTGCAAATAAGGATGCAAATCCAACCACAAGGATGGCTGTAGTTCCCAAATTTGCTCCTTCAACACTGGAGACTATGGCGAAAGTGGTGATTATCCCGTCATTAGCCCCATAAACAGCATCTTTTATATATCTGGTCAATAATTTTATATAACCCATAAAATTTCATTGAATTAAACTTTCCATTCTCAAAACCATTCCTTTAAAAGTAGCCTTTTTTAAACCTGAGACAAATGATGGAGGTCATAAATTCCCTTCTGCTTAAAAATTAAAAATATTGCAATTCGGTATTTTTCTATTTCTAACAAGATATAGCCATAGTACTGCCTATATCTCAAACCTCTCAAATTTAACATTTTATGAATATTCATTTTATCAAAATAGCTTTAAATTAAAGAATGACTTTGCTAAGCCAGGAAACTTATTAAAGCCAAAATTTTAAACATCCAAATTTTAGAAGAAATGAGTAAATATATTAGCTTTTTTAGTGATTTAAGCAATGAGGATACTGCCAAAGTGGGTGGGAAAAATGCTTCCCTCGGGGAAATGATAAGTCAATTGGGGGCCAAAGGAATTCGAATCCCTGCAGGGTATGCTACTACAGCGCAGGCATATTGGGATTATTTGGATCACAATAAACTTAGAGAAAAACTCACCAACCTTCTTCAAAAACTAGATACAAAAGAATTTAAAAATCTTAGAGAAACTGGAAAGAAAGCCCGCGAACTAATTTTAAATGGGAAATTTCCTGATGAACTAGCCGAAGAAATAAAGGAAGCTTACCGGCAACTGGAAGAAAAAGAAGAAGCCTTAACAAGCGTTGCTGTAAGAAGCAGCGCCACAGCTGAAGATCTTCCAGAAGCTTCTTTTGCGGGACAACACGATTCTTTTATGAATATATCGGGTTCCGATGCTACTCTGGAAACCTGTAAAAAGTGTTTTGCCTCACTTTTTACAGATAGAGCCATAAGGTACCGGGAACACAATGGTTTTGATCATATGGAAGTAGCTCTTTCGGCCGGTGTGCAAAAAATGGTTAGATCAGATAAAGCCTCTGCCGGGGTTATATTCACAATTCTACCCGATAGTGGTTATGATCAAGTTATCTTCTTAACCGGGGCATGGGGCCTTGGAGACAATGTGGTACAGGGTGCTGTTAATGCCGATGAATTTCACGTTTTTAAGCCCGCTTTAAAAAAAGGAATGCGTTCCATTATATCTAAAAAGATGGGGAGCAAAGAAAAAACCATGGTTTATGCCACCAAAAATAAAGAAGAAGCTACTACAAAAAACAAAAAGACACCTTTAAAAAAGCAGAAAGAATATATTCTTAGCGATAAAGAAGTGGTACAACTTGCTGTATGGTCTGTAGAAATAGAAGATCATTATAAACGGGCAATGGATATTGAATGGGCTAAAGACGGAGAAAGCGGGGAATTATACATAGTACAGGCGCGTCCCGAAACAGTACATTCAGGTAAAGAAAAATCAAAGATCAAAGAATTTAAGCTTAAAAGCGAGGGAGAAATTCTCACAAGCGGTACGGGAATTGGCGAAAAAATCACAAAAGGCGTAAGCCGCATCCTTAGTTCACCAGATGAAGCCGATAAACTGCAGGAAGGAGACGTACTGGTGACAGAAATCACAAATCCCGACTGGGATAATGTGATGAAAAAAGCTTCGGCAATTATCACCAATAGTGGTGGCCGTACGAGTCACGCAGCCATTGTTGCCAGAGAGTTAGGCGCTGTTGCCGTTGTTGGCACCGAAGATGGTACTGAAACCATTAAAGACGGGCAGGAAATAACGGTGGCCTGTGCTGAAGGCAATATCGGAAAAGTGTATAAAGGCTTTTTAGAATGGGATGAAGAAGATATAGATTTTAGTAAACAGGAAGAACCTGAAACCGAGGTCATGCTAATCCTGGCCGATCCTGAAATGGCTTATAGTTACAGCAATTATCCCGTAAAAGGCGTTGGCCTTATGCGGCTGGAATTTGTAATAAACAATACAATTCAAATTCATCCTCTTGCACTACTCCACTATGATAAATTAAAAGACAAAGATGCAAAAAAGAAAATCGAAGAACTTACGGCCACTTATGAAGAAAAACATCTTTTTTTTATTGAAAAGCTGGCCGAAGGTGTTGCTACTATTGCCGCTGCTTTTTATCCTCGCGATGTTATAGTAAGAATGAGCGATTTCAAATCAAACGAATATGCAAATCTTATAGGTGGCCAGGAATTCGAACCTGATGAAGAAAATCCGATGCTCGGGTTTAGAGGAGCTTCCCGATACTACAGCGAGCAATACCGCAACGGCTTTAAAATGGAATGCGAAGCCATGAAAATAGTAAGAGACGAAATGGGACTTACCAATGTGAAGCTTATGATCCCGTTTTGCCGTACCGTAGAAGAAGGCGAAAAAGTTATAAATCTTATGGGAGATTATGGCTTGAAGCAAGGTTGGAATGATCTTGAAATATATGTGATGTGCGAAATTCCTTCAAACGTACTCCAGGCCGAAGAATTTGCCGAAATTTTTGACGGATTCTCCATAGGTTCAAATGATCTCACTCAACTCACCCTGGGACTCGATCGCGACTCTGCATTGGTTAATGAATTATTTGATGAAAA
Source organism: Salegentibacter salarius (assembly GCF_900168265.1). Lineage (GTDB taxonomy): Bacteria > Bacteroidota > Bacteroidia > Flavobacteriales > Flavobacteriaceae > Salegentibacter > Salegentibacter salarius. Next base: position 56,498 of record NZ_FVZF01000014.1, on the reverse strand, counting down.
TAACACTTCTTCAAAGAAAATGATAAGCATGGCCATTGAAAAGGCAAAGAAAAAAGGTCGTAAAATAGGACTATGCGGACAGGCTCCCAGCGATTTTCCTCATTTTGCCGGTTTCCTGGTAGAACAGGGAATAAACAGTATTTCTTTTAATCCTGATGCGGTGGCAAAAGGAATTAAAAACATCCTGAAAGCAGAAAATAAACGATAAAATCACTTTAAAAAAGATAATAGAACTTTATAAATTTTGCATCCTTTATTCCCAAAAATAAATATAATCCTCTATGGATATAGATCAAAAACATCCTTATCATAGTTTGAGCCAGGAAGAAACTTTAGAAAAAGTTTCTGCAAAAGAGGAAGGGCTATCTTCTGATGAAGCTAAAAAACGACAGGAGAAATTCGGAAAGAACAAATTACCGGAAAAAGGAGGAACAAACCCCCTGCTACTGATCCTGAAACAGTTCAAGGATTTTCTCATATTCATTCTTTTTATTGCTGCTGGAGTCGCCTGGTGGGCCGATCAAATGGCCGATGTGTATATCATTCTGGCTGTTATACTCTTCAATGCCATTATGGGTTTCACCCAGGAGTACAAAGCAGAGAAAGCAATTCAGTCCATCAAAGAGATGCAACAAAAAAGCGCCCTGGTGTTACGAGATGGCAAAGAAAAGGAAATAGATGTTGAAGATGTTGTTCCTGGCGATATCATAATTCTTAAGGAAGGACGTACAATTCCCGCAGATGGGCGCATTATTGAAATAAATGAATTGCGCACCTCGGAGGCTTCGCTTACCGGAGAATCTATGCCCATAGACAAGGAATTAGATCCTGTAGAAGAAGATGCACCGGTTGGAGACCGAAAAAACATGGCCTGGAAGAGCACCAATGTGGTTAACGGAAAAGGCAAAGCTGTTGTAACGGCTATAGGGAACAACACAGAAATAGGGAAGATCGCCAAATCCATGGGAGAAATGGAAATGCAGGATTCCAATTTCAAGAAAAAAACCAATCTCTTAGGTAAGCAAATGGCTGTTATTGCTATCGGCACTGCCATTATCATTTTTTGGCTTGGCTATTGGGTTCAGGATTACGAATTTCAGGAAATTCTTCTGGTGACCATTGCTGTGCTGGTCTCGACTATACCCGAAGGACTACCGGCGGTGATTTCGATTGTACTGGCTATTGGGGCTAACAGAATGGCAAAACAAAATGCCTTAATCAGGGAATTTACAGCTACAGAAATGATGGGCTCTGTCTCTGTAATTCTAGTCGATAAAACCGGTACGCTCACCCAGAGCATTTTGGTGATCAAAAAGTTATTTACGGGTAACGATAAGGAAGTAGCAGTAACGGATAATGGTTATCAGCTGGAAGGAAAATTCAAAGAAAACGATCGTGAATTGAATCTGGAAGAAAACCCGGTAGAACAGAAACTCATTGCCATTGCTGCTTTTTGTAATGACGCTGGAATAAAAGGAGAAGCAGATGATATAGAAACTTCAAAAAATTCAAGTCCTCAGGAAGAAAAAAAGGAAAAGAAAAAAGAAAAAGCATCTTCTGAAACCAAAGAAAAGCAAGGGAAACAAAAAACAGGCGCACCTGCTTCCAAAAAAGAGGAGGAAGAAGAGGAAGAAATTCTGTTTGAAGAAGAAGAGGAACAGGAAAGAAATGAAGACGACCAGGAAAGCGAACAAGGTCCTGAAGTAACGGGAGATCCTACCGAGGCCGCTATGTTTGTAATTGGTAAAAAAGCCAAAATTAAAGAAAGAGAACCCTATAAAAATTACAAACTGCTTGACGATCTTCCATTTAAATCTGAACAAAAATTTCGTGCATCCCTGGTCGAAACAGAGAAAGGTCCTGAAATTTTTACCATCGGAGCCCCGGAGCGAATTCTGGAATTAAGTACGCAATATTTAACTCCTGAAGGCACTAAAGACCTGGATAACGAGAAAAGAAAAGAACTTCAGGATAAAATGGATGAATGGGCAGACGGGGCGATGAGGGTTTTAGCCCTGGGTTACAAAAAAACCGAAAAAGAAAGCATTGATCGTCAGGATGTAAAAGATCTGGTTTGGGTTGGGATAACAGGAATTATCGATCCCCCTAGAAAAGGAGTTGCAGAATCTATTAAAGAATGTAATACAGCAGGGATAAGAGTAGTGATGGTTACCGGAGATCATAAAAAAACAGCCGCAGCCATTGCCAGGGATATTGGAATATTAAAAGAAAGGGAGGATGCTAAAGATAAAGAAAAGTACCCACCTTCAATAACTACCAAAGCACTGGATGTTGATGATGAAAAATTTGATGAATATATTGATAATATAAATGTTTTCGCCAGAATGAATCCTGACACCAAACTTCGTATTGCTGAAAGACTGCAGGCAAAAGAAACATTGATAGCCATGACAGGCGATGGAGTAAACGATGCCCCGGCACTAAAGCGCGCAGATGTGGGCATTGCTATGGGAGTAAGAGGTACCGATGTGGCTAAAGATGCTTCCGAAATTGTTCTACAGGATGATAACTTTAGTAGTATTGTTAATGCCATAAGGGAAGGGCGTATAGTCTTCAATAACGTAAAAATAACAAGTTACTTTCTGCTAACTACTAATTTCGCTTTCGCAATTGCTTTTATTTTTGGTATGTCAATTGGCTGGCCACTTCTTTTTACTGCTGCACAAATACTTTATGTAAATCTAATCACAGACGGTATTATGGATATAGCCCTGGCTACAGAACCGGGACACGGCAATATAATGAAGCAACCTCCCGTAAAGAAAAGCGAAAAAATTTTAAAGTGGGATATAGCACCTTTTATAATCATTGTGTCACTCGTCATGGTTACTTTAACCTTATTAACCTTTTGGCACTATCTGCCCCAGGGCGAGGTAATGGCCAGAACAGCGGCTTTTATTGTTGTTTCTTCAACACAGTTGTTTAATGCCTACAATATGCGCTCGCTACGCTTATCGGTTTTTGAAATTGGGGTTTTTGGAAACCGATGGGTCAATATCGCTTTTATAGCGGCTATAATACTCCAGGTTATTGTAGTCAAAATTCCTTTTTTCCAGGATCTCCTGAGATTTGAAGAGCTGCCTTTTCTTGACATTTGTATACTCATTCTAATTTCGTCTGCGATTTTAGGAGCGGGTGAATTATATAAGTACCTCCGATTCAAAAAAGAACTATTTTAAAAAACATATTATGAAAACAACAGTTTACAGTCTTTCGCCTTATGAAAAGCCATTTTTGGAAAAACAAAACAAAAATGGCATTGAGTTAAACTACCGCAAAGAAAAACTTAGCAAAGAAACAGTTTCTCTGGCTGAAGGAAGCGAAGCGGTCTCAATTTTCACCAATGATGATGCTTCGGCAGAAGTGCTGGAGGAATTAAAGAAAACAGGGATAAAATATATTACAACGCGTAGCATGGGCGTTGACCATATAGACCTGGAAAAAACAAAGGATCTGGGCATTAAAGTGGCCAATGTGCCACATTACTCCCCTCACAGTGTAGCAGAACACAGTCTATCCCTTATGCTGGCACTCAACAGAAAACTGATTCCCGCCAGCAGAAAAATTCAGGATTATAATTTTCGTTTAAATGGCCTGGTTGGTTTTGATATGCACAACAAAACTGTAGGAATGTTGGGAGCGGGAGAAATTGGGGCGGTAAGCGCAAAAATTCTGCATGGATTTGGCTGTAAATTAATGATTTATGATGTAAAAAAAGACCAGGACCTTATTGAAAAATATGATGCAAAATATGTTGAACTGGAAGAGCTCTGTAAGAATTCCGACATCATTACCATTCATGCACCACTCACTAAAGACACCAAACACCTCATCAACAAAGAAAATATCAGTCTTATGAAAGAAGGTGTGATGATAATCAATACTGCCCGCGGAGCAATTTGCAAAACCGAAGATCTTATAGAAGGACTTAAAAATGGCAAAATAGGTTCCCTTGGACTTGACGTATATGAATACGAGAAAGATCTTTTCTTTGAAGATCATTCTACAGATTTGATCCAGGATGATCTTTTTGTTCGCCTGATAGGCTTTAAAAATGTGTTAATTACAGCTCATCAGGCTTTTCTGACAAACGAAGCTTTAAAGGAAAACATAGAAGCTACCTTAAAAAATCTTGAATCCTGGTCAAATGCTAAGGAAGCCAAAAATGAGGTAGAATAATTGTTCGATACAGCCAGCATATTTACAGGACTAGCAGTATCATAAACACTAAAAAATGGTATTGAACTGAACAATTTAGAAATGGGTTCAAATTCTAATTGTCTGAAATTAGCAAAAGTTCATTTTGCCTTCCATTTACATAGCGAAAACCTTGCGGCCCCCAGAATCCGGCTTCTTCCAGCATTATTCTCACCTCCTGATCCCATTCTTCCAAAAATACACTGGTGTTAAGCTCAATGGCATATACGGTGTTTTCGTGCAAAGGATAATCACCTCTTCCTGGTACTCCTTCCTGAGAATCCCACATTCCTATGGTAGTACCCGAAGAATGCCCATATAAGCCTAAAGGATGGGTATAGATCATAGGTTTTAGATCGCTGCTCTTAGCTTGTCCCAAACTTTCTAAGAGTATCTTATTTCCTGTTTTACCGGTTTTAAAATTATCGGTTAGAATATTCTGTAATTGATTTCCTTTTTTAAAGGCTTTTGAAAGAAATTCTGGGGCTTCACTTTCTCCTGCTTTCAAAACGTAAGCCATCTGCTGGCAATCTGTATTAAGTCCCAGGTAAGAAATCCCAAAGTCACAGTGAATAAGGTCTCCCGGCATAATCACTTTTTTTTCTTTTGCTGAAGAAAAGGCGCTTACGTGATCTTTAAGGGCTTCTTCGTCACGCTGAATTGATACAGTTGGATGAAACCAGGTTTCCAGTCCCAGATCGGTTACTTTTTGTCGAAGCCACCAAACCACATCTTCTGTGCTGGTTTTCCCGGGAGTAATTACTTTATCGCTAAATGCTTCCTGAATGATATCTTTGGTGATTTGCACCAATTCCGGATAAATTTCCATTTCCATCTCTGTTCTGGTTTCGATCCAACTTACCGCCAGGTTTTCTGCCGAAACAATTTTGGAATGAAATTCTTGAGGAAGGGCTTCCATAAATTTATCATAGTCCGTTTTTACCAGTCCGTCTGCAATCCCGTCCATTTCAGAATAATTTAAACCAATTTTATCAGGATTTCGGTCTTTTATTATTTCTATCAGGGCTTCCCACTGTTCAGGTTGCTTTTCAGGATTCCAGGCCGATCTTATATTATTTCCCACATCGTATCGCGCTACTGCGAGACGCTCTAAAGTATCCTGTTCCTCGTTTCTGTAAAATACAAGAATGGTTCGGCGGCGGGCATTTAACCAGGTAGGCGGCAGCATAGTTCGTAAAACGGGATCTTCGTTATATTCTCGCGCGATTACCAGCCACATATCAATTTCGGCGCGATCCATTAGTTTGGGAAGAAGATTATCAAATTTATCCTGTTGTATTTCTTCCATAAGTTGTGCGCGTTCACGTTCTGGTAATATTTGAGCTGTAGCTGGAGAACAAAAAGCTAATAAAAATATTATTAAGATAGGCTTGCATATCCAAACCCTGAATTCAATTAATTTTCTCATGAAATGAAAGCTTAGTTAACCTTGCTTTTAAAAGTATTTTCCCTGTGAATTTTCCCCGTATGGGTTTCTTCAAATTTTTCTATGAAATAGATCTTTTTAGGACGCTCGTATTTTTCAAGGCTCTTCAACTCACTAATTTCTTTCTCCAATTGTTTCAAAAGTTCTTCTGAAAATTCATTTTCAACAAAAAGCACCAATTTTTCACCAAGGGCATCATCTGGCATCGCCGTTACAAATAACCGCTGATCTATAATTTTGGAAAGCTTCTTTTCAATTTGTTCAGGGTGAAGTTTTATGCCACCAGAATTGATCACATTATCTAATCTACCCTTCCATTGAAATTTTTTATAAGTAAGAACTTCAACTACATCATTTGTGGTAATAATTTCATCTGAAAGTTTAGGCGCTTTAATCACTAAACAACCCCTATCATCTTTCGAAATATTAATGTTTGGCAGCACCTTAAATACTCGTGATTTTTTCTTGTTTTTTGATGGATTTAGTCTTTTGGCCGCGATGTGGGTAACGGTTTCCGTCATTCCATAGGTTTCATAAACTTTGGTGCTAACTTCTTTTACCATCTTTTGAAGTCGTGGAGAAACTGCCCCACCGCCAACAATAAGTTTTTTTATAAGGTGTAAGCGACCAACAGAATTATCCAGCTGAAACGGCGTCATTGCACAAAAATCATAACGCTTAAAGACCTGGTCCAGGGGATTGGAAGAAGGCGGAACCATATCTAACTGCCATCCCAAAAACATGGCACGAACCAGCATCATTTTTCCGGCAATATAGGTAGCAGGTAAACATAATAAGGCTGTAGTTTTTTCGGGTAATTCAAAGAAACGGGAAGTAGCCATGGCCGAATTGATCATATGCTCCTTTTTAATACGTATGGTTTTTGGTTTTCCGGTAGAGCCAGAAGTTTGTACCTCAATATATTTAGCAGGTTTGATCCAGTCTAATAAGAAACTTCCTACTTCTTCTTCAAATGCTTCTCCTTCTTTAATAAAGCTATAGGCCACTAGATGAAGCTCGGCATTAGTAAAATGACGTTTATTCAATCTAAAATCGGGATGGGTTTCCGGTACTTTATACTTATCTGCCATATTTAAAACCAAATATGTTACATTTCTCTCTATTGAAAGTTAGCAAATTGTAATGATAAATTTAACTTTCTTCAGAAAGTTTTAGGGTTTCAGGCTTTTCTACCTTTCCAAAGAGTTTATTCTTCCAGTCACTCCAACCATATTTTTTAGCCATAATAAATAAGAAAAGGGGATAAATTATAAATACGGGCACCAGAACGTCAATTCCCGCAGTTGGGTCTGAAATATCCTTAAAAATAGATTCTGTTTGAAACGCTGTCCAATCGGCGGTAACGAGCAGAGCGGCAGTAAGGTTGTTGCCGGCATGAAAGCCTAAAGCCAGTTCCATACCTTCATCCATTAATGTCATTATTCCCAATAAAAATCCGGTACCGATATAATAGATCATAATCAAGTTCCCCATTTGGGTTACTTCGGGGTTAAAGAAATGTAAGCCCCCAAAACATACTGAAGTAACTATTAAAGGCACCCAACGATTTTTAACGAGTGTGCCAAGCCCCTGCATAAAATATCCGCGGAATAAATATTCTTCAAAACTGGTTTGCAGCGGAATCATTATAATGGCGATCCCTACCAAAATGGCAAACGGAACCGGCTGAAAGTTTATCAGAAAATCTTCAGGATTTACCGAATACTCTATTAGCGTAACGATAATAGTAAAAGCAGCTACAAGACCAAAACCAAACCAAACGCGCCCCCAGTCAACCTTTTTTCGGCTGGTGGTAAGCGATTTTATAGGTTGATTATGCAATAATTTTACAACTAGTAAAAGAACGCCAAGACCTGCAGCAAAAGTGAGCAAGATTAGAAAAAATGTGAAGTTAGAATCTAAAACCTGCATAAGTTCTCCTTCAGTCATTTCGGCTATTTCCATTCCCCGTTCCAGAAAAACAGCTATACCTAAAGGAATTTGCCCAATAACAACACCAATAAAAACCAATAAAGTTCCAATAATATATCGCCAAAAATCATAACGATATTTAAAAGCTTCAGCTATATACATTTACTAAAAATTAAATTCCCAGCTTTTAGCCGGATTATATTGAATATTTCCTTTCGTCACTTCTAACGGACTCTCTATATTGTTAGTATACAAACTTCCGGTACCCAGTCCCTGTGGCATTTTACTGTATTTAGTATAAGTAAATTGCGAAATTGCGCTGAGGCCCACATTGCTTTCTAAAGCACTGGTAATCCACCAACCAATATTTTGTTCTTCCGCAAGATCAATCCACTCTTGTGTACCTTTAAAACCACCGATTAAACTCGGCTTTAAAATAATATACTGCGGCTTTATTGTTTGTAGTAATTCTTTCTTCTTAGTTACATCAAAAACTCCTATAAGTTCTTCATCCAGAGCAATTGGAAGCGGTGTTTTCTCACACAAATCTCTCATTTTCTCCCATTGTCCCTGCTTTATAGGTTGCTCTATACTGTGTAAGTGAAACTCACTTAAACGCTTCAGTTTTTCTAAAGCTTCAGTAGGTTTAAAAGCTCCATTTGCATCTACGCGTAATTCTATTTCTTCGGAAGAAAATTCGGTTCTTATATATTTTAAAAGCTCTAATTCGGTTTCAAAATCTATCGCACCAATTTTCATTTTAATACAATCAAAACCGGCTTCAATTTTTTCCTGAATTTGAGATTTCATAAAAGATTTTTCTCCCATCCATATTAACCCGTTAATGGGTATTGTAGCTTTTCCATCCGTAAATTCAGAAGGAAATATTTCGAACGGATTTTTAGCCTTTAATGATCTAAAAGCCATTTCTATCCCAATTTGAATGCTTGGAAATTCTTTTAATTCTTCCCAAAGCATGGTCTCTCCCAAATTAATATTGTTGCAAACCCATCGCAATTTTTCTTCGTAATCTGGCCTATCGTCTATACTTAGACTTCTAAGAATTCCACATTCGCCGTAGCCAACCTTATCACCATCGGTGATTTTTAGAAACCAGGTTTCTTTAGTAGTAAGAACGCCCCGCGAAGTTCCGCTGGGGCGTTTAAAATTTAAGATATACTTTTTATAATCTGCCTGCATATATTTTATTATTTGGCCAGGCCGAAACTAAAGTTCCAGACTTTCTCCAATTTCAAGAAGCATAAGGTCTTTCCCTTCATCAAAAAACTTTCTCTTAGCCTCTTCGTGGTCTATTTCAATGTAGCCAAAGGTATCATAATGGCAACCTAAAACTTTATCGCATTCAACAAAATCACTGGCAATAATAGCATCTTCTACCCCCATGGTAAAATTGTCTCCAATTGGAAGAATTGCCAAATCTAAAGTGGTATGATGCGGAATTAATTTCATATCCATAGTAAGTGCGGTATCGCCGGCAATATAGATATTCTTGTGTTCTCCTTCTATCACAAAACCACCCGGCTGCCCACCGTATTTCCCATCTGGAAAAGAACTGGTGTGTATGGCATTTACGTATTTCACTTTTCCGAATTCGAACTCCCAATTACCCCCATGATTCATAGGGTGCACTTCTATGCCTTTCTCCTCATAGTGATTAGCGATTTCAAAATTACTTACGATTACCGCTCCCGTATTTTTCGCAATTTCTTCAGCATCTAAAGTATGGTCCTGGTGTGCGTGGGTTAATAATATATAATCGGCCTTTAAATCTTTGATATTGATTTTATCTTTGGCCAGATCATTTCCGGTTATAAACGGATCAACCAAAACATTGATATCTCCTATTTTAATTCCCAAACAACTCTGTCCGTAAAAAGTGATTTTCATAACTTAATTTTTATGGTTTTCCCTAATTTAAGAATTCGACAAAAGAAGCTTCAACTTACCGAATATATAATTTTGTTAAACTTACTCGATAATCGAGATTAAATGCTCGCAGGCTTGTTTCCAAATCAAATGATATTTTCTAATAATAATGCTTCTTGAGCTTGCTCCATGTGGTTTACTACCAGATCTGCCCCAGTCCAAAAAGAACTGCCGTGGCAAAGGTAGAAAGTGCTAAAACCTTTAGTTCAGGATCCAGCAGGGTAGCATTTTCATTTTCTACCACTCTTTTAAGATGCAGAATTAAAGGAATAAAAGCTGGCAGGTACAGAAAATCATTTATACTTTCCAGGCTAAGTACCGTGAATAAAACCAGGCAAAGAATAGCTCCCAGAATGAGGGCATAATGATAGTTTTTCGCGTTTTTGGCGCCAAGTTTTACCACTAAGGTAATTTTACCCGCTTTTTCGTCAGAAGCCCGGTCTCTCATATTATTGAGATTTAAAACACCCATACTTAAAAACCCAATACTAAATGCCGGAAGCAATACGAGCCAATTCCATTGGTGTGCATATAAAAAATAAGAACCGTATACCGCAACTAACCCAAAGAAAATAAATACAAAAACATCTCCAAGCCCTCGGTAACCGTATGCCGATTTACCAACCGTGTATTTTATAGCAGCAGCAATTGCAGCTATTCCCAGTAGAAAGAAAAATAGCGCATAGCCTAAATTTTCTTTTCCAAAAGCTACATAAATAAGTAGAATGGCAAAAAGCAAGGTAACAATTGCTGTAATTATAATACCCTGAAGCATTTCCTTTTGGGTAATTAGCCCGCTTTGTAAAGCCCGTTGCGGTCCTACCCTATCTTCGTTATCGGTTCCCTTGACACCATCGCCATAATCGTTGGCAAAATTTGATAGCACCTGTAATCCTAAAGTGGTAGCTAGTGCAAGACTAAAAATAATAATGCTAAACACACCTTCGCTAACCGCAATGGTAGTTCCCACAATAATCCCTGAAATTGATAAGGGTAATGTTCTTAATCTGGCAGCACCTATCCACGAATTTATTTTACTCATATTAATTTAAGATCTTAACCATTAATTCTTTGAGTAAATCGCCGTGAGAGATATTCACCGCTCCCACACCTTTTCCTTTAACATCGCTTTCGTGCAACAAACCAATTACCTGACTCACTTTTTTCATTGGATAATTTTTTGCTGCTACCACATAATCTCCCACAAAATAAGGGTGAACTTTAAGCTGTTTCGCTACGTTAGCTTTAGATTTATCTGGCAGCCCGTGATATTGCATAATTTGTGAGAAATAAGAAAACAATAGCGAAATGGTAACTACCATTGGATTGTCTTTTGGGTTCTGGGCAAAATAATTTACAATGCGATGCGCCTTTAAAGAATCTCGCATTCCAATTGCTTTCCGCAACTCAAAATTATTAAAGTCTTTACTTATTCCTATATTTTGCTCAATAAGCTCTGGGGTAATTTGAGTACCCTCTGGTGTGATAAGCTGAAGTTTATTTAATTCGTTATCAATTTTCCCAAGATCAATTCCTAAAAATTCTACCAGCATTTGTGCTGCTTTAGGAGAAATGGTATAGTTTCTGGCTTTCAGAGTTTTCATGATCCAGTCGGCCACCTGGTTTTCGTAAAGGCGTTTGCTTTCAAACAAAATTCCGCTTTTCTTCAGGACTTTAGAAAGTTTCTTACGTTTGTCAAGGCTTTTGTATTTGTAACAAAAAACCAAAGTGGTGGTAGGCTGCGGATTTTCGGCATAATCTACCAGTTTCTCTATGCTTCTGGAAAGGTCTTGTGCTTCTTTAACGATAATCACCTGTCTTTCGGCCATCATAGGGTAGCGCTTGGCATTGCTCACAATTTCATCAATATTGGTATCTCGGCCATACATAATGATTTGGTTAAAACCTTTTTCTTCTTCCGCCAGTAAATTCTGCGCTATAAAATCTGAGATCCTATCTATATAATAAGGTTCTTCACCCATTAAAAAGTAAAGCGGCGACACACTACCTTTTTGAATATTATTTACAATCTCTTTTGCTTCTTCCATTAAGGTGAAGGATTTTTGATTTTTAAATTAAACTGAAGCTTGCTGCGCTGTGGTTTTCTTTTTTACTTTTGGCCTATGTTAGCGCTTAATTTTCCAAAATACTCGTTCCGGTTCAAAAATAGTGAAAATAAAATAGCCGTTTTTGATGAACTCCGGAAAAAATTTGTGGTTTTAACTCCCGAAGAATGGGTGAGACAACACGTGGTTAAATTCCTTACTTTAGATAAGAATTACCCTAAGAACCATATTAATGTTGAAAAACAATTAAAACTGGGAAAACTTACTAAACGCTATGATGTGGTAGTTTTTTATCCTGACGGAAAAATAAAAGTAGTGGTAGAATGTAAAGCCCCGCATATAAAAATAACCCAGGAAGTTTTTGACCAAATCGCCAGGTATAATTTGAGTTTAAAAGCCGATTATTTAATGCTCACCAACGGATTGCAACATTACTTCTGCAAACTGGATTATAAAGAAGAAAAATATCATTTTCTACCTGAAATCCCCGATTATATTTCTTCTAAAACTTCTGAAAGATCATGAGCACGGCAGTAGTAATTTTAAACTGGAATGGACGGAGCTTACTGGAGCAGTTTTTGCCTTCGGTAATTCGTTTTTCTGAAGGAGCCAATATTTATGTAGCCGATAATGCTTCTACCGATGATTCAGTAGAATTTCTAAGGGAAAATTTTCCGCAGGTAAAAATTATTCAGAATAAAGAGAACGGCGGATTCGCCAAAGGTTACAACGATGCCCTTTCCCATTTAACCGAAGATATTTTTGTATTGCTAAACAGCGATGTAGAAGTTTCCAAAAACTGGTTAGAACCGATACTGGAAATCTTTAAAAATCAACCTAAAACAGCCGCGGTACAACCTAAAATACTCGATTTTAAAAGAAAAAACTACTTTGAATATGCCGGGGCTGCCGGAGGATATATAGACAAATACGGGTATCCTTTTTGCCGTGGGAGGATCTTTGATACTTTAGAAGTAGACCACGGACAGTATAATAACGATGTTCCTATTTTTTGGGCCAGCGGAGCCTGTATGGTGATAAGAAAAAACGTTTACTGGGAAGCCGGTGCATTAGATGAGGATTTTTTTGCTCACCAGGAAGAAATAGATTTATGTTGGCGCATTCATAATTTAGGCTATCAAATAAAATCTTGTGGAATTTCCACCGTTTACCATGTGGGTGGCGCTACTTTAGATAGTATGAACCCAAGAAAGACTTTTTTCAATTTTAGAAATAGCTTGTATATGCTGTTAAAAAATGTGCCCGCACCAAATGTTTATGGCATTTTATTTATTAGGATGATCCTCGATGGCGTTGCGGGAATTAAATTTATTGCCGAAGGTAAATTCTCACATTTATATGCTATTCTTCAAGCACATACCGCATTTTATGGTAACTTCAAAAAAATTCATTCAAAGCGAAAAAGAGTTCCAAAAAACATCAGATATTTTCAGTTAAAATCTATTATTTGGTCTTATTTTTGTTTAAGCAAAAAAGAATTTTCTAAATTAAAATAAAAGGATTCAAACTTATGCTAAAGCTTCTTTTTCCGCTTTACATTTTTTTGATACTTTTGAAACATCTAACATTAATAACAATTACGAGATTATGAAACGAATTATGCTTTTATCGGCTACCGCCGTTCTTTTGTTTTCCTCTTGCGTATCTAATAAAAAATATGCTGAGCTTGAAGAACAACAAAAACAAACCCAGGATGAGTTAAACACTGCAACCATTAAACTAAATGCGTGTTTAGAGGATAAACAAAACCTGAATCAACAAATTTCAAGACTTAACAATACCAACGCGGCATTGCTAAACAACGTAGGTGACCTTGCTACGCTTTCTAAGAAAGAAGCTGAAAACCTTGAGCGTTCTCTTGAAAGCATCAAAGAAAAGGATTTGGCTATTCAATCTATGCGTAATGCAATCAGCAAAAAAGACTCTGTAACTTTAGCGCTTGTAACAAGCTTAAAAGGTGCTTTGGGTAATATGGCTGATGAAGACATTGAAATTAATGTTGAAAAAGGTGTAGTTTACGTTTCTATTTCAGATAAACTTTTATTTGACAGTGGAAGATATAATGTAACCGATCGTGCTAAAGAAGTACTTGGTAAAGTTGCTACTGTAGTTAAAAACAAGCCAGACATCGAATTTATGGTAGAAGGACATACTGATGATAAAGCTATCAAAACTTCAATGTTCGAAGATAACTGGGATCTTAGTGTGAAAAGAGCTACTTCTGTAGTTAGAATTCTTCAGGATGAGTTTGGTGTAGAGCCAGCTAGAATGACTGCCGCCGGTAGAAGTTACTATGTTCCTGTTGCTACAAACGAAACTGCTGAAGGTCGTGCTAAAAACAGAAGAACAAGAATTGTAGTTCTTCCTAAACTTGACCAATTCTACGGAATGATCGAAGAAGGAATGAAATCTGCTAAATAAGCTTTTTGATTCTTTTAAATATAGAAAAACCCCGCAATTGCGGGGTTTTTTATTTTCTAATACGACGATATTTTATTGCTTTAAAAATCGCAGTAAGATCTCATTAAACTCTTTTTTGTGCGTCATTACCAATCCGTGTGGTGCGCCCTCAATTATTTCAAAAGTATTATCCTTAATTAGGTCTTTACTTTTCTTACCGGCAATATCTATCGGCACAATTTCATCATCATCTCCGTGAACTATTAGCGTTGGTACATCAAACTGCTTTAGATCTTCTCTAAAATCTGTCAAACCAAAAGAATCTACACAATCCAAAGTTGCTTTAGAAGAAGCTCTGCAGGCAATACTCCAATCGTAATGTTTTTGATCTTTACTAATACGATCTTTGTTTTTATCGTAATTGTAAAATTTATCTCCAAATCCAGCTAAGAAACCTGCGCGGTCTTTTCGAATTTCCTCTTTAAATCCTTCAAAAACTTCTTTCTCAAGCCCATCAGGATTATCATCGGTTTTCAGCATAAAAGGTGGTACTGCAGAGATTAATGCAGCTTTAGATACATTAGCGGTTCCATATTTCCCTATAAATCGGGCAACTTCTCCTCCACCCATAGAAAAACCTACAATAATTGTATCAGAAAGTCCCAGTGCAGTAATAACATCGTTTAAATCTGAGGCTAAAGTATCGTAATCGTAGCCTTCCCAGGGTTTGTCGCTATCACCAAATCCGCGACGATCGTAACTTATACATCTAAACCCGGCATCTACGATTTTCTCTACCTGGTATTCCCACATTTTATGACTTAAAGGCCAGCCGTGAATTAATATAACCGGTTGCCCTTCGCCATAATCTTCGTAAAATAGCTTTGTCTTATTTTCGTGTTCTTCGTTCTTAGTTTTAATATAATTCATTGCGTGTTTTTTTTATTAAGTTATGGACTATAGCTCGCTATAAAAAAGTAAAGCCTGCATTTAGCAGGCTTTTAACGTGTTATCAAAAATTTTATTTAAAACTATAAGTTTTCGATACTTCCTTTCCCCTCTCTTATCACTTCTGGTTGCGGCGTGGTAAGATCTACCACCGTAGATGGTATATTATCTCCATAACCACCGTCAATAACAAGATCTACTAAATGATCCCATTTCTCTTTTATCAATTCTGGATCTGTGGTGTATTCCAGTACTTCATCTTCATCGTAAATTGAAGTGGAAACAATAGGATTTCCCAAAGTGGCCACAATACTTTTACAAATAGCATTATCTGGCACTCTAATCCCAACTGTTTTCTTCTTTTTAAACACATTTGGAAGGTTATTATTCCCCGGAAGAATAAAAGTAAAAGGCCCGGGAAGATTTCTCTTTAAAACCTTAAAGGTGGCAGAATCTATTTGCTTCACATAATCCGAAAGATTGCTAAGATCTTCGCAAACGAAAGAAAAATTAGCCTTTTCCAGTTTCACCCCTTTAATTTGAGCAATTTTTTCTAATGCTGAGGTATTGGTGATATCGCATCCTAGACCATACACGGTATCTGTAGGGTAAATTATAAGTCCGCCGTTTCTTAAAGTTTCTACTACTTTATTAATATGTTTCTGACTTGGGTTTTCGTCATAAATTCTAAGTAATTCAGCCATAGTTATAAATTTTAATACCCGAGAATTTACAAATTTTCGAGCAGATATTTTTTAAATTGGTTCAATTAATCTGATTTAGAAACTTCACTTTCCAGCTTCAGCACTTTACTACCATCTTCCTGCTCTATAAAAAGTGCTTTATTCCCTTCTTCCCCTTTTCGGATAATTTCGCTTCCATCTATGGTTTTTGTAACTTCTTCAGCATAAGTTTTGGTTACTTTTCCTTTTGCTTCACCATTACCCCATTTCCACTTTACATTACTCCCTTCCTTAATCATATTTTTTCTTGAAGATAAAAAGAAAGCCGCGTGAAGCGGCTTTATATAACAGAAGTTTAACGAGATCTAGGAGATCAATTTCAATTTAGCAAACCTTAGCAGTAACTTTTTAATTCCTCCATTCACAAAATCTATTTCGGCTTTTTTATCCTGCCCAACTCCATCTATAGCCAGAACTTTTCCTTTTCCAAAACGCATATGCTCCACCACGTTGCCGGCTTCCAGTTTTATAGCATTTGTAGCTTTTTCGGGCTCCGGGCTGGCGGGTTTTAATTTTCGAAGTTTTCTTAACTGAGATTCGCTTGGTTTATGTGCAGGCGGCGGAGTTCCTTTTTTAGGCTTGGTTTGGCGCAGTTTACTTTTATCAACCTCATCACCAAAAATATCGGTATCAATTAGGGGCTTGTATTTATAATCATCTTGTGGAATCATATAATTCACATACTGCTCATCCACTTCTTCTATAAACCTACTGGGCTCTGCATCTACCAGTTTCCCCCAACGGTAACGGGACTGGGTATAAGTTAGGTAAGCTTGTTTTTCGGCACGGGTAAGTGCTACATAGAATAATCGGCGTTCTTCTTCCAGCTCGCTTCGGGTATTCATACTCATTCCTGAAGGGAAAAGATCCTCTTCCAGGCCAACAATATATACATACGGGAACTCCAAACCTTTTGCCAGGTGAATAGTCATTAAGGCAACACGATCATCATCTCCGGTATCTTTGTCCATATCTGTAGCAAGCGCTACATCTTCAAGGAATTCAGCCAGAGAACCATCGGCATCTGCCAGTTCCTTTTGACCTTCCACAAAATCCTTGATCCCGTTTAATAATTCTTCAATATTTTCAATCCTGGCAATTCCTTCCGGAGTACCATCTTTCTTTAATTCCTGAACTAAACCAGTCTTTTTGGTTACGGTATCAGCAACAGTAAAAGCATCGGCATTTTCAGCAAGAATCGTGAAACTCTTAATCATATTCACGAAATTATCCAGCTTAGTACGCGTACTCTTATTGATCTTTAGATCCAGATGATCTATATTCTCAATAATTTCAAAAATGGTCTTCCCATATTGATTCCCGGCAATGCTCAATTTATCCATCGTAGTTTGCCCAATTCCACGAGCAGGATAATTAATTACCCGCTTAAGTGCTTCCTCATCTTTCGGATTAATCAGAAGTCTTAAATAAGACAGTACATCTTTAATTTCCTTTCGCTGGTAGAATGAAAGTCCGCCGTAAATTCTATACGGAATTTCCTTTTTCCTCAGCGCATCTTCCATCGCTCTACTCTGGGCGTTGGTTCGGTAAAGAATCGCAAAATCGCCATTACTCATTTGATTTTGCATTCTATTTTCAAAAATAGAACCTGCAACAAAACGGCCTTCTTCCCCATCGGTAAGCAAACGATTTACTACAATTTTTGGCCCTTCATCATTAGCCGTCCAAACTACTTTTTCAAGCTTGGTTTTATTCTTTTCAATAATGGAGTTGGCGGCGTTTACAATGTTTTTGGTAGAACGGTAATTTTGCTCCAGGCGGTACATTTGCACATTCTCGTAATCTTTCTGGAAGTTCAAAATATTATTAATGTTCGCTCCGCGGAATGCATAAATACTCTGCGCATCATCCCCTACTACACATATATTCTGAAATTTATCTGAGAGTGCTTTTACAATTAAATACTGTGAATGGTTGGTATCCTGGTACTCATCTACCAAAATATACCTAAACCGGTTTTGGTATTTATGAAGCACTTCTGGAAATCGATTTAAAAGCTCGTTTGTTTTCAGCAGCAAATCATCAAAATCCATCGCGCCAGCTTTAAAACAGCGTTCCACATATTCCTGGTAGATTTCCCCCAAACGTGGTTTTTTAGACATTGCATCGGCTTCCTTCAATTCCGGGTTTTGGAAATAAGCCTTTACGGTAATTAAACTGTTTTTATAAGAAGAAATCCGGCTGTAAACCTGTTTGTATTTATAAACGTCTTTATCGAGGCGCATATCTTTAATAATCGCCCTAATCACGCTTTGCGAATCTTGTGTATCGTAAATGGTAAAATTTGAAGGATAGCCCAATTTATCCGCTTCAAACCGTAAAATTTTAGCGAAAATAGAATGAAAGGTCCCCATCCATAAATTCTTCGCTTCGCTACTACCAACAATTTTAGAAATACGGGTTTTCATCTCCCGGGCCGCTTTATTAGTAAAGGTGAGCGATAAAATATTAAAAGGATCTACGCCCTGGCTCATAAGGTAAGCAATACGGTAGGTAAGCACCCGGGTTTTCCCAGATCCTGCTCCGGCAATTACAATCATTGCGCCATCCTTTTGCAGTACAGGCGCGCGTTGTGCGTCATTTAATTCGGCTAAATAAGCTTCCAATCTTTTCAGTTTTTTAAATGCGTGAAATTAACCAAAACGAGACAATTTATAAACCCGAAATCCACTTTGTTTTAAACAAACTAAGATTGGCTGGGAGCGATTGCTTAAGTTTTTAATATCTTTAAAATTCTACAAACCAGCTTCAACGCGAAACAAAAGCTATGAAAAGAATTATTTTTAGCCTGCTTGGGCTTTTCAGTTTTACTTTAACCGCCCAAGAAATTGATTCAGAGATCAATACTTCTGCTGAAGAAATAGAAGAACAGGTGATCGAGTGGCGAAGAGACTTTCACCAGCATCCCGAACTTTCCAACCGGGAAACCGAAACCGCTAAAAAAATTGCAGCCCATTTACAAAGCCTGGGAATTGAAACTACTACCGGAATCGCAAAAACCGGTGTGGTAGGAATTTTAAAAGGTGATAATGAAGGGAAAACGGTGGCCTTAAGAGCAGATATTGATGCGCTCCCGGTAACCGAAAGAAATGATCTCCCGTTTAAATCTGAAGTAAGAACAGAATTTTTGGGTTCAGAAACCGGGGTAATGCACGCCTGTGGTCACGATACTCATATTGCTATTATGATGGGTGTTGCCGAAGTTCTTTCAAAGAATAAAGATAAAATAAATGGCACGGTAAAGTTTATTTTCCAACCCGCCGAGGAAGGTCCGCCACCGGGTGAAGAAGGCGGTGCCTCTCTCATGATTAAGGAAGGTGTATTAAAAAATCCTGATGTAGATGCAATTTTCGGGCTTCATATAAATTCGGAAACACCGGTGGGAACCATTCGATACAAACCCGAAGGAACTATGGCTGCGGTAGAACGCTTTGTAATAAACGTAAAAGGAAAACAAACTCACGGCTCTGCACCCTGGAGCGGTACAGATCCCATTCTCATTTCAGCAAAAATCATAGATGGTTTACAAACCATAATTAGCCGGGAATCTAAACTGATAGATGCCGCCGCAGTAATTACGGTAGGAAAAATCACGAGTGGTGTACGTTTTAATATAATTCCTGAAACCTCGGAAATGATTGGGACGATAAGAACCCTGGATCCAGATATGAAAAAATTGATTTTAAAAAGAATGAACGAAATGGTTCCGGCCATCGCTAAAGCATATGGCGGGGAAGCTACCGTAGAAATTCAAAATAATACTGCGATTACCTATAATGACCCTGAATTAACCAGCAGAATGCTGCCTACTTTACAAGCTATAGCAGGAGAAGAAAATGTAGTTTTAGCTAAAGCCACCACCGGTGGGGAAGATTTTTCTTTCTTTCAGGAGGAAGTACCCGGTTTTTACTATTTCCTTGGCGGAAAACCTTTAGATTCTACCGAACCGGCACCTCATCATACTCCCGACTTTTATATAGATGAAAGCGGAATGTTACTGGGGGTAAAAACTATGTCTCAGCTGGCTATAGATTACCTAAATCAATAATTATGGAAAATGTATTTGATGTTTTGGCTTCAATTGAATGGTGGGGATGGATCTTAATTGTTATTGTTTTTATCGCTATTAAAGATATTTTCTTCAGCCGGGAACATACTATTAAGCACAATTTCCCGGTGGTTGGGCATTTACGCTATTTTTTAGAAGGAATTGGCCCGGAATTACGCCAGTATATCGTGGCTAGCAACAGGGAGGAATTACCTTTTAACCGGGTTGAACGCGGCTGGATTTATGCTTCGGCCAAAAATGAAAATAATTACGAGGGTTTTGGAACCGATCAGGATATTTTTTCAACGCATTATATCTTTATCAATAATGCGATGATTCCTTATAAATTAGATGAAAAGCATCCTAATGCAATAGACCCAAATTTTATTGCCTGCGGGAAAGTGATGGGAGAATATAACAAAAGAGAACGCCCTTTTAGACCGGCCTCGATAATCAATGTTTCTGCTATGAGTTTTGGTTCTCTTTCAGCCAGGGCTATTGAATCTTTAAATGAGGGTTGCAAAGAAGCCGGTGCTTATCACAATACTGGAGAAGGAGGACTTTCACAATACCATCAAAAAGGAGCCGATGTGGTTTTTCATTTTGGAACTGGATATTTTGGAGTTCGGGACGAAAATGGAAACTTTTCTATGGATAGAATGGTGGCACTCGTAAAAGAGAATCCTCAGATTCGAGCTATCGAAGTCAAGCTTTCACAGGGTGCCAAACCAGGAAAAGGCGGAGTATTACCAGCTTCAAAAATCACCAAAGAAATTTCTGAAATTCGGCACGTCCCTATGGGTCAGGACGTACTTTCTCCACCAAATCATTCAGCTTTTAGCAATATTCCCGAATTGTTAGATTTTATTGAAGAAATCGCTGAAGCGACCGGACTTCCGGTCGGCATAAAATCGGCCGTGGGAAGATTAAATCAATGGGAAGAACTCGCTGCGCTTATGTCAAAAACCAAACGAGGCCCGGATTTTATAACAATTGACGGTGGTGAAGGTGGTACCGGCGCCGCGCCGCCAAGTTTTGCAGATCACGTTTCATTACCCTGGATTTACGCATTTACCGATGTTTACAAAATATTCCTGAATGAAGGAATTACCGATAGAATTGTATTTATTGGCAGTGGGAAACTCGGTTTTCCGGCAAAAGCAGCTATGGCTTTTGCGTTGGGAGCAGATTGTATAAATGTTGCCCGGGAAGCAATGATGAGTATTGGCTGTATACAGGCGCAAGCCTGCCATAACAACACCTGCCCTACCGGAGTTGCTACACAAAACAAATGGTTGCAGGCAGGAATAAATGTGAAAGATAAAGCTCGCCGAGTGAACTATTACTTCACTAAGTTCAGAAAAGAGTTGTTAGAGATTACCCACGCCTGCGGTTACGAGCATCCGTCACAATTTACTATGGATGATGTAGAGATAAATTTAAGCGACAAGAATCTGGCAAAAACCCTGGCGACCACTTTTGCATATCATAAAGAAAAAGTACCTTTCGGCGATATTCAATCGCATATGGATTGCCCACATCTGGGCGGAATTCATAAGCAAAAAGAAGTGACGACCAAAGAAGCTGAAACCGAGGAAACCTCTCCACATAATAAGAACGAATGAATCAGATAGAACTTTCCCAAATACTTTTAGCTATTCTGCCGGCTTTAATTGTTGGTGTAGTAGCCTTTTATTTTTTTAGTTCGTATAACAAAAATGAAGAAAATAGAAGACGCTTTCTATTACATAGAGAAAATCAAAAAACAGCGCTTCCCCTTAAATTGCAGGCTTACGAAAGAATGACGCTATTTTTAGAGCGAATTTCTCCCGGTAAAATCTTATTCAGGGTAAAACCAAATTCTGATGATAAAGAAGCTTACGAGCGTTTATTGATCAATACTATAGAACAGGAATTTGAGCATAACCTGGCCCAACAAATCTATCTTTCTACAGAATCCTGGGATTATATAAAAACGGCTAAAAACGCTACCATCGGTATCATTAGAAAAGCCAATCAACAGGAAAGTGTAACCGATGCCGATAAATTAAGAGAAGTAATCTTAAAAAATCTCATAGAAAAACAATCACCTACCGAAGCTGCAATTGCTTATCTAAAAAATGAAGTAAAACGCTTTATCTAAAACAAGCCGAAAAAACCTTTTCTCTTAGTAGCCAGGTATTGTAAATGCTTTTCTTTTGCGTGATCGTAACCTTGCTGCCACCACTCTCCCATAAGCTTCTTATTAAAAACAAGGGAGTTTTCTGTAAGCTTTGTAGGGGTATAATAAGTGTTTAATTTCACTTTTTTATTTAGCGCGGCAAGTTTTCCCTCTACGATATCATGATATTCTACCTGGTCCAGCAAAAACCCAAAAAGGTTGATCATTAAAGAAAATGGGTTTTTACCTAAAACCTTGTTGTATTCCATATTTTCGGCTTCCAGAATAATAGCATCAACTTCTGTAGCTCCACGCTTTATTGCTTCCCGAATTGGCACTACACAACCCAATCCTCCATCGGCATATTCAAATCCGTCTTTTTTGGCTAAACTCATAAAAGGAATATAATTACAGCTTATCCAGATCCAGTCACAAAAATCTTCGTAAGTAAAATCGTTAATCGATTTATACTCTACCCGGTTTTTAGACAAATTAGAAACGGTAACCACTACATCTTCCACCTGGTTTTTAAGATGATCGAAATTTTCCTCAGAAAAATTACGCTTTATATGTTTTCGTAGGTTTTGACTTTCTCCAAACGTCCTTTTCTTCCGAACAAATTGCCAGAACATGTTAAAATAATTGATCGTCACATACTCCCTACCTTCCTTTCGCTTTACTACAAAAGGATTTACATTAAAAATCTTACGCTGGTTTACATTGGTGTAAATGTCATAGACCTTGTCTATATTTCCCATAGCAAGGTGCGGAATTAAAAGACTTCCGGTAGAAGTGCCCAGAAATAAATCGTACTTCTTGCCTTCTTCCTGAATTAAATATTGGGCAACGCCGCCTGCAAAAGCGCCTTTACTGCCCCCGCCCGATATTACCAGTGCACGCATTAAGGTTCAATTTGGTTCATTTCCTCGCTTTTTTCTCTGGCATAAGTATAGCCAGTTTTCCACCAGGATTTCATTTGTTTCTCATCAAAAATAAGGGAATTGGTAGTTAATACCGTAGGTGTGTAGTAAAAATTTATGGTCGTATTTTTATTGGCTGCGGCAAATTTCCCAATTTGAATATTCTGCTTCTCTATTCTATCTAGCATAAACCGAAACAAATTAGTGATCAATCCAAAAACGTTTTTTGAAGGCATTCTATTATAAAAAGTAGCTTCGGTTTGTAAAATAACAGCATCTATATGGGTTGCTCCCCTTTTAATAGCTTCTTCAATAGGCACCATTGTTCCCAGGCCACCATCGGCATATTCACAACCATCCTTTTGCACCAGGCTCATAAAAGGTGTGTAATTACACGAAATCCAGATCCATTCACAAAATTCTTCGTATTCAAAATCTTTAATCGATTTATATTCTACTGTATTAAGGGAAATATTGGAAACAGTAACCACGATATCCTTTTTACTGGATTTTAAGCTCAAAAATTCCTCTTTGGTTAAGGTGTTTTGAATGAGTTTTTTCAAGTTTTTACTTTCACCAAAAGTTTTCTTCCCCTGAATAAAATTACGAATTACATTAAAGTGATTTATGCTTATTTGATCGTAGCCGTGACGTCGTTTAATAAGAAAAGGCCGATTACTGAAGATACTAGACTGATTCACCGAAGTGTAGATATCCTTTATCTTCTCACACTTATTCAAAGCCAGGTGAGAAATTAGCAAACTACCGGTTGAAGTTCCCAGGTAAAGATCGTAATCCCGTTTTAATTCTTCAATTAAATATTGGGCAACACCGCCGGCAAAAGCGCCTTTGCTACCTCCACCAGATATTACTAATGCCCGCATTAATTAAAGTTTAGTTTGCAAATAATCCTGCTCTTTTTGAGAAAGACGATCATCTAAAGCTAAGAATTTTTGCCGATATTCTTCCTTCTTTAGCAACTCGTCTAGCAATTGCCTGCTATAATCCCTAAACCTATAAGCGTGATGCTGTGTTCCCTGCATTAGATCCAGTAAGTTTTGATTAGTAAAACTATTTATTTGATATAAATAACCAAAAGCGTTTTCTCTTACTTCTATAGGATAGTAGGTAGCGGTATACCTCGAAAGTTCCTGGTAAATTTCCTGTTGTTTTCCAGGCTCATAATCTGGAGTTATAAGATTCAAGGTTAACCAGAGCATTCGCACGTTTTTATTGGTAAAACCGGCAACTCCCCTGGTTTTATTCAAATAAGTGGAAACCTTTTGCGGAAAATTCATCCATAATTTTAGTAGCGCTACTTCTTTTGTGAGATAAGATTTATCGTCAAGCAAAGATTCAAATTCGCTTTTAAGTTGCTTCGGAATTCTTTTCATGCTGGTAGCAATAGCCTGCCGAACATAAATATTATTGGTTTTAAATGCTTTTTTATAAAGGTTTATCGCTGTTTCTGAAGTTTCATCTGCCAATTGGTAAACTACCTCCTGCCCGGTATAATCACTTACCGGAAAATCTAAGGCTGCACTTAAAAGCTCTTCTTTTTTCTCTAGCGGAGTTTCTCTTAGAGCCAGAATTTCTAAATGTTTCTTTATAAATTCAGAATTTTTTAAAGAATTTAAGGCTGCAAATCCCTGAAAAGCGGTTTGGTTTAACCACTTCGCAATAAAATCGGGCAAATCTACATTGGCAGCTGCTTCAACTTCGGCTATAAAATTACTAGTGGTGGCTGTTTTAAATTTATATTGTTCCAGGTAATTCTTTACCGCTGTGTTAAAAGCTTCTTTGCCCACTTTTTCTCTCAAAATATGCAAAGCCCAGGCACCTTTATGATAATAGGTAAGCGAACTTGCGTTAGCTTTAGTTACCGGTTCGCCTTTGCCTTGATCACTTAATTCCTTTAACTGCTCGGCAGATTGGTAAAGCTTCCAGTAATAATAATCATCTCCAAAAATTTCCCGTTCTGCCAATAAAGCGTAAAAAGTGGCAAAACCTTCGTGTAACCAGTGATCGTTAGCGGTTTCTGCAGTCACCAAATTCCCAAACCATTGGTGAGCCATTTCGTGTGCATTTACACTCACATAATTCCGGTCTTTAAAAGCAATCGAATCGGTAATAAAAGCGTGGTCAAAAATAGTAGCTGTGGTATTTTCCATTCCAGAATATAGAAAATCTCGCACCGGTGCCTGCTTGTAATTTTGCCACGGATATGCTACTCCTATTTCATTTTCCAGAAAATCAAAAATGGTTTTGGTATGCCGGTAAGTGGGTTCCAAATTTGCTTTTTCTGAAACCGGCATATAAAATTGCAATGCAACTCCTGAAGAAGATTCGGTTTCCTCCATTAAATAATTTCCCGCAGCAAAAGCCAGCAAATAGCTACTCATAGGCCGCTGCATATCAAAACTCCAATTTTTTAAAGAATCGTTTGAAGAAGTTGCGATGAGTTCACCATTCGCCATCACTTCGAGGTTTTGGGGAAATTGATACGAAATATCAAATTCTACTTTTTCTCGCTGATCGTCAAAAGATGGCAACCAATTGGAAGTGTACCTTCCCTGCCCTTGCGTCCAGACTTGCTTTGGTGCATCTATAGAATCAGGAAGTTCCCAGTTGATAAAATAAACTGCTTTCTTTGGTTCTACTGAATATTTCAGTTGAAGGGAATTGTTTTCCGAAGGTGATAATTCATTCTTTATCCAAATGCGCTGGTCGGTATTTCTAAAAGCTACCGATTTTTCGTTCAGCAGCACCTCATCAAAATTCATATTTCTGGCATCTACATAAAACGAATCAATGCTTTTTAGAATCTGAAAATTATATTCTATTGTACCGGAAACCTGCTTTTCCTCAGGTATAACTCGGATTTCGGCTTCAGCTTTTTTAAAATCTATACTATTGATCTGATCCAGCGAATCAGCTAATGGCGCCTGGCTGTAAGTATTCCAGCCAAAACAAAAAAAGAGGATGATAAGGGGGTATCTCATAATAAAAATCTACCCTCGCAAATTACGAAATCTTCATAAAATTCTGGCTTCAGAAAAATTCAGGTTTATTTTTATAGGAAATTCAACCTAAAAAACCTGATTTTAATATCTTCGTTTTCATGAACGCTAATATTCTGCAAACACCCATAGATTACCTAAAAGGAGTCGGCCCAAACCGCGCTGATCTACTGCGGAAAGAACTTGGCATTCATACCTACCAGGATCTAGTGAATTTCTTCCCTAATCGATATCTGGACAAAACCCGTTTTTATAAAATAAACGAATTACAACGAAATTCAGCTGAAGTTCAGGTGGTTGGAAAAATCACCCATATAAGAAGTGTAGAGCAAAAACGCGGCAAGCGCCTGGTAGCAGATTTTATAGACGAAACGGGAAAAATGGAACTGGTTTGGTTTCGTGGCCAAAAATGGATTCGGGAGAATTTAAAGATCAATACGCCTTATGTGATCTTTGGAAAGACCAATTGGTTTAACGGCCTTTTTAGTATGCCGCATCCCGAAATGGAATCGGTGGAAGAATATAAAAAACAACTGCGCACTGCGATGCAGCCTATTTATCCTTCTACAGAAAAGTTAGTAAAATCGGGTATCACCAACCGGGTTATCAATAAACTGATGCAACAGCTTTTTATTGAAACTAAAGGGAAATTCTACGATACGCTTTCTGAAGAAATTACTTCAGAATTAAAACTGATTCCTAAGGCAGAAGCGGTATTCAATATTCATTTTCCGCAGAGCCAGGAATTGTTGGCTAAGGCACAATTCCGCTTAAAGTTTGAAGAACTATTTTATATTCAGTTGCAATTGCTGATTAAAAATATGCTGCAAAAGCAAAAGATAAAAGGTTTTGTTTTTGAAGAAATTGGGCAAAATTTCAGCGAATTCTATAAAAACCATCTTCCTTTTGAACTTACCGGCG
The DNA here is from genome assembly GCF_900168265.1 of Salegentibacter salarius. Taxonomy (GTDB): domain Bacteria; phylum Bacteroidota; class Bacteroidia; order Flavobacteriales; family Flavobacteriaceae; genus Salegentibacter; species Salegentibacter salarius. The sequence goes on along the minus strand of NZ_FVZF01000014.1, from coordinate 29,685 downwards.
CTCAAAAAAAGGTAATCAAAGAAATTAGGGCTGATCTTGGTAGTGGTGCGCAAATGAATCGTTTACTTCAAGGTGACGTAGGATCGGGTAAAACCATTGTGGCACTAATGTCCATGTTTATTGCTTTAGATAATAGTTTCCAGGCTTGTCTGATGGCGCCCACCGAAATTCTCGCAATTCAGCACTATAATGGTCTTGTAGAACTTTGCAAGGATCTGGACACCAGTATTTATTTGCTTACCGGTTCTTCCAAAACTAAAGCCCGGCGGGAAATTCACGAAACGCTGGAGAACGGAGAAATAGATATCCTAATTGGCACCCACGCTTTACTAGAAGACAAGGTGAAATTTAAAAATTTAGGATTGGCCGTTATAGATGAACAACACCGATTTGGTGTAGCGCAACGCGCAAAATTATGGCGAAAAAACCAGGTACCACCACATATCTTAGTAATGACGGCAACGCCAATTCCCAGAACTCTGGCCATGAGTCTTTACGGCGATTTAGACATTTCGGTAATAGATGAATTACCGCCTGGCAGAAAACCTATTAAAACCGTACACCGCTATGATAGCAACCGACTTAAAGTTTTCGCTTTTATAAAAGACGAGATAAAAAAAGGTCGGCAGGTTTATGTGGTCTATCCATTGATCCAGGAATCGGAAAAAATGGATTATAAAGATTTAATGGATGGGTATGAAAGTATTGCCCGCGAGTTTCCAGATGAGCAAATTTCTATAGTTCATGGCCAGATGAAATCTGACGCTAAAGATTATGAAATGGATCGTTTTGTTCGCGGTGAAACCCAGATTATGGTCGCTACCACGGTTATTGAAGTTGGAGTAAATGTGCCAAATGCCAGTGTCATGATTATTGAAAGTGCCGAGCGATTTGGCCTTTCTCAACTTCACCAACTTAGAGGCCGTGTAGGCCGTGGTGCGGAACAGAGTTTCTGTATTTTAATGACCGGTCACAAACTATCCAACGACAGTAAAATCAGGCTGGAAACCATGACCGCCACTAACGATGGTTTCGAAATTGCCGAAGTTGATTTGAAATTACGTGGCCCCGGCGATATTATGGGCACCCAGCAAAGCGGTGTTTTAAATCTTAAGATAGCCGATATTGTAAAGGATAATGACATCCTAAAATTGGCGCGCCATCATGCGATGAGAATTTTAAAAGGGGACCCCAGCCTTTCCCTTGAAAAAAATAAAGTGCTGCGTTTCACTTATGCGCAACTCGCAAAACATAAAAATATCTGGAATTATATTAGCTAGAAATCATTTTTGCTCCAAAAACACTCTACTGAATTTCCCCTAATTTTTACCTAAATCAGAATCATTAGTCTGTCCCTCTTCAATACTATTTTCTTAGTAAAACCAAGGCTTTCCAACAATCTAAAACCAAACAAATGACTGACTTACAGTATTTAACAATGATCCATGAAAAAATTTTAGTCACATTATTGTGTAAATTTAAATACATAATCAAAACGTCAAACATTATGAAAGAGGGAATAGTTTTAAGAAGATTGGTAAGCTTGATGCTTATTTTATGCGGTGGCTTGCTGTTTGCGCAGGAAGAAAATGAAACAGTGCTGGAAGAGAAATTATATGAAGAGTATAAAAGTAACGGGCTTGATAAAGCCATGAAAATGTATGAAAAGCATAAAACTGCAGAATACCAAGGTTTGCAGGAACCTTTAAATCTCCTGGGTTACAAGTTGATGATGGAGGATAAAGACCTGGAAACTGCAGAGCAGGTTTTTAAAGCACAAATTGAAGAATATCCAGAACAAGCCAATCCTTATGATTCTTATGGTGATCTATTATTGGAAAAAGGAGAGAATGAGAAAGCCAAAGAGAATTTTAAGAAAGCTGCAAAATTAGCGGAAAATATAGAGGACGAAGCAGAAAAAACTGAAATGAAACAAGCTTCGCTTTCAAAATTAGCTCGTTTAGAAAATAAGCATCGAAAGTTAGATTTTCTAGCGGGAGAATGGGAAATAACACAAACCGGTTATAGAGATGGCCAGGCGATAGATGCACCCAAAAGCACACAAAATATTACTTACTTACCCGGGGAATCGGTTTTAAGAATAACCCATACCAAGGAAGGAAATGCTGCTTGTTGCGAAAGAATAGTAGCTTACGATGCTATGGATGACACTTACCAAATGGCTTATGTTAATGCAATTAACCCTAACGGTATTGAGGTTTCTGATATTTCTATAACCGATAAAGGCAACGGGGAATTTGAGTTTATGGAAGATTACATTCAAAATAATGAGAAGAAACAAGCCAAACACGTAATCCTGAAAAAAGATAACGACCATATAGAATGGAATGTTTACTTACCAAAAGAAGGCAGCCAGGACTGGGAACTCGTAAATAAAATGGAATTTAAAAGAGAAGCTTAATTATTAGTTTAAGTTTAATTAGCGTTTGAAAGGAGCAACTTAGGTTGCTCCTTTTTTCTTTTACAGGAATTACCAAAATAAGACATAAAATTAAAATTTGAAATTATGCCAAAACTATTCGTAATACTATCTTTGCGAACTGAAAATATTGAGACATGAAAATTTCATATAACTGGCTTAAACAATTCATTAAACTCCCTGAAGCTCCAGAAGCAACCGGAGAACTACTGACTGATCTTGGACTTGAGGTGGAAGGCCTGGACGGTTTTCAAAGTATTAAAGGTGGTCTGGAAGGAATTGTAGTTGGCCATGTTTTAGAATGTAAAAGTCATCCCAATGCCGATAAATTACAACTTACCAATGTAGATCTGGGCAATGGCGAGCAGGTGCAAATTGTTTGTGGAGCGCCTAATATTGCAGCAGGACAAATGGTTCCGGTTGCAACTATTGGCACTACCCTTTACGACGAAAATGGTGAAGCCTGGCCTATTAAAAAAGGGAAGATTAGAGGTGAAGCCAGTTTTGGAATGATCTGTTCTGAAAAAGAACTTGGGCTTGGCCAAAGCCACGAAGGAATTATGGTGATGAAAGATGACCTTATTCCCGGAACTCCCGTAGCCGAAATTTTTGAAGTAGAAAACGACCAGGTTTTTGAAATTGGACTAACGCCAAACCGTGCCGATGCTATGAGCCACTGGGGCGTTGCCAGGGATCTTAAAGCCGGATATACCCAACAAGGGAAAAACCTGGAACTTATCACTCCTTCGGTTAGTAGTTTTCATGTAGACAATAGAAGTCTTAAGATTCAGATACAGGTTGAAGATTCGGCGCTTGCTCCAAGATATTGCGGAGTAACGATCTCAGGTCTTAAGGTTGAAGAATCACCAAAATGGCTTCAGAATAGACTAAAAGCAATAGGCCTTGGCCCAAAGAATAACGTGGTAGATGCTACTAATTACGTAATGCATGAGCTTGGGCAACCGCTACACGCCTTTGATGCCGGAAAAATTACCGGAAATGAAATCAATGTAAAAACATTAGAAAAAGGAACAAAATTCACCACCTTAGATGATGTAGAACGTGAACTTAACGAGGAAGATCTGATGATCTGTGATGCCGAGAAACCGCTTTGTATCGCCGGTGTATTTGGCGGAGCCTCAAGCGGAGTCACCTCAGCTACCACACAAATTTTCCTGGAAAGTGCTTATTTTAACCCGGTAAATGTTAGAAAAACTGCTAAAAGACACGCTTTAAATACCGATGCTTCTTTTAGATTCGAACGCGGAATTGATCCTAATATCACCGAATATGCTTTAAAACGGGCCGTGCTTTTAATTACTGAAATTGCCGGCGGCGAAGTAACCAGTGATATTGATGATCTTTATCCGAAGAAAATTGAAGACTTCCAGGTTTTTCTAACTTTTGATAAGGTAAACAAGCTTATTGGCGAGAACCTTCAGCAGGAAACTATTAAATCTATACTCGCTTCTCTTGAAATTCGTGTAAATAATGTTACCGAAACCGGGATGGGTCTTACTATTCCATCTTACCGGGTAGATGTACAGCGCGAAGCCGATGTAATTGAAGAGATCTTAAGAGTTTATGGTTACAACAATATTAAGTTTGGTGAGAAGTTAAATGCTTCGGTAGCTAATTCTTCAAAATTTGAAGATTACAGACTTCAAAATTTAATCGCAAACCAGCTAGTGGGCCAAGGTTTTTACGAAACTATGGCTAACTCACTAACCACACCAGCATATACCGATTTGAGTGAGCAATTGAATGCTTCCCAAAATGTAAAAATGCTGAATCCTTTAAGTCAGGATTTATCGGTTTTACGTCAATCTATGTTGTACTCTGGACTTGAATCTGTGAGTTATAATATTAACAGAAAACGCAGCGATTTAAAATTATTTGAATTCGGAAAAACCTATCACGATTTTAACGGTAGCCGCGTTGAAAACAAACATCTTTCTATTTTTATTAGTGGAAACCGAAATGCAGAACGCTGGAATTCAACTTCTGGGAGAACCGATTTCTTTTTATTGAAAGGTGTTATTCAATCTATTTTTCAAAGGTTAGGCATTGAAAATTTAAAACCTTCCCCAGTAAAATCTGATGTGTTTTCTGAAGGACTTATATTTTCTTCAGCTAAAAATAATTTGGTTGCATTTGGGGTAATTCGCAAAAAAGTATTGAAGCATTTTGATATTGAACAGGAAGTATTATATGCCGATTTTAACTGGGATGCGTTATTGGAAGTTACCAAGGCCAGAAAGACCAGCTTTAGCGCTATTCCTAAATATCCTGCGGTTAGACGTGATTTTGCCCTGTTATTGAATAACAATGTTTCTTATGAAGAAATTGAGCAAATCGCTCTAAAAACGGAGAAAAAACTTCTTAAGGAAGTAGATCTTTTTGATGTTTACCAGGGAAATAATCTCCCTGAAGGAAAGAAGAGTTATGCCGTAAGTTTTAAGTTTCAGGATGAAAATAAAACCCTTACCGATAAGCAGGTAGATAAAATGATGAAAAAGCTTCAGCACAGGTTTGAAGAAGAACTTCAGGCCGAATTGAGGTAATTACATATAAAATTGGCTGTTTAAACGCTCCTAACGTCACTCTGAACTTGTTTCAGAGTCTAAGCTAAATTGAACTTAGCTCAAGTTAGAACCTGAAATAAATTCAGGTTGACGTACAATGGAAATTTAAACAGCCAATTTTTATTTTCTGCTAAAGAGAATTATGGAAATTCTTTAAAAATCTCATCTACATAATCTCTTATATCTCTTTCTAATCTTTTTGAACCAATTTCCTCATCGGCAGTTCCACGCCATAGGATTTGATTTGTTCTTCTGTCAATTAGATCTATAACAATAGATTTTTCTTTATAAGGCAGTTGTTTAACCTTCTCTGCTGCGGTAATTCGCTGCACGGTGAAATAGTTGTCATAAGTATAATCTTCATAATATGGCCCTATATAAAGTCCGGGGCGATAGTATGAAAAATTGGTATAAACAGGATCTGCATTTACATCTGCTATTCTTTCGTCAAACATTGCGTGAACATAAACTAACACATCTGGCCGGCTATTATCTATAGCATAACCTTCGGAAGACATATTATTGTTGATGGTAGATATAATCACTTGGTGAATGCGATCATTATCATAACCCGTATCTTTAATAGTATCCTTATTAGGTAAATAAGAATACGTATTGTATTTCTCTATTTTTTTGGCAGAGTCTTTAGAAATATTGCTTCCAGAGCCACAAGACATCATAAAGGCTCCCGCCATAATTAACGTGATAAGTAATTTTACTTTCTTCATAAATTTCAATTTTCATTCAAAATAAGTCTTTCTCGAGAACTAGAAAAAGGATATAACTTTTTTGATATTTAATTAACAAATAAGAGCGGCCATATTGACCGCTCTTTAATTCTTCTTTTTCAATAGCAATTTATTTCCCCGGCAACACTACTGTATCTATAACATGAATAACTCCATTTGACTGGTTTACATCTGCTGTAGTTACCGTAGCATCATTACCTGAAGCATCATTAAGCTTTACTTTGCCATCTTCCATCATGGCATAAAGTTTTCCACCTTGCACGGTTTCAAAAGTAGCTTTCCCATCACCTTCCTCAATTGCAGCAACAACATCTTTTGCTCCAAAATTACCGGTAATTACATGGTAAGTAAGAACAGCCTGTAGTTGCTCTTTGTTCTCTGGCTTCAAAAGGCTTTCTACCGTGCCTGCTGGCAGCTTCTCGAAAGCTGCGTTAGTGGGTGCGAATACGGTAAAAGGACCTTCACTTTGTAAAGTTTCCACTAATCCAGCAGCTTTTACTGCAGCTACCAAAGTAGTGTGATCGTTAGATTGCGAGGCGTTTTCTACAATATTTTTGCTAGGATACATTTCTGCACCTCCAACCATAGTAGATCCGTTTTGGGCCATTAAAGTCCCGCCAATAAATAGGAAACAAAAAATTCCTAATAGTTTTAAATTTCTCATAACAATAATTTTTAAATGGTTTATTAAATAAACGAGATTAAGAGTGCTTCGGTTTTTATTAGTTTACGATTTAGCATTTACTTAAGAACTCGTTCATTTTAATTTTTGTTTAATTTAATTATATTTTAGTTGAACAGTATTTAAAAATATCCAATTAGGATAGATTGAACATCGAAAGGTTTAGAATAAAAAATAGGATTGCATGAATCATCTTAATTACTTAATTTAGTGACAGATGCTAAAGAAAAGGAAAATGAAGTTGAATTTAAACTTGCCCCGCACTAATTTGGAAGTGCAGTTGCATAAGTCTCGCGAAAAAAGAATTTCTACTGTAAACATTTTACAACAAGTACAGGAAATATTTGAAAATGAAGCAAGAAAGGATGATGAAATTCTAAATGAAATTCATAATGGAGACGCCGGAATTAATAATTTTAACCTGGATCTATTAGAAAGCAATAGAATTTTTCATCTTTCAGATATTGAAAAGCTTTCTATTGATTATCGCCTGCGTTTCTTAGACAGCACTTATTTTAAAGGAGAAATTCCTTACGAAGCCCTCTCTAAAATTAAAGCCTTAGAAAAGGAGCAACAAATATCTTTAAAAGGTTTTAAAATTGTAGCGCCTTCTAAACTTTTTAAACTTGAAAATGCCGATGACCCTTTACTTTTCGCTCCTATGGGGAACGATTATTTCTACCTAATTCATAAATGGGGTAATGATCTGCATCCTTTTAGAAAGTTAATGATGTGGCCTTTTAAGCATTTAGAAAATTTTATTGCTTTACTGCTGGTTCTTAGTTTTTTAATTGCACTATTAATTCCCGACGGACTTTTCTCACCGCAACAAACCACCACGCAGTTTTTAATGATTTTTTTCTTTGCATTTAAATGGGTTGCCGGCCTTTCTATTTTCTACGGATTTAAAAAAGGAAAGAATTTTAGTTCGGCTATTTGGCGCAGTAAATACTATAATGCCTAGAACGTTAAACTCTGTATAAAATGGCCGTTAAGCTATATTATACTTCGTATTTTAGATAGTACTAAAAACTATAAATTATGAGTTCAGACGAATCTTACGAGCGAGTATATACGGGTTCTGATACCAATGTTCAATACCTACAGGAACTTTTTGGTAAAGCAGGAATTTCTTCCCGGGTTAGAAACGATTTTGATTCAGGTTTACGCGCCGGATTTGGCGGTGGTTTACCGGGACAGGTTCAGCTATTTGTGGTAAAAAATCATTACGATGAAGCCTTAAAGATCGCAAAAACAACCTTCCCAAAAGATTATAAAGATGAGTAACCTCAAAGGAGGAAAACGCAACAAATGGTATTTAATACTGGGAATTATTTTTCTTGTATATGGTACTTACCGTCTCTACACCCACTTAACTGCAGATGAAACCGATAATTTTGGATCTATCCTGGCAGTAGGTTTTATTGTCTTTGGAATCTATGATCTCTTTAGATATTTTAGAAAAGTATAGAAAATAAAATGTGCTAAACATATAAAAATAAAAAAGGTCATTTCTTTTATAGAATGACCTTTTTTTTTGAGTTTGGTTATAATTACCAGCTAATCACGGCACTTGCCCAGGTAAATCCGCTACCAAAGGCGGCTAATACTACAACATCTTCATCTTTAATTTTTCCTTTCTCCCAGGCTTCACATAAAGCAATAGGAATAGAGGCTGCAGTAGTGTTTCCGTATTTCTGAATATTGTTATAGATCTGGTCGTCTCTTAATTCAAATTTTTGCTGCACAAACTGTGAAATACGTAGATTGGCCTGGTGCGGAATCAACATATCAATATCCTTAACTTCGAGTCCGTTGGCTTTTAAACCTTCCATGATCACTTCAGAAAAACGCTGAATCGCATTTTTAAAAACAAATTGACCATTCATATAAGGATAATAAGGAATATCATCTCCCTGAGGGTTTTCAGCAATAATCTCAGGAACCCAATGTTCAGTACTAGGTCCTTTTAGAGAAAGTTCCAAGGCGTGTTTTCCTTCAGAATGTAAATGAGTAGACAGAATTCCTTCACCATTATGATCACTCCTGGTTAAAACCACTGCTCCTGCACCATCACCGAAAATAACGGAAACCGAACGCCCACGGCTTGTAAAGTCAAGTCCGCCACTGTGATTCTCACTACCAATAACCAGTACATTTTTATACATCCCGGTTTTTATAAATTGATCGGCAGTAGAAAGGCCATAGATAAATCCGCTACACTGGTTTCTCACGTCTAAAGCGGGACAGGTATTTATATCTAACATTTCCTGAACCTGCACTCCACAACCAGGAAAATAATAATCTGGACTAAGGGTTGCAAAAACGATCAGGTCTATATCATCTTTATCAATTTTAGCGCGCTCAATAGCAATTTTGGCAGCTTTCACCCCCATTATAGCGGTAGAATTACCATCGCCTTTTTTAATGTGACGCCGTTCTTTGATACCGGTTCTCTCCTGAATCCATTCATCGCTGGTATCCATAATTTTGGCCAAATCATCATTAGTAACAACATTCTCTGGCACATAACTCCCAACTCCGGCTATTTTAGATTGATACATATTCTATTGTTTAGTATATTTAGACCTTATTCAATTTAAATTTAAGCATTTAATAAAAACGGGTCCGCAATATAGTAAAGATTAACATTACTGCGATTATAGCCCCTTTTTATTTTCATTTCCAAAAACCACATTATTATGAGAAAAATTTTTTTAAGTATTTTCAGTTTAATGCTGAGTTTTCCTGCTCTCTTTGCTCAGGAAGATCTAACCTACCAAAAACCACCCGAAGAAATCCTTGAACTGGTAGATGTACCACTAGCTCCTTCTACAATTCTAGATAGCGATGGTGAAATGATGGTATTTCTATATCGTGATCAATATAAATCTATTGCTGAACTTAGTGAAGAGGAACTAAGACTTGGCGGATTACGAATCAACCCGGTAACAAATATTAGTAGTCGCGCCAGGTATTATAATAACCTGGAAGTTAAACCTATTGATGCCGAAACTCCAACTCAGGTAAAAGGTTTACCCGAAAATGCCCGCCTGGCAAATTTTAACTGGTCTCCAGATGAAACAAAAATAGCTTTTACCCACTCTACAAATAACGGGGTAGAACTTTGGGTTATGGATCTTGAAAATGCCCAGGCCAGAAAGTTGACCGAAGCTAATCTTAACGCGAATATGCGCGATGTGATTAACTGGTTTAAAGATAATTCTTCGGTTCTAGTTAAAATGCTCCCTGAAGATCGTAAAGATCTAATCAATACTGAAACTGCTATTCCAACAGGACCTACAATTTCGGTAAGTGATGGGAAAGAAGCCCAAAACCGTACCTACCAGGATTTACTTAAAAATCCTAACGATGAATATAATTTTGAACAATTAGCTCGTTCAGAATTAGTAAAAGTAAATCTAGACGGCACTTCAGAGAAATGGATGGACGCTAAAATGTACAACAGTGTTTCATTTTCTCCAAGCGGTGAATATGTGATGGTAAATCACCTTAAAAAGCCATTTTCTTATTTGGTTCCTTATTACAGGTTCCCTTCAGAAACAAATATTTACTCCGCTGATGGAGATTTGGTAAACCAGGTAAACGATGAGCCTTTATTAGAAGATCTACCCAAAGGTTTTATGTCTACTCAAACCGGCAGAAGAAATGTACAGTGGCGCAGCGACAAACCTTCTACTTTGGTTTACGTAAAAGCTTTGGATGAAGGTGATCCTGAAGTTGAAGTTGATTTTAGAGATGAAGTTTTTGTTTTAGAAGCTCCATTTAGCGGGGAAGGAAATTCTATTCTGAAAACCCAGGATCGTTTCTCAGGAATTACATGGGGAGATGATGAAATTGCTATTGCTTATGATTACTGGTGGAATACCCGGAACACAAAAACCTATGTTTTTAACCCATCTGATGCTTCAGAAGAACCTGAAGTGATCTTTGACAGAAATTATCAGGATCGTTACAGTGATCCTGGAAGTTTTGTGACCACAAAAAATGATTTTGGCCAGAGCATTTTAAAACTGGATGGTGAAGATGCTTTTCTGCTTGGTGACGGTTATAGCGAGGAAGGACAATTTCCTTTTGTAGATAAAATTAACCTGGAAGATGGTGAAACCGAACGCTTATATCAATCTGAATACAACGATAAGAAAGAAACTCTTGTAGAGGCTTTAGATATTGAAGATGGAGAAATTCTGGTAAGAATAGAATCGGCTACCGAGTATCCTAATTATTACATTAGAGACATAGATGATAAAGAAGACCTAACACAAATTACTTCTTTTGAAAATCCTTTTAAAAGTCTGGAAAACGTGAGTAAAGAAGTAATTACTTACGAGCGCGAAGATGGGTTGGAACTAAACGGAACGCTTTATCTCCCTGCCGGTTTTGATAAAGAGAATCCTGAAGAACATCCTATGATCGTTTGGGCTTACCCGAGAGAATACAAGGATAAAAATTCGGCGTCACAGAATACTTCAAACGCCAACGATTTCACTTATCCTTATTATGGTTCGCCAATCTATTGGGTAAATCGAGGTTATGTAGTATTAGACGATGCTTCTTTCCCAATTATTGGAGAAGGCGAAGAAGAACCAAATGATAGCTTTAGAAAACAACTGGTTGCAAACGGAAAAGCAGCAATTGATGCTGTTGCCGAAATGGGCTATATAGATCGTGATCGCGTTGCGGTGGGTGGCCATAGTTATGGTGCGTTTATGACGGCAAACCTTTTATCGCATTCTAATCTTTTTGCGGCCGGAATTGCCAGAAGTGGAGCATATAATAGAACCCTAACTCCTTTTGGATTCCAAAGTGAAGAGAGAAGCTATTGGGAAGCTCCGGAGGTTTATTACAATATGTCTCCCTTTATGCATGCTGATAAAATGAAAACTCCTCTTTTATTGATCCATGGAGAAGCAGATAATAATTCTGGAACTTACCCTATGCAAAGTGAACGTTATTTTAATGCTTTAAAAGGACTTGGCGCTACTGCGCGTTTGGTAATGCTACCAAAGGAAAGTCATGGTTACAGCGCGAAAGAATCTGTTCTACACGTACTTTGGGAGCAAGACCAATGGCTGGAACAATATGTGAAAAATAAAGAAGTAGCCGGAAATATTGAAACTTCAGAAGAAATGAAAGATTAAATTTTAGACTTTATACCTTAATTAGGCTGTTTGAGAAATCTTAAAATCGTCATCCTGAACTTGTTTCAGGATCTAAGTTGTTAGAAGCTGAAATATCCCGAAGCTTCGGGACAGCTTGACGAAAAAAGAGCTTTTCAAACAGCTTTTTTTATTTCAGCATTTACTCAGAAAATTTATTAGAAAATCTTATTTGAAAACTCCAATTTAAAACGAAGAATTTAGCATCTAACTTATCGTCTAAAAATAGAAAAAACGCTATTACTATAGGGACGGTAATAACGCTCTTTCACAACCTAACCAATAAATAAAACCAACAATTATGACATATAATCGCGGAACCTATTAACCTCGATCTTCGCTTTGAGATCGTGCAGTAAATTATATAATCCAAAAAATGTGCGGTTTATATAAAGAAAGTGTTTACTTCCCCTATTTCCATTCATTTTTCGCAATTCTGTATCCTTACTATATTTTTCGCTGAGTGCTGTAATTGAATTCCAAAAGCTTTCGTCGGCAAAATCAAAAGTCTCTTCGTGAAACGGACCCGTGAATAAGCTCAGCATTTCATAAAATAACTCCGAAAAATATTCGATTTCTCTTTCCGAATCATCTTCCCTTAAAATTTCTAATTGAAAAAGTTTTTCATTGAAAAATTCAGGATTATCAATATTTTCTTTTTTCGCCAATTCAAAATAAGGTACATAAAAGTCGTCTGGCACCTGTTTGATACACCCGAAATCTATAGCGATAAGATTTGAATCTTTATCGATAAGAAAGTTTCCCGGGTGAGGATCAGCGTGCACTTCTTTTAAACCGTGCATTTGGTACATATAAAAATCCCAAAGTGCCTGCCCTACCTTATTCGCTTTTTCCTGGTCGGTATTTTCTTTTGCAAATTCACTTAAATGTTTCCCATTCATCCAGTCCATAGTGATAATTCGCTCACTGGATAAATCTTCATAATATTTAGGAAACTTTAAATTAGGAATATGTGAGCAGGCTTCAGAAATTTCTTTACTCTGCTTTACTTCCAGTATATAATCGGTTTCCTCGAGTAATTTCCCTTCAACTTCTTTAAAATATTTTGCGGAATCTTTACCCTGAAGGTTGAACATCCTGGTAGCAATAGGTTTAACCATCGCTAGATCTGAACTTATACTATCTGCCACGCCGGGATATTGAATTTTCACAGCAAGTTTTCTCCCATCTTTTTCGGCTTTATGAACTTGGCCAATACTGGCAGCATTCACAGATTCGCTCGCAAATTTGTCGTATAATTCTTCAGGGTAAGCTCCGTTGTACTTCTTAAATGTTTTTCTAACCAAAGGTGCAGAGAGCGGCGGCACGCTAAATTGCGCCAAACTAAATTTCTCTACGTAGGCATTTGGCAAAAGGCTTTTTTCCATAGAAAGCATTTGCGCAACTTTAAGCGCGCTTCCCTTTAAACTCTTAAGGCTATCGTAAATATCTTCGGCATTATCCTGATCTAATTCATCTCTGGTAAATTCAGAATTAAAGGCTTTTTTACTATAATATTTAAGGTAATTGCCTCCTAACTTCACTCCGGTTTGCATCAGTTTTGAAGTTCGGCCAATTTTGCCTGTTGGTATGTTATCTATTGTTTTCATTATATTTTGAGGTAGACTTTATTAAGCCATTTTTTCTTTCCATAGGAATTTTCCTAAATCTATAACCCTTTCTAGAGGGGTATTATCGAACACATCAAAAACAGTGTTTACTGATTTCTCTATCGCAACATCGGTGCTCTCAAATTGAGCAGAATTGTCATCCATCCAAAATTTCATCAGGAACATTAGTTGCACCCAGGCTGCTTCAGAAAATATTTTTTCTGATTGCTGTAAAGCCTGAACTCCCTTATCTGCATTACCATCCTGGATTAGATCTCTAGCAAAAGATTTTACTCTTTTTCTTAATCCTTTTAATTGCTGAAGATTTTTAAGTTGACTTTCGTGTTCCTTTAGTGAGAATAGCACATAACTTCTATTTGCAGTTAGCATTTCAAAGAAAGTATAGTAGAAAGTGAGCATCTTTTCACGGTTGGTGAAAGTCTCAAATTCGGGACTTTTGTGAAGCACGGTAATAGTATGCTCGTAAAATCTTTCCCAAATTCCTTTTTGCAATCCTTCAAAACTTCCGTAGAAGTTGTAGAATTCCTCTTCCTTGATCTTATTTTCCTTACAAAATTTATAAACTGTTTTAGGACGTTTCTCTTCTTCCAATACATAATCCATATACATTGAAATAAGCTTGTCTTTATCTAAAACTTTCTTGGTTGTATTTTTTTTAGTTGTAGCCATAATTGTTATTTCTTTTTCAAAGATACACTTTTGTTTAAGTTTTAATTCATAATATTAAACAAAATGTTTGTTAAAAATATTCAGTGGTTAAATTGTGTTTCAGAAAGTTAGACGCTATGCTGCATTTTACATTACAGCTTATGTCAGTTTGTCAGCGGAGTTTTAATGGTATTTTTTTTGACTATAAAAAAGCAACGTAAAATATTATTAAAACAAACATATATGGCAACCGGAAAAATTAATGTTTCTGTAGAGAACATTTTCCCACTGATAAAGAAGTTCCTTTACAGTGACCACGAAATCTTTCTAAGGGAGTTAATCTCCAATGCGACAGATGCAACCTTAAAATTAAAACACCTTACCGATATTGGCGAAACCGATGTAAAATATGGTAATCCGGTAATTGAGGTAAAGATTGACAAAGAGGGTAAAAAACTTCACGTTATAGACCAGGGAGTTGGAATGACGAAGGAAGAAGTTGAAAAGTATATTAACGAAGTAGCTTTTTCTGGCGCTGAAGAATTCCTTGAAAAGTATAAAGACTCTGCTAAAGACAGCGGAATTATTGGGCATTTTGGTCTTGGATTCTATTCTGCCTTTATGGTGGCCAACAAAGTAGAGATCCTTACCAAGTCTTACAAAGATGACCAGGCTGCACATTGGGTTTGTGAAGGTACTACTGATTTCACTCTGGAAGACGCCGATAAAAAAGAGCGAGGAACCGAGATCATTCTTCATATAAACGAAGAAGACGAAGAGTTTTTAGAAGAAAACAGGATCCAGGAATTATTGGTGAAGTATAACAAGTTTATGCCTATCCCAATTAAGTTTGGTACCAAGGAAGAAACTTTACCGCTTCCGGAAGACGCTCCTGAAGATGCAGAAGCAGAAACCAAAACGGTAGATAATATTATCAATAATCCTGAACCGGCGTGGACCAAACAGCCAACAGATTTAGAAGACCAGGATTATAAAGATTTTTACCGCGAATTGTATCCAATGCAATTTGAGGATCCATTATTTCATATTCACCTTAATGTAGACTATCCGTTTAATCTTACCGGAATTCTTTATTTCCCTAAGATGACGCAGGATATGAATATTCAGAAGGATAAAATTCAGCTTTATCAAAATCAGGTTTTTGTAACCGATAATGTTGAAGGAATTGTTCCAGAATTCTTAACCATGCTTCGCGGGGTTATAGATTCTCCAGATATTCCGTTGAACGTTTCCCGTTCTTATCTTCAGGCAGATGGTGCCGTTAAAAAGATCTCCAGCTATATTACTCGTAAAGTAGCAGATAAGCTGAAATCTCTTTTTAATAACAATCGTGAAGATTTTGAGAAAAAATGGAATGATATTAAGATCGTTATTGAATACGGAATGCTTTCTGAAGATAAATTCTACGAAAAAGCGCAGAAGTTTGCACTTTACCCAACGGTAGATAACGAGTATTATACTTTTGATGAACTTCAGGAGAAATTAAAAGATAACCAGACCGATAAGGATGGCAATCTTGTAGTGCTTTATGCTTCTAACCAGGATGAGCAACATAGTTATATTGATGCGGCTAAAGCAAAAGGTTATAAGGTATTATTATTAGATTCTCCAATTATCTCTCACCTACTTCAAAAAATGGAAGGTGATAAAGAGAAGATTTCTTTTGTTCGTGTAGATTCAGATCAGGTAGATAACCTCATCAAAAAAGACGAAGAGAAGATTTCAAAACTTTCTGAAGAAGAAAAAGAGAAACTAAAAGGAGACTTTGAAAAAGTAATTCCGAAGGAAAAATATACCGTACAAATGGAAGCGATGGATAGCGATGCAGCGCCATTGCTAATCACGCAACCAGAGTTTATGCGCCGCATGAAGGAAATGCAGCAAACCGGTGGCGGCGGAATGTTTGGAATGGGTAATATGCCAGAAATGTATAACCTGGTGGTAAATACCAATCATCCATTAATTTCTGAGATTCTAAATACTAAAACTGAGAAGAAACAAGAACGCTTAATTAAGCATTCTCTAGACCTTGCGAGATTATCTCAAAACCTGCTTAAAGGAGAAGAGCTTACTAATTTCGTGAAACGTAGTTTCGACATGGTAAAGTAATTTCTTCTTAGGAGGAAATTCTAGAAAAGGCCTGGAAAGTCTTGTAATCGTCAAGCTGTCCCGAAACTTCGGGATGTTTCAGCTTCTAACATCTTAGATCCTGAAACAAGTTCAGGATGACGAAAAAAACAGCTTTCCAGGCCTTTTTATTTTATATAAACTAGAAATTTGAGAAGATGTGTTGTAAATAAAAAAGCTTAATTCTTAGGGACAGATTCTACACCTGCACTTAAATTCCGCTTAATAATTTGATAAAATCTTTCTACATCGTAAGGCTTAACAATAATATCATTCATCCCAGAAGCGTGAATTTCGTTTCTAACCTCTTCTATTTCTACGGCGGTTAATGCCACTACAGGCACGTGTTTATTGAACTGCCTAATACGTTTAGTAGTTTCCATTCCATTAATTCCCGGCATATTCAAATCCATTAGAATAAGGTCAAAATTTTCAGAAGATGCTTTTTCTATAGCTTCTACTCCATTGGAAGCCACTATGCATTCAAAATTCTGTTTTTCCAGAATTCTGCGGGTAACCACCTGGTTAATTCTATTGTCATCTACCACAAGAATTTTCTGTGCTTCCTTTAAATTATCTAAATAAACCTCGTGCGCAAATCCGGCTTTCTTGGTAGGAGACTGATCTTCTTTAAGACTAAGACTAAAACAAAACAATGAGCCCTCGCCTTCCTTACTTTTTAAATGAATTTGGGAATCAAACAATTCCAGCAAACGTTTCACAATAGGCAACCCAAGTCCGGTGCCCTGGTAATTATAATTAGAAGATTTAAGTTGCGAAAATTCTTCAAAAATTAATTTCTGCTTACTTTTTGGAATCCCAATACCATCATCTTTTACTTCAAAATAAACTACAGACCGGTCTTCTACCCGTGCCTGTAATTTTACACTAATAAAAACATTACCATTCTCTGTAAATTTTACCGCATTCCCCACAAGGTTCATGAGTATTTGAGACAAACGCACAGGATCACCGATTAGATCTACCGGTATATCTTCGTCTATATGATAATGTACCTTATTTTTATTCTGAAGACGGGTAAACTCGAAGGTATTTACAATACTTAGCACCAACTCCTTAATATTAAACGGAATATTCTCCAGTTTCACCTGGTTAGACTCCATTTTATTCATTTGTAGCACATCATTGATAAGCGCCAAAAGATAATCGGCTGAAAATTTTAGTGATTTTAGATCACTTTCATGTTTTTTAAGACTTTTATCATCTAATAATAAAGACGCCAGTCCCACCACACCATATAGTGGCGTTCGCAACTCATGACTTACAGTAGAAAGGAATTCTGTTTTCAATTTAGAAAGACGTTCTGCATTATCCCGGGAATCCCTTAGTTGATTGTTCTTTTCCTTTAGCTGGTGAATAAGCTTTTTTCTATCCTGGTTAATTTTATTCAGGATCAAAAGAATGATAATTAGAATAAGAGAAGCAACTACCATAATGAGAATTTTTTCGGTAGATTTTGCTATTAATTCATCCTGATAAGCCTGCTCTTTCTTAGATATTTCCAGGTTACGGCGATATTCATTTACATCAAACAGGGCATTGGCAGCTTCAATTTGTGCTAATTTATCTTTTTCAAAAAGTTGAGCATTATAACTATCATATTTTTCCAGGCTTTTGTAAGCCGCTTCGAACTCCCCTTTTTCAAACAACATAGCGGCGTAATCTTTACAAATTAAAGAGGCCGGCAATATCAAAGAATCTTTTTCTGCCAGTTTTAAACCCTGGGTAAAATAGTATTCAGCAGAATCAAGTTCATTAGTTTTATGGTGATATTTTCCCAATAACATATAAAGTTGAGAACGCGCATTATTATTTTGCTCCCCCTCTAAAAGCTTGAGAGATTCATTAAGATAAGGGTACGCCTGCGAATATTTTTTCTCATCCATATAGGTCCAGGCAATGTTAACGGTGGGGGTTAATTTTTCTTTTGGAACTTTTAAACTATCGGCCAGACCAATTACCTTATTATAATATGCAATACCCTTTTCCTCATTACCCTTTTCTTCAGAATATATATTGCCTAAATTATTATAGATATAAATTAATAGAGTATCGTTTTCCAGCCCATGGACAATCTCAAGCGCTTTTAAATAATTAGATTTTGCGCGCGGGTTATCCTTTAATTCATGGTATGCAATACCCAGGTAATTATGAGCATGGAATTTATAATAATCATCTCCCAAATTTTCGGCGTGTTCAAGCAGAATATAGGCATGCTCTATACCATCCTTATAATTGTATTTGGTTAAATATTCTGTAGTAATCTCGGTTAAATGCTCAAGACTATCTTTAGAAACAGGTTCAATACTTTGCGCAGAAAGCAAATTTAAACCCATTAAACAAAAAGTAAGTAGAAGGTAATTATGTTTCAATATTCCAATAAGTTAAGTTGTAGAAAGGGTCTCGAAAATTACTTTATTTTTGCCAAATACACAAGATTTTCAGTCTTTTACAGATAATATTATTAAAAAAAACAATCGATCCTGAAAATATATTTTTATCTTTAAAATATGCAATACCCCTGGCACCTTTATCTCATGGGCGCGATGTATATCGTAGCCGGAACAATTCACTTTATAAAACCTAAAATGTATATGCGCATTATGCCGCGCTATTTGCCGGCGCATAAAGCTTTGGTTTTACTCAGCGGCGTGGCCGAGATATTTCTTGGCTTTATGCTATTTTTTCCTGAAACAAAGGATCTTGCGATCTACGGAATTATTTTAATGTTACTGGTTTTTCTCCTGGTACATTTCTATATGCTTTCCTCAAAAAAAGCCGGTGCAGGCATTCCCAAATGGGCTTTATTACTAAGGATCCCACTGCAATTTTTTCTTATGTATTGGGCCTGGTTCTATTTACAATTTTAAAAGATGAAATCAGAAATTTTTAATTTACCTGATGCAGAGCTGGAGTATTTCCCCAATTTTCTAAACACAGAGAAAGCTGATCTATTGTTGGATAAATTGCTAAAAGAAGTCCCCTGGCAACAGCAAAATATTAAGCTCTTCGGAAAAGAGATTCCGCAGCCACGCCTAACAGCATTTTATGCCGAACAGGGAATTTCCTATACTTACTCAGGATTACAGCTTAAACCAAATAGTTTTTCAACTGAATTGTGGAAATTAAAACAAGCTACCGAAGAACTTTCAGGCTTTGATTTTAACACCTGCCTTGCCAATCTTTATCGGCATGGAAATGACAGTATGGGCTGGCACGCCGATGATGAAAAGGTGCTAGGTAAAAATCCCGTGATTGCTTCAATTAGTTTGGGCGGTATTAGAAGGTTTCAATTTAAACACAAAACCAATAAAGATTTAAAGGAAAGTATTGAACTACAGCACGGCAGCCTGCTAATTATGAAAGGAAGTATGCAACATTTTTGGAAACACCAACTCCCCAAAACCAAAAAAGAAGTTGCACCCAGGATCAATCTTACTTTTAGAAAAATAAATTAAAAAAGCCATTGCGAATGGTTCTCCACAATGGCTTTTCTAAAATTTCAGGCTTAAAATTACCCGTAAATCTCATTTAATATTTTCGCTAAGCGTATTCCGCCTTTTTGTAATTGCTTCAGCACAGTTGGTAAATGTTCATACATATATTCGTAACCCAGCTTCTCTCCTAATTCAACTGAATCATAAAGTTCATCTGCCATTTCTCGAGACTCGTAAACCCAGTCTATAACCTCACCTTTTTCAATAGCTTCTATTTGCGCTCTACTTAATGTGCGGCTATTTTCAGCAAGTTCAGTATAACTCATTTGGTAAGAGTCTATCATTTGGCTATCCCAAACCCGGTGAATATTAGAACCCTCATTATACCAACGTACCTGTATATCATTTCCACCCTTATCTGCTCCTCTTCCTACGTGAAAAGGCTGGTGAAGATCACCTACAAAATGAACCAACATTTTAAGGTAGAATTGCTTTTCTTCTTTAGAGGCATTTTCATCTTTTAAAACCTCTTTACATTTTAAAATTGCCTGGTATAAATCTCCCTTAGGATTTGCGGTTTCTTCATTATATTTTTCCTCATCAGGTGCTAGATTCACGTAATGCCAGGGACCATATTTTCTGAAATCTGGGTCACTTTTAATATCATCGGCATAATTTGCTACAAAGGCTAAGCCCTGGCCGTTTAAAATTTTATCTATTGCTTTTTTAGCTTTCTTGTTTAAATAGTTTTCGGCTATTTCTCCGGTGGCACGGTGTCCCGTTTTCCCCCAGTCATTATCATTGGCAAAACCAGTGTTTCCCATTAATAATACAAAAGCTAACATCAGTAATTTTTTCATCTATAGATTTTTTAAAGATTAACGCAGATAAAAGCCTATCTCCATTATAGTTTTTGCAAATATAATGAAGCCCATATTTTTTATATGTTAAATCTTTTCCCGGTTCAAACTAATATAATATATTTATGATATCAATTTAATATCAACCAATTTTAGAACATCATGACTCAGGAAAAAGATCTCACAGCAGCAAACGGCTATATTATGTTGTTTGTTTTTCTATTTTTATTCTTCGGAAGTATTATAGGTTTTATTGTACTTAGTAATCCCTGGTTTATTCTTGGAATAATTATCGCATTATTTATCCTTCCCGGACTTATTCTGGTTAACCCAAACGGCTCCAGGGTACTTTTACTTTTTGGCGATTATAAGGGTACTGTAAAAAAGAACGGACTTTTTTGGGTTAACCCATTTTATACCAAAAAGAAAATTTCTTTACGTGCCAGAAACTTTGACAGCGAACGCCTAAAAGTGAACGATAAATTAGGAAATCCGGTAATGATAAGCACTATCCTGGTTTGGCGCGTGCGTGATACCTATAAAGCCTCTTTTGATGTTGATAATTTCGAAAATTTTGTAGTGGTACAAACAGATGCTGCGGTTAGAAAACTTGCCAGTCTCTATCCTTATGATAATTTTGCCGACGAAGGTTTAGATGAAGATATTACCCTGCGTTCCAGTGTAAATGAAGTTAGCGATGCTCTCGAAAAAGAATTGGAAGAACGCTTAAATATTGCCGGAATTGAAGTGCTTGAAGCTAGAATTGGTTACCTGGCTTATGCTAACGAAATTGCCAGCGCTATGTTAAAACGCCAGCAAGCAACAGCCATTGTTGCTGCCCGACATAAAATTGTGGAAGGTGCAGTGAGTATGGTAGAAATGGCCTTACATCAGCTAAACGAAAAAGAATTAGTAGACCTTGATGCCGAAAGACGCGCAGCAATGGTTAGCAATTTAATGGTTGTGCTTTGCAGTGACAAAGATGCTACACCGGTAGTTAACGCCGGTACTTTAAATCATTAAAAAAACAGAGATGAGAAATTTAAAATTTAGTTTAATCTTAATTTTCTTCGGAAGTTGTTTCTCCTTCGCCCAGGAAACAACATTTTCTGAAGAAGAGATTTCTATAGATAAACTTACCGATGGAACTCTCACGCTGCCTTCTAATAATGAAAATCCTCCTTTGGTGATTTTTATTCAGGGCTCGGGCTTAACCAATCGTGATGGCAACCAAAGTGGTATGCAGAGTGATTTTTCAAAAAAAATTGCTCATCAATTAGCTGAAAATAAAATAGCAAGTTTCAGATTCGATAAAAGGAGTATTAAAGCACAGGAATTAAACCTGGAAGCAATTTCATTCGATGACTTTATAACCGATGTAAAAAATATTCTTAGCTACTTTAAAAAAGAAAACTTCAGCAAATATGTTATTGCAGGACATAGTCAGGGTTCGTTAATAGGAATGATTGCTGCAAAAGATAATGCAGATGCTTTTATCTCGCTCGCGGGCCCAGGAGAAAGTATAGACAATATTTTAGTAGAACAACTTTCGGCACAATTACCTCAGCTAGAAAATGAGATCACTAAAAACCTACAGGAAATTAAGATAAACGGTAATACTTCAGAGTATCCGAATATTTTGGAAATGGTTTTTCATCCTAAAAATCAAGCTTTTTTATCTTCCTGGATGAAATATGATCCTTCAGAAGAAATTGCCAAACTCAAAATTTCCGTTTTGGTGATAAACGGAACAAATGATGCACAGGTAAAAGAAGAACAAGCCAAAATACTGCATAACGCGGCTCTTAATTCAGAATTAGTATTATTGGAGAATATGAACCACGTTTTTCGTGAAATAGTTTCTAATGATTTGACTAAAAACTACCAGACCTATAATAACCCTGAATTACCCTTGCATCCCGAATTAATTCCGGTTTTAACCGATTTTATTAAAAATCTGGAAATTAAATAAAATGAGTAATAAAAAAGCATTCGCCCTTAGAGTTGACGAAAAGATGCTGAAAGCCATTGAAAAATGGGCTGCTGATGAATTCAGGAGCACCAATGGGCAGATAGAGTGGATGCTAAATAAAGCACTTAAAGAAGCAAATCGCCACCCAAAGAATAAAAAAGAAGAATAATGGAATACAAAATAGTTTTCTCAGATATTGACGGGACTTTATTAAACCACGACAGGGCATTATCTCCTGCTACAATTTCAACGATAAAAAATTTAAAAGATAAGCTGCCCTTCGTGCTCATTTCGGCAAGAATGCCGGCGGCAATGAGACACCTTCAGGAAGATCTGGATATAAACGAACAACCCATAATTTGCTACAATGGCGGCTTGATCTTAGTAAACGGAAAAGCGGTGAGCTCTACTGAAATTCCAATAAATACGCTTGAAAATCTTTGTGATTTCAATAAGAATATGAATTGCCATTTGAGCCTTTACCATAGTGACGAATGGTATGTTCCGCAGTATGATCAATGGGCTGCACGTGAAGAAAACAACACTAAAGTAAAACCAGACATTAAGTCGAATAGCGATGTGCTTTCTTCCTGGAAAAAAGATAACAAAGGGGCGCACAAAATTATGGCCATGGGTGATGAAGCGCATATAGATGAAATTAAAGATTTTCTATCCCAAAACTTCCAAGATCAATTGCATTTATACCGTTCTAAACCCACTTATCTGGAAATTGCTAACAAAGAGATTTCAAAACTTACCGCAATTAAATTTCTGCTTAAAAACCATTTTGATCTAAGCCCTGAACAAACTATTGCTTTTGGTGACAATTATAACGACGTAGAAATGATAAAAGGCGTAGGTATGGGCGTAGCAGTTGGAAATGCCAGAAGAGAAGTGCTGGAAGTTGCCAATATTGTTACCCAAAGTGGCAAGGAAGATGGTGTGGCAAATAGGTTAAGAGAATTGTTTAAAATCAATGTACAGGATTAGCGATAATCCTTAAGAAGAGTTTAAGAAAAATTGTATTTTGGCGCCGCTTAAAACTTTTCTAATGCAAGATACACCTGTTTTTACCAATGACGCGATAGTATTCGGACTTTTAATGCTCGCCCTGGGTTTTGTGTTTGTCACTTCTTCCCAAAAAGAGGGTTTCTGGAAGAAATTCTATGCAGTTGTTCCTGCACTTCTAATGTGCTATTTAATTCCGGCGATCTTTAATTCGCTCGGATTAATAGACGACAGCACCTCTCAACTCTATTTCGTGGCCAGCCGCTACCTTTTGCCTGCTTCCCTGGTTTTAATGACACTTAGCATAGATTTAAAAGCCATTTTTAACCTTGGGCCAAAAGCACTTATTATGTTTTTCGCAGGTACCGTTGGAATTATCGTTGGTGGCCCGCTTGCCATTTTAATTGTTTCAGCAATTTCTCCTGAAACTGTTGGCGGCGTTGGTCCAGACGCCATTTGGCGTGGCCTTTCTACTATTGCAGGAAGCTGGATTGGCGGTGGAGCTAACCAGGCAGCAATGCTGGAAATATATGAGTATAATCCAGAACTGTACGGTGGGATGGTACTGGTAGATATCGTAGTAGCTAACTTGCTTATGGCAGGTTTACTTATGGGTATTGGAAAAAGCGAAAAAATTGATAAATGGCTAAAAGCAGATAACTCGGCCATAACTGAACTTAAAAATAAAGTTTCCAATTATGCTGACAGCGTAACCCGAAATCCAAGCCTGCCAGATTATATGGTGATGTTGGGACTTGCTTTTGTTGCGGTTGGACTTGCACACTGGGGAGCCGATGAGATTTCGGCATACTTATTAGCAAATTTTGAGATTTTCAACGATAGCAAAAGTGCGCTTTCCTCCTTTTCTTCTTCCTTTTTCTGGATGATCACTATTGCAACAGCCATTGGTATAGCTCTTTCTTTCACTAGATTTAAAAAGTACGAGGGCGCCGGTGCCAGTAAATTAGGAAGTATTTTTATTTATATTCTTGTTGCAACCATTGGGATGAAAATGGATCTCGGAATGGTTTTCGACAATCCGGGCCTCATCGGTATCGGACTTATATGGATGTCTATTCACGTGATTTTTCTATTTGGTACCGCCAAACTTATTAAAGCACCTTATTTTTTCCTTGCGGTAGGCAGCCAGGCTAATGTTGGAGGTGCAGCTTCAGCACCTGTTGTTGCGGCGGCATTCCACCCATCCCTTGCCACGGTAGGAGTGTTACTTGCGGTTTTTGGATACGTAGTAGGTACCTATGGTGCAATTCTAACTACTATTTTAATGCAAATCGCGGCCGGGAGTTAGTTTAGAAAAGAAAATTATAAGATATTTGCCGCCTGAATCAGAAACCTGAAACCAGATAAATTCTGAATACAAAAAATTGGGAATACACAGAAGTATATTTATCAGCTTGTGAAAATTCCTACATCGACAGAAAATTATAAACAATGAAAAAAATTAGCATTCTTTTACTGGCAATTATTGCCCTAAGTTCTTGTAACAATAAAGAAAGCAACCTTATCGTAAACGCTAATATTGAAGGCCTTAAAAAAGGAACCGTTTATCTTCAAAAGATAGAAGATACGCTTATGGTAGATGTAGATTCGGTAGAAGTTAACGGCAATGCTAATATAAGCCTGGAAACTTTTATTGAAAGCCCGCAGGTAATGTACCTTTATCTTAAAAAGGTAGACAACTCTCAGTATGACGATCGCATAGATTTCTTTGCTGAAGAAGGAGAAGTGACCATTAATACCACTTTAGAAAAGTTTGTAACCGATGCAGAGATAATCGGCGCAAAAAACCAGGAAAAACTGGAAGAATATCGCAAGATGATGACACGCTTCAATGACAAAAACCTGGAATTAATTAAGGAAAATTTTGAAGCACAGAAAGAAGAAAATGAAGAAAAATTAATAGAAGTAAATAAGCAATATGAAAGCTTGCTTAAAAGAAAATACCTCTACACAGTAAATTTCGCGATTAACAACAAAGACCTGGAAGTGGCTCCTTATTTAGCCCTTTCTGAAGTTTTTGATGCTAATATTAAATACCTGGATACTATTTATAATTCTTTGGAACCAAAGGTGAAAAAATCTATGTACGGGAAAGAATTAAAAGATTTCCTGAAAGAGCGAAAAGAGGAACAAAAAGAAATAGAAAATATTAAAACTGAAGAAACAGACAGCAGTGAAGAAAGCGTAAGTTAATTCAGCATTTTATTTAAGAAACTAAAAGCTCGCAATTAAAAAATTGCGGGCTTTTTTATTATATCATTTCTAAGAATACAGTCATTTCATATTAATTTTCACAATAAAAACTTATACTTGTTATCTTATTCAGCTTAATAGCATTATAACATTAAAAAATTCTCTATAAATGGACACCACCACCGCGAAAAACCGATGGCTAATTGCCGCTTCCGCAGTTTTTATTCATATTTCTATTGGTGCGGCATACGCTTACAGCGTTTACACGCAACCTCTTGTTGAAACTAAAGGATGGTCTATGGCTTCGGTTACCACCGCGTTTACAATAATGATGGTTCTTGGTGGAGGTTCCGCAGCATTATTCGGAAAATTTGTAGAAAGAAGTGGTCCTAGAAAATCGGCTATGCTCGCCGCGGTATTATTTGGTCTGGGCCAGGCAGGCTCCGGTTTCGCAATTTCTATGGATTCCTTAACGGGATTTCTACTCTCTTACGGGCTTTTAAGTGGCCTGGGGCTGGGAATTGGTTATATAGCACCCGTTTCAACATTAGTGAAGTGGTTTCCCGATAAACGTGGACTGGCAACAGGAATGGCAGTACTTGGTTTTGGTACCGGCGCACTGATAACAGCACCGGTAGCTGCAAGTTTAATAGAATCTATAGGGATAAGTTACACCTTCTATATTTTAGGGATCTCTTATTTTGTTTTAATGATGCTTGGTGCATCTTATATCGCACCACCCCCAAGAAACTGGATGCCGGCAGGAATGAAGGCAGCTGTCAAAGCCGGAACCAGGAAAATAAAAAAAGACTTATCCCAAGCAACATCCGGTGAAGCTGTTAGGACTAAACATTTTTGGATGTTATGGACTATGATGCTTATAAATACCAGCGCAGGGATTATGATGATTTCGGTAGCATCTCCTATGGCACAAAACATCGTTGGGTTATCGGCCGGGGCGGCAGCCACAATGGTAGGAATTATGGGAATATTTAATGGCGGCGGAAGATTAGGTTGGGCAGCAGCTTCAGATTATATTTCACGCCCAAAAGTTTTTATTATTTTCTTTATCATTCAACTGGTTGCCTTTATTACACTTCCCATCATTACCAGCGCATTCATTTTTCAAATTTTCATCTTTTTAGTGGTAAGTTGCTACGGTGGCGGATTCTCTAATCTTCCGGCCTTTATAGGAGATCTCTTCGGCACTAAAGAACTGGGAGCAATTCACGGTTATCTTTTAACCACCTGGTCTTTGGGCGGACTTATAGGCCCTACCCTGGTTTCACAAATTTACACGAGAACCGGAAGTTATATCCCAGTATTTTATGTTTTTACCGGGCTAATCATCATCGCCCTTGTTATTAGCATATTATTAAACAGAAGTATTCAAAAAGTTAAAAGCAAGGAGGAAAAACTTCAATACGAGACCTCAACCATAGAATAATTAATGCTTTCGGAGTTTCTGTTAACTCTCGAGCTTTAATATTTTATTGGCTAAGATTGGTTTTCTGTTTTTCTAAATTTGAGAAAATCCAAACCATGAATCAAAAAGTACTTGAAGAAAATAACTACGATCTTATTTGCGTAGGCGGTGGAATTATGAGTGCAACGCTCACTTTAATGCTGAAATTAGTTGATCCAAAGCTTAAAATAATCATATTTGAAAAGCTAGGTGAGGTAGCCAAAGAAAGTTCTGGAGCGTGGAACAACGCCGGAACCGGCCATTCTGCTTTATGCGAACTTAATTACACCCCAGAAAAACCTGATGGCAGCATCGATATTAGCAAAGCCATTGAAATATTCAGCCAGTTTGAAACCAGTAAACAATTCTGGGCTTACCTGGTAGAACAAAACCTGGTTAAAGATCCTAAAAAGTTTATTCATTCGGTACCACACCACAGCTGGGTTACGGGAAATGATAATATTGAATTTCTTAAAAAGCGTTTTAAAGCTTTAACTCAAACAGCAATGTTCGAAGAAATGAAGTTTTCTGAAGACCCGAAGAAATTAAAAGAATGGTTCCCATTAATTGTCGAAGGACGAGAGAACGAGAAAATGGCCGGTACGAGGATGGAAATTGGAACTGAGGTTAATTTTGAAGAGATCACCCAACAATATATCAAGATTTTAGAAGAACAATTTGATGTCCCCGTTTTAAGAAATACCCATGTTTTAGATGTAGACCCAGATGAAAACCTGGAGTGGACGGTAGAAGCTCAAAATCTGGACACCGGAGAAGTAACTTATTATGACGCAGAACACGTGTTTATTGGTGCCGGTGGTGGCGCTCTCCCCTTACTTCAAAAAGTAGAGATTGAAGAAAAAGATGGTTATGGTGGCTTTCCGGTAGATGGGCAGTGGTTAGTATGTAAAAACCGGGAAGTAATAGAAAAACATTTAGGCAAAGTTTACAGTAAAGCGGGACCAGACGCTCCACCAATGTCTACACCGCATTTAGACACAAGATATATAAATGGAAAACAAGAGTTGCTTTTTGGACCATTTGCAGGATTTACCACTAAATTTCTAAAAGAAGGTTCTAAACTAGATCTTCCTTTAAGCATAAATAAAGATAATATTTCTTCTATGTGGGGTGTTTTCTGGCACAACTTACCACTCACCCAATATTTAATGAAACAAGTAACCATGGATCATTCAGACAGGATGGACGACCTTAGAAAATTTATAAAAGACGCAAAGGCAGAAGATTGGGAGTTGAAAGTAGCCGGTAAAAGAGTTCAAATCATCAAGAAAGATGAAGAGCAAGGAGGCGTTTTAGAATTTGGCACCGATGTAGTACATAGCAAAGATGGCTCTATTACCGCTTTACTTGGTGCGTCTCCGGGAGCTTCTGTAGCGGTTTCTATTATGCTGGAAGTTATTAATACTGCTTTTCCGGAACAAGTAAAATCTAATGAATGGCAACAAAAACTTTCAAAAATGATTCCTTTCTGGAATAAGAATATTGAAGGTAATGAAGCTGAATTTAAAAAAGTGCAGGCTAATTCTTCCGAAAAACTGGAGTTAGATGTTTTGCATTAGATAGGCACAACGCAATTTCAACCAGAATATTTCAATATAAAAGAAGCTATAATAAAAGTCTAGCTACCCGTAAAGCTGAACTTGTTTCAGCTTCTAACATGTTTTGATTAGCTACAACTTAGATCCCCGATATAAAAATCGGGGCAAGCTCTGAAATAAATTCAGGATGACGTTTAAAGGATTCCATGAAAAAGAGGCTGTCTAAAAAGTATTTAGATGGCCTTTTTTTATTGATAAAAGTTTTGTGAGATGAAGCACTTCTTCTTTTTGTAAATTTTCTTTCTGATGAAAAAAGGCAATGAGCCCCCATCTCTTATGCTATACTGAATTTTCTTAAGTTGTGCGCCATAGCTATTAATCCTATTTCAGTAGTTACTTTATCCATTCCCCGCAACATAAACCGCTTAAAGCCCATGTTTTGCTTGATGTTTCCAAACACAGCTTCTACATCCCAACACCTTCTTTTGCGATGTGCTATTCCCGCTTCACTTAGTAGTAGGTTCCTGGCCTTTTCCTTGTGGCGAATCAGGTTGTGATTACGTTCGATAGTCCTGTTCCCTTTAGCTTTATGGCAGCTGCCCCGCAAAGGGCACCCCTTGCAGTTGGCGGCCTGGTAACGATGGATCTGCTGCTTAAAACCGGTAGTGGTTTCACTCTTATAACTTTTTACTTTCTTCATCGCCTGGCCCATCGGGCAATAATACGTATCGGTTTCTTTATTATAGAACAGATTGTCTGGATGAAATAGGTTTTCTCGGTGCTTTTTATCGCGTTGCTCTTTGTGGAAGTAGTTGTATTTCACATAAGCAGTAATTTGCTTTTCTTCTAAATCGGTATAATTCTCTTCACTGCCATAGCCGGCATCTGCGGTAAGGCTTTGAGGTGTTTGATCGTAGGAGTTTATGTGATCTTGCAAGTGGTCTTTTAAGGTAGTGGTATCGGCGGTGGTTTGGGCTAAGGTATAATTGGTGATGAACTGATTATTGGTGGAGGCCTGAAGGTTATACCCGGGTTTTAATTGCCCATTTTGCATATAATCATCTTTCATCCGCATAAAAGTAGCGT